>JBKJXI010000187.1:0-3345 GCA_046716325.1 Ilumatobacteraceae bacterium | reverse complement strand
GCTCCGCATCCCCATCCACATCATCCATAATCACTTCCAAATAACCAATAATCGACGTCAACGGAGTCCGCAACTCATGATTCATATTCTCAATAAAACTATTCTTCACCCTCCCCAACTCAACAAGACGCTCAACTTCAGCATCATTAGCCGCAATCTCCATCGACTGATTAAAGATTCGCGCGTGAACGCTGGCACTGGCCGCTTCCGAGGCGATCTTTTTCATCAGCGAGATCTCGATCGCGGACCACTCACGGACCTCGTCCTTCATCATGACGGATATAAACCCGAGTACGGTAGATCCGTTGGCAACCGGCGCTATGGCCCAGCTTCGAGCTAACTCCTTGGCAATCTCGGTGGCATCCGGGATTGGTCGCGTTGAAACATCAATCAGATGAGAATCACTCACCGTCAATACGCTGTTCCGATTCCACAGGTCCTGAACCATTACGGAGAGTTCCTTTTCAAACTTTGGAATTATGGCCCCGTCGAACGACTGTTCAGGTAGTCGATGCCACTGTGTGACAAATCCGGGCCAAAGCTCTTCATCGAATGTATAGCAGATCACGCTGTCGACCGATAACTCTTTACCCAGACCTTCTGCCGCGAGTTCGGTTACTCTGTCCGATACGAGGGTACCTGCGAACTGCGAAGTAATCGAGCGGACTGCATTTTCTAGCCACTCACGCTCTCGCTGTCCCGTGCGCTCTTGATCCAAACGGATCTGCAGGTCGTCGTCAAACTTCTGCAGAGTGAGGGTCGCGTCAGCCAGCTTCGTGCGTTCGTCGTCTAATCTCAGTCGCACCAGGCGGAAGTCACGGATTCGGGTATAGCGAAGGTAGATATTCAGGAGAAAAATGGCTCCGAGAGACACGAGCAAGGCGACGTGTCTACCCACATCTTTTATTTCGGCGAACAACACGACGACAAGCGAGATCACGGAGAAGATAAGCAGACCAACAGCAATTCTTTGACCGTTGCTTAGCGAGAAGTCGTCACCTCCCGGATCAGTTCGCTCCACTTCTGGCATCGCAAGCCCTAGTTGCCAACGACAGGCGACGAACTCACTGAATGAGCCGAAGAAACCGAAGCGGGGGCAAGAGGCAGTCTGACTTCCGCCCGTGTACCAGCATTTTCCGTCGATACCAATGACCAAGACCCGCCGTGTTCATGAACGATGAATCCAACGATCATGAGTCCAATTCCAGTCCCAGGTATCGCTGCGGCAATAGCGTTGCTCGAGCGGTAGAAACGGCTGCCCACATACTGAAGTTCCGCATCAACAATTCCAATACCGGTGTCAGATACGGTCACGGCTACTTCGTGTTTGCCAGAGGCGGCCACGACCGATCGCGCCGATACTTCTATTTGACCGCCAGAATTGCTGAACTTCAATGCGTTTGAAATGAGATTGCTAATAACGCGAAGAATCTCATTTTCATCCGCCCAAACTGTAAATGGTTCATCCCCGAGATCAGCAACAATTGTCTGCTCGCGCGAGTCAGCTAACGCGCGGAAGCTTTCAATGGATTCATTGACGACACTACGAATGTCAAACGTGGACATTTTGAACCGCACTTCCATTGAATCGATCCGCAGCACCGTGAGCATGTTGTCGATCAAATCATTCAGTCGGAATGCGTTGCGGTTGATAATGGCGGCCATTCGACTGCGTTCGCTGTGAGTGAGCTGACTGTCTTCGCCGAGGAGTTCCGAATATCCGGTGATTGATGTAAGTGGAGTGCGAAGTTCGTGATTGACCGTGTTGAGGAAGTTTGATTTGGACAGATTGAATTGTGTAACCCATTCGTGCGCGGTTTCCTGTTGATAAGCGAGTTCATTGACCGCACGCGACACAGCCCGGATTTCGGCGGGTCCGGCAGTTTCGTCGGCACGAGCCTTATTTTCGCCACGATAGATCCGATTAACTACATGACTCAAATTGATAAGAGGAAATGAAATGTCCGAACCACCGAGCACAAGTAAGACAGCAATCACTAGAAAGGAAATGACAAGCACCAAAGCGGCAATGACAATCGTTTGACGTCTAACTCGATTCGCCACAATGACCGCTTTGTCATTGACGTCGGAGATGTAGTCGGCGATTCTGGTGCTCGCGACTCGCAGATTATTGATTAATTCTGCTCCGGCGAGTTGGTCACCTCGCGGGGTATCGGCTGAGGCAATTACCAACGTGCGATCCACGAATGTGCTCAACCAAAGTTGGACGATAACTGAACTATTGTCCGCCAGCTGAAGCAGGCCCTGATCCCCTACTTTGACTGCGACGCGCTGAAGATCGGCGATGGCTTCAACCAATTGAGGTCTCGCTGCTTCAAACTTGTCGATGAAGGAACGGTCTCCCGACAGGAGAAATGAACGGATCGCCAAATCGCTGGCCACGGCACTCACCAGAACACTTTCGTTGGCGGCAATCATTTCTCGATACTCTGTTTCAAGCCGATTTGACTGTCGCGTTACGACCGACACCGCGTAGCCGTCGATCGAAGCCACAATGATGAGAAGCCCGATAACAGCAATTACTGACTTTCGAACTCGTCGACCAATTGTGTCGCGCGCCTTATCCACGCTTTCGTGAATGGCGGCCAACTTGAAAAAATTGGGTTCGGTTGGCTTAGTTGGCGCAAATTCATCAACAGTGGACAGATCAAGGTGCGCGGCGGGGACCGCGGGAGTATGAGCCGGCTTTGGCATGCGGACTTGACGTCCGCGGGAGTCGCGTGTCTTGTCGACAAGCTTGCCGTCATTATTCATCGCCGAGACGCCGTGCTCCGGTGCCGGAATGGTCGGCGTATCTGTTTCAACTGCGGGAGTGTCAACTTCGACTTTCAAATTCCTTGCCCACTTGCTGATGGCGCTGAGTCCCTTTTTCGCCATCGCCGAAATAGGCGACTCCTTGACGATGTCCTTCGTCACAGGAGTATTCGACGTGGTCGGCACATTCGCGGATGCTTTCGACTCTGGACCGTGAACCAAAAGTACGAATTCACGATTCGCCTTTAGCGAACCTTCTTTCGTCTTCGGAGCCACTACCTTTGCCTTTGGTGACATATCCACTTTCGGTGGTTGGACCAACCGACCAAAAGCACTGCGCATTTTTCCCATAAAATCCTGAGCCGGGGTCGGATTAAACGCACGAGGCTGGGGGACCGCAATATCTGCTCTCGCCGGCACAACCGGGACAACTGGGACAACCGGCACAACAGGCACAACCGGCACGACCGGCACGACAGGCACAACCGGGACAACCGGCACAAGATGCAGAACAGGCACGACAGGCACAACAGGTACATCATGGATTATTTCGCTAAGAGGCAGCTGAAA
>JBKJXI010000186.1:0-3059 GCA_046716325.1 Ilumatobacteraceae bacterium | reverse complement strand
TTTCTCGGAAATTTGTACGGAACCCCAACGCCACAGGCGCCCGATGGTCGAGACATTGTCTTGGAGCTCGAAGTCGACGGCGCTCGCCAGGTCAAGAGCCAGCATGCGGACGCGTTGCTGTTGTTTGTCTTACCGCCGAGTCGCGAGGAGCAAAAGAAACGCTTGGTCGGTCGCGGTGACCCAGAGCAACGAATCGCGCAACGCTTGCGTAAAGCCGAGGAAGAGGAGCCCATTGGCATGGCGCTTGCCGACTTTGTGCTGGTGAATGATGATCTGGCCCTCACCATCGACGAGATGTTGGTTCTCATCAACCGGGAACGGGCACGCCGAGGACGCTGAAATCGCTGGGATAACGGTAGAATTCACGGTCGGCTTATAGAGGAGATCCCACGTGGCAAGTGAAGACACAATGATGAATCCCCCCATCGAATCGTTGATGGATCGCACAGCCTCAAAATTCGCGCTCGTCACCCTGTCGGCGCGTCGGGCTCGCGAGATCAATTCATACTTCAACCAATTGGGTGAGGGATTGGGCAGCATGGTGCCGCCACAGGTGAGCTCTACGTCACGCAAACCTCTGTCGATCAGTTTTGAAGAGATCGCCGCCGACAAAATTAAGAGCGTGCCAATGGCCGTGTACGAGGAATTAGAGGCCGAAGAGGACACCGAGATTCTCGACGAAGCCGCTTCCGATGTAGTCGCAGTGTTTGGCGAATCGGTGACAGCGGTTGCCGAACCCGTCGTCGAACTAGTCGCCGAGCCAGTCGTCGAAGCAGACGAGCCGACGCTGTAACTATCCTGAATCTGCGATGAGCGCGCTTACCGGCAAGCACATCGTTCTAGGTATTTCTGGTGGCATTGCGGCCTACAAGTCGGTTGAACTGTGTCGTCTGTTGATCGACGCGGGCGCATATGTTGCGCCGATCATGACGAGTGACGCCGAGCATTTCATCGGCAAAGCCACACTGTCGGCCCTCGCGTCAGAGTCTGTGCACACTTCGTTGTGGGACGAAACAGATCCGATTCCACATACTCGCCTTGGCCAACTCGCCGACTTGGTGATAGTCGTCCCTGCGACCGCCCGAGTCGTCGGCGCCTATGCCGCAGGAATTTCCTCCGATCTTCTCACCGCGACGCTATTAGCGACCCGAGCGCCGGTGATGGTTTGCCCGGCCATGCACACCGAAATGTGGGAACACCCTGCCGTGCAGGAAAATATTGCGACGCTGCGCCAGCGAGGCGTCTACATCGTCGAACCCGCAACCGGTCGACTCGCCGGAGGCGATGTCGGGGTTGGACGGCTTGCCGATCCAACGGTGATATTTGATCAGATTGTGCAATTGCTGACGCCGGGAGATCTGTACGGCACCCACGTGGTGGTCACCGCCGGAGGAACCCGCGAGCCCATCGACGCGGTGCGAGTTATCGCCAATCGATCAACCGGGAAACAGGGATACGCCATCGCCGCCGAAGCCGCAATTCGCGGCGCCAAGGTGACCCTCATTAGCACGGTCGAGCGAAGCCTTCCGTACGGCGTTGACATCGTGATGGTGGAGACCGCCCAACAAATGCACGAAGCGGTGGATCGTGTGGCCAAGAGTGCAGATGTCATCGTCATGGCCGCCGCCGTGGCCGATGTGCGACCGAAGCAACGAGTGCTCGACAAGCTAAAGAAGGACCCCGTCAGCGGACGAATTGCCGCGCTCGAAACACTCGAACTCGAAGCAACCCCAGATATTTTGGCCGGACTTGGTGCCACCAAGCGACACGGTCAAGTACTCGTCGGTTTTGCCGCCGAGACAGAAAATTTGATTGAACACGCCCAAACCAAATTGAAACTCAAAAATGTTGATCTGATTGTCGCCAACAATGTGGCAGATCCGGGCGTCGGTTTTGGCCACGACACCAATGCGGTGACTCTTGTGTTTCGAGACGGTCCGCCTCGCGCGGTGCCCCTCACCGATAAGCGACTCGTAGCGCGAGAGGTATTGGATAGTGTGGTGCGGATTCGCAATAGCCAGCTAGAGGAGCCCAAGTGAGAAATTTCACCTTCACGTCTGAGAGCGTCACCGAAGGGCATCCCGACAAAATGGCCGATCAGATTTCGGACGCCGTGCTCGATGCGATTCTGAGCGAAGACCCGCAGGGTCGTGTGGCCTGCGAGACAATGCTCACAACGGGCCTGTGTGTGGTGGCGGGGGAGATTACGACGACCGCATATGTCGACATTCCGCGGATCGCTCGCGAAGTGATCAAGGACATCGGCTACGACAACGCGCTGTACGGATTTGATGGCAATACCTGCGGAGTGATTGTGTCGATCGACGAGCAGAGTCCAAACATCGCCCAAGGTGTCGACACGAGCGAAGAAACTCGCAGCGGCACAAGCGGTGAAGACAAACTCAACAGCCAGGGAGCCGGCGACCAGGGGATGATGTTCGGCTATGCGTGCAACGAGACCGCCGAACTGATGCCGTTGCCGATCTGGCTCGCCCATCGGATGGCAGAGAAACTTGCCGACGTGCGCAAGTCGGGTTCCATTCCATACTTGCGTCCAGATGGCAAGACACAGGTGACATTTGATTACGAAGACGGAAAGCCCGTGCGTCTCACCACCGTGCTCATCTCCACTCAGCATGCCGAGGGAACTCCGCGCGACACCGTCATTCGCCCCGACCTCATCGAGCAGGTGATTCGTCCCGTCATACCCGCGCAATTTGCCAATGACAAATTTGCGGTGCACATCAACCCGACGGGCGAATTTGTGAAGGGCGGACCACACGCCGATACTGGCCTGACCGGTCGCAAGATCATTGTTGACACCTACGGCGGCATGGGTCGCCATGGCGGTGGAGCCTTTAGCGGTAAAGACCCTTCCAAGGTCGATCGCTCTGCCGCTTACGCCGCCCGTTGGGTGGCCAAGCACGTCGTTGGTTCCGGCGCGGCGCAGCGTTGCGAGGTGCAGGTTGCGTATGCCATTGGCATGGCACATCCGATCAGCATCTTGATCGAGACTTTTGGTACCAATAACGTCGACGAATTAGCGATCGAAGCTGCAG
>JBKJXI010000185.1:0-5329 GCA_046716325.1 Ilumatobacteraceae bacterium | reverse complement strand
ACCGACTTGTCGAATTGCTCAAGCAGCCGTTGAACAGCCCGATGCCGGTGGAAGAGCAGGTCGTTTCAATTTTTTCCGGGACCAAGGGCTATCTCGATGACATTGCGGTGAGCGACATTCGTCGATTTGAAATCGAGCTCCTCGAACACATGCGTTCTCGCCACTCCTCGGTGCTCGCCGGAATTCGACAGGAGCCCAAGGCCGACGTGCCAAAAGACTTGGGTGACATTGTCATGGCTTTCAAACAGTCATTCGTCGCCACGACTACTTTGACCACGGCCGATCCAACGCGTACGGATGCCGGAGAAGTCGGCGACGCCGCAAGTGCAAAGACCTTGGCGACGGAGTAAGACTCTCATGGCCGGTGGACAAGAGCGCATTCTGCGCGGACGAATTCGCTCCGTGCAGGCGACAAAGAAGATCACTCGGGCGATGGAGCTCATCGCCGCCTCGCGCATCGTCAAGGCTCAGCAGAGAGTGACCGCCGCGGTTCCCTACAGCGAACGGATCACGGAAGTGGTCAAGGATCTCGCCGCCGGCGGCGCGGTGAGTTCCTCCGTGTTTCTCAAGCAGCGTGAAAACATTCGAACCGCGTGTTATGTCGCCATCACCGCGGACCGGGGAATGTGTGGCGGATACAACGCTGGCGTCCTGCGAGCCACCGAGGGCGAAATCAAAGCAGATGTGCTAGCTGGCACGGATTACGTCGTCGTGCCCGTCGGTCGAAAGGCGGCATCCTTCTTTCGCTTTCGCGGCTACAAAATAACCAATGGCTTCTCCGGATTTTCTGACGCGCCAAGTTATGCCGATGCCAAGCGCATTGGCGAGTTCGTCACCGAGTTGTTTCTATCGGGCGATGTGGATCGGGTCGAACTCGTGTACACCCGGTTCGTGTCTTCCGGTAATCAGGAAGTCGTGCGGCGGCCACTGGTCCCGCTGGAAGCGCAAGTTGTCGAGGGTGGTGACGGGAAACCGAGTTCGGCCGCCGGTGGTTACGAGTTCGAGCCAGAACCGGAGGTCATCCTTAATTCGCTGCTGCCTCGCTATGTCGAGGCTCGCGTGTATGCCGCGCTTCTCAATGCAGCGGCGAGCGAGCATGCATTTCGGCAGCGGGCGATGAAATCGGCAACCGATAATGCCGACGAAATTATTAAAAGCCTCTCGCGGATCATGAATCGGGCCCGCCAGGATTCGATTACCACCGAAATCATGGAAATCGTTGGTGGAGCCGAGGCTCTCGGTTCTCGTAGCTAGTCATAGAAACAGGAGCACATCATGAGCACAGCCACAGTCAGCACAGCGACCGAGCGCAAAGATGGTCGGGTCGTAGCAATCGCCGGCCCGGTCATCGACGTCGAATTTCCCCGCGGGTCACTTCCCGAGCTCAATCGCGCACTCGAGTTCACGGTGACGGTCGATGGCAAGCCGAATGTGATCCTCGCCGAGGTCGCTCAGCAGATCGGTCAAAGCCGTGTACGCGCGGTGTGCATGAAGCCGACCGACGGATTGCGCCGCGGCACGACGGTTCGAGATACCGGCCGCGGGATCACCGTTCCGGTCGGAGACATCACCCTTGGGCATGTGTGGAACGTTTGGGGCGACTGCTTGGATGGCGACAACGCAGAATTCAAAGATGCCGAGCGATGGGAAATTCATCGTCCGGCACCGGCGTTCGACACGCTTGAACCGTCGATCCGTATGTTTGAGACCGGAATCAAGGTCATCGACCTGCTCACTCCGTATCTGGCGGGTGGCAAGATTGGTTTGTTCGGGGGAGCTGGAGTCGGTAAGACAATTCTCATCACCGAAATGATTAATCGCGTGGCGTCGAATCACGGCGGTGTGTCGGTGTTCGCCGGCGTGGGCGAGCGCACCCGTGAAGGGACCGACCTGCTCCTCGAGATGCAAGAGTCGGGAGTATTCGAAAAGGCCGCGCTTGTGTTCGGCCAAATAGACGAACCGCCCGGCGTGCGATTGCGAGTTGCATTATCAGCCCTGACCATGGCCGAATACTTCCGCGATGTCAAGAACCAAGACGTGTTGTTGTTTGTCGACAACATATTCCGTTTCGTTCAGGCCGGATCCGAAGTTTCGACCTTGCTCGGTCGCATGCCGTCGGCGGTGGGCTACCAGCCAACGCTCGCCGACGAAATGGGTCAGTTGCAGGAACGCATCACCTCGACACGCGGTCGTTCGATCACGTCGCTTCAAGCGGTGTATGTGCCGGCCGATGACTACACCGACCCGGCTCCGTTCACAACGTTCACATTCTTGGATGCCACTACCGAACTGTCGCGACAGATTGCCTCGCTTGGAATCTATCCAGCGGTCGATCCATTGGCCTCGACGTCAACGATTCTGTCGACCGAGGTGGTAGGTGAGCGTCACTACAATGTCGCGCGTCGCGTGCAGGAAATTCTTCAGCGCTACAAGGAACTACAGGACATCATCGCAATTTTGGGGCTAGATGAGCTCTCCGAGGAGGATCGCCTCACCGTCTCCCGAGCCCGCAAGGTGCAAAAATTCCTGTCCCAGCCTCTGTTCGTTGCCGAGGTATTCACCGGCGTCAAGGGCGAGTACGTAAAGACCGCCGAGACGGTGGAGAGCTTTGAGGCGATTATCAAGGGAGACCTGGACGAAATTCCAGAACAGGCGTTCCTCAATGTCGGTGGAGTCGAGCAAGTCTTGGCCAAGGCGAAGACCCTGCAGGAATCGGCTTCGTAATGGCCGAGTCGGGCACGCTTCGCGTGGAAGTGGTTTCGCCCGAGCGTGTGCTGTTTTCCGGGGAAGCGCGTCAAGTCATCACGCGCACCGTGGATGGCGGAGAGATCGCCTTCCTGCCGGGTCACGCCTCTTTTTTGGGCGCCTTGGTGGAGAATCACACTCGGATCTATCTGGTTGACGGGACGGTTCAAGATCTAGCCGTGCACGGCGGATTTGTCGAAGTTGCGCCCGATCATGTGACGATCTTGTCGGATGCGGCTGAATTGTCCGCCGACATCGATATCGAACGCGCTCGGCGGGCTCAATCGCGAGCAGAGGAAGCGATGCGAAGTGAACATGACGCGACTGTGGAATCCGCGCTTAGGCGATCCCATGCGCGACTCGCCGCTGCCGGCGGGCTCGCCGAAAGTCGCACTTCGGCACACTAAGCATGTTGCCGTGAGCGAGACCTCTCCGTTCACGTGTGGACTGATCACGGGAGCTTCGAGTGGTATCGGTGAAGAGTTCGCGCACGTACTTGGCGAGTCGCATGTTCCGTTAGTTGTCGTGGCTCGGAGGGGTGCTCGTCTAGAGGCGTTGGCGGCAAAGTATTCCAATGTCGAAGTAATAGTTGCGGATCTCTCCACGGATGCCGGTGTTGGATTGGTGGAGCGACGCATTTCCGATGAATCCAAGTTGCCGATTGACTTGGTGGTGAACAATGCCGGGTTCGGTACCTCTGGACCCGTTTCCGATTTGGATATCGATCGACTGAGTCGCGAGATTCGCCTCAATGTGTTGGCCCTGACGCGTATATCGCACGCAGCCGTGCGATTCATGCTCGGTCGGAGTCGTGGGTATATCATCAACGTGTCGAGCGTGGCAATTTTTAAGCCGAGCCCCGGTCTTGCCGTGTATGCGGCCACCAAGGCCTATGTCACGAGTTTTACCGAGGCACTGCACGAGGAGGTACGCGGCACCGAAATTCACGTCACGGCCCTGTGCCCCGGACTTACGCGCACCGAGTTTCAACAGGTGTCGAATACTTCTGGACTGGAGACCAGATTTCCCGAATTTGTGTGGCTCCAACCGCGAGAGGTGGCAAAGGCCGGCCTTGATGCCGTTGCCAAGGGCGATGCGCTTGCCGTTCCGGGCGCTCTGTACAAGGGCCTCAGCACTGTGTCGTCGGTGATGCCACGTGGGGCCGCACGACGGATAAGTGGACTGCTAGCCAAGATCCGCAGCTGATCCCATGAGCAATCGAAACGACACATCTATTGACTAATCGGGCTCGACGCATTTGGACGCTTGTTTCCATTGGAATTATTGCTGGATTTCTCTCCGGGGTATTTGGAGTTGGTGGAGGAATTCTTGTCGTTCCCGGCCTAACAATTTTTGCACGGATGGATCAACGCTTGGCCCACGGCACTTCGCTGGCGGCGATTGTGCCAATCGCGCTAGCCAGTTTGATCACCTATTGGGGTCATCAATACGTAGATTGGCCGGTGGCATTTTGGCTTTCGTGCGGTGCCATTGTTGGCTCAGTCGTCGGTACTCAACTACTTGCGGTGACTTCGAAGCGTACGTTGGCACTGACTTTCGCCACGGTACTGATCGCCTCCGCAATTCGACTCTTCATCGCCACGCAGGGAAATGGTCGAGACGACGTAAGCGTGTCGGTTGTACTCGCGCTCATTGCGATCGGTCTTGCTGCCGGGGCACTCGCCGGATTATTGGGCGTGGGCGGAGGAATTGTATTGGTGCCGGCGATGATCGTGCTATTTGGAATTCCCTCGGTGATCGCCAAAGGGACTTCGATCGCGGTCATCGTGCCGGCAGCAATCATGGGCACAATCAGAAATCGGTCGGCGAAGAATGTTGATCTCTCGGCGGCGATGATGATCGGTGTTGCCGGAATACTCTCGGCAATCTCCGGCAGTTATGTATCCGCCGAGCTTTCCGACACGGTATCCAATGTATTGTTTGGAATTCTGCTTGTGGCGGTCGCGGCGCGCATCTTCTGGCAACAATTGCGCGTATCTAACACCTAACCAAGGCGCGTGATCACCTCATCGTGAAGCAAATCGTTTGACGAGATCAAACTCTTGGCGCGCCAATTGATCTTCCCGTGTCGGTCCGTTATTCGACCGCCCGCTTCCTGAACTATCGGGTAAATCGCCGCTATGTCATAGGGCTGTAAGCCAATTGCGTCTATCGCCACATCGATTGCACCCTGGGCCACGAGCATGTGTTGCCAAAAGTCGCCAAAGCCGCGAGTGCGTAGTGCGTCGCGTTGCAATTGCTCAAGTGCCGACAAGCGTCCGATGGCCGCCCATCCGGTATTCGGAGTAAGGCTGACATGTGCTTCACGAAGCATCGGGACCGAACTCACCCGAATCGGCGAGCCATTGCAAAACGCGCCAGTCCCGGTGGCGGCCCACCAACGGCAGCCGAGCGCCGGAGCCGAGACCATTCCCAACACGGGAATCTCGTTGCGAACGAGAGCGATCAGCGAGCCCCACACGGGAACTCCGCGAACGAAATTAGTGGTGCCGTCGATTGGGTCGATGATCCATTGAAATTCGGCGTTGTCGGATCCGCTCATTCCATGTTCCTCACCGAAGAT
>JBKJXI010000184.1:0-3514 GCA_046716325.1 Ilumatobacteraceae bacterium | reverse complement strand
ACCCAATCGTGTAACTTCATCCCCCCAATACCAAGAGGATTTTCAAGTCCTTGATTTGGGCCGGCCGCATACCCATCAACCGAAATCGCAAAATTGTGTACGCGAAGTAATGGCATGACTGATACCTCCTGCGGCGATCGTAATGTAGGTGTGGCTACCGTGACCCGTGGATGAATCGAAATGTTCGGACTCGCTTCGATGCAACGTCGGATTGAGCGTTGACCCAGTTGGCATATGGATCCGCAGCAAAGGAACCGTATTAAGTAAGTTATGACTATGAAAAAATATCGGCAAGCCTGCCTGTGGGTGGTCGCGATCCATACCGCCGTGGCCTTCGTCCATAATCAGGCACATCGACAAATCGACGTGACCCTCTCCAATTTTCAAAGTACATATGCACTAGTGGTCATAGTTATTGCTCCGGCGGTAGCGGCCGCGATTATCTGGCGTGGTCATCCGCGCCGAGGTGCGACGGTATTGGTCCTGGCGTTGTTGGCATCGCTGATATTTGGAGTCGTCAATCACTTCACGATTGACAGCCCAGATCAGCTTGCGCATATACCGAACGATGGCTGGGGACAGATATTTACAGTTACGGCATATGCACTGGCTCTCACCGAATTGGTGGGAATTGCAGCGGGATTAGCGCTCCGTCGTTCTTCTACTCGTTGAACCCCTGTCTGGTCATCGTTCCCCAGACCTGCTTCTTGCCGCGCATACTTGCCCACCAGCCCTCTAGGCGCCACCACGCCGTGGCCTGCCGATAGCCGATATTTTCAAGCACGGATGCAACGACTAGCGCATTCAAGTCCGACCAGCGAGAGTACTTGTGGAAGGTCAACTCTTCCATCGCCAAGGCAAACAAGGTAACTAAAACCGCATAGCCATAGGCCACGGCCATAAACATCAGAACATAGTTTGCGCTCGTTACTCCAAGAGAGATACCGAGGACAATGACCACTAGCCCAACCAGTTCCAGAAGCGGTGCGATCAGCTCGAACAGCCAGAAATATGGCAGGGCCACCATCCCAATTCTTCCGTAGCGAGGATTGAACAACATGCCGCGGTACTTCCACAACGTCTCCCATAGTCCGCGATGCCACCTCTTGCGTTGCACCCGTAGCACCTTCGTGCTTATCGGCACCTCTGTCCACGACACCGGTTCCGCAACGAACTGGACGCGATAGTCGCGATGATTGTCGATCATGTATCGATGGATACGCATCACGATTTCAAAGTCCTCGCCGATGCTCTCCGGATCGAGTCCGCCAACTTCGACTAGAACGTCGCGGCGGAAAACGGCAAAAGCGCCGCTGATAAGAATTAAAGCTCCGAACCCCGACCAACCGGCGCGTCCAAATAGGAATGCCCGCAGATACTCGACCGCTTGGATTCGTACGATCCAACGCTTGTCCAGGTTCACCTCGACTATTCGACCGGCAACGACGCTGCAACTGTTGGCGGCGCGAATGACACCACCGGTTGCGACGACCCGAATGGGATCATCGGCAAATGGTTTTGTGACTGCGATCAGAGCGCTCGGATCGAGGATTGAGTCGGCGTCGACGCATACCACCAACGGTTCAACCGCGGCGTTGATTCCGACACTTACCGAATCGGTTTTCCCGGAGTTTTCCTTGCGGACCACGACCAATCGAGTGCGACCATTTCGGGGTATGTGCACATCGTGCAACGCTCCCCAAGTCGGTATGTCGGATGGAATCTCGCGCTCAACGAGCACGAGATCGAATGCTTCTCGTAGTTTTTCGAACGTTCCATCAGTGCTTCCATCGTCGATGACGATAACTTCGTGCCGTGGATACTCGAGCGACAACATTGCCTGTACCGACGTGACAATTACGGCCTCCTCGTTGTAGGACGGCACGACGATCGAGACTCCCTGCAGTAATTGGCTGGTCATGGTTTCTTCGCGTCCGGCAAAGTCCTTGCGGCGTTGGTGGCTAGCAAATCCCCAAGCCGCAATGCCTATCAGCAACATCAATGAGGTGTTGGTGACTACGAAATAGATGAGCACCGGAATGGCGACAACATCTAGCCCAGTTGCGAGGCTCTGCCGCGCGAAGTCAAGAATGTCGGTCCAAAACATTACGAACCGCCATCCAATGGCATGATTTGTCCGCGTAATCTGGCCAGATCGATTGCACCACGGGCAGCACGAGCAGTTGGCGAATCGCCGAGCGCAACGGCGGTGAGTTTGGCGATTCCAATTTCACCAAACTGAACGAGCGAGTCTGCGGCCAATTGCGCCAGTCTGCGGTCATCATCGCCTAGAAGTTCCACCAAAGTGTCCAGACTCTCCTGTCGACCCAGGACGCCAAGGGCGATTGCACAGGTTCGTCTCAACTCCGCAGCCTCCGATGAATTCGTATTCCGCGCCAGAGCGACGGCCTCGCTGGCGCCACCGATTCGACCGAGCGCCATTGCCGCACTCGCCCGTACTTCACCCTCGCTCGCCGTGGCAAGCAGATTGGATAACTGCGGTGCCGCGGAGAAAATCGTGCCATGTCCAGCAACTTGGGCGCATACGTTTCTCACTGCCGCATTGCCGGAAGTCAAGCCAATTTCGATCGCGGGAGCGATCTCTACACCCATCCCCAACAGGGCGTCGACAGCGACCCACGCCGGTAGGCCAATCCGTCGGCGAGTCGTGCGTAGCGCCTGAAGAATGCCCTCGGCCGCCGATGTCGCCCCAATGACGCCGAGCGAACGAGCCGCGACAAAACGAACATCGGGATCACGGTCCGCGAGTAGCGGAATGAGAAGCGAGGCAAGTTCTCGATCTCGGACTAGGCCGAGCAGGTACGCTGCGCGAGCCCGCCGAACTCCCGACCGCGAGGTCAGCAGCTGTATAGCCCGACTTATCTCTCCGCGCGAGCGCAAGAGCTCACTCAGGTCCTCTGCCGCTGTACCTCGAACCTTGGGGAGAAAGCCGATCACGCTAGGTCGGATCTCCTCCCAAATTTGCATCGGCACCGCGTTCAACACCGATTTGGCTTCACCATCTTCGTCTTCGTCGGATGCAATTGCAATGAGCTCGCGTCGATAAGCCAAGAGCATGTGCCAAGACTTTTCACCAACTCGACGACGATGGATCTTGGCAATGACGATTACTGCCACCGCCAACAGACAGAAAGTAACTACAACGACGATAGTTAGCGTTAGGAGTCGACCGACGCTCACTTGTTGCCGCGGGCGAGCAGCACATTGACTCGGTGTAATAATTCGCGCGGACTGACTGGCTTTGTAATGTAGTCATTGGCTCCGGTGGCAAATGCGGCGTCGACATCGGACTCGCCCGGTCGACCTGTAAGTAGGATCACATCCAGATCTTTGGTCGCCTCGATGGCCCGCTCTCTGCGCAATACATGCAATCCCGATAACCCAGACATCATGAAGTCAAGGATTGCCAACCTCGGCGGATTGGACTCGATCGATTTGAGCGCCGCCACGCCATCGCTGACTCCTTCTACTTCATAGCCCGCCTGGGTCAATT
>JBKJXI010000183.1:0-6131 GCA_046716325.1 Ilumatobacteraceae bacterium | reverse complement strand
CGCTCCACGGGGTCGCCGCTCCCACCTGCGCCTGGTCGTCTCCAATGGAACCAGCCATCAGGCAACCCCCCATGTCTCGGCCAAGGTCTACCGTCGTCGGCGACTGGTCGCAGCAATGATCGCCGTGGTCCTACTCGGCGGGTCGATTCTCGGACTGGTCACCATTTTTGGTGGCTCGGCCCGGGCCGAGCAAAATCCGGCAGGGCAACCATCCACGCCACAAGTTGTGATTGCCCAACCGGGAGACACCCTGTGGGCGATTGCCCGTCGAATCGTGCCAGTCGGAAGTATTACGGGGCTGGTTGATCAATTAGTGGCAATGAACGGCGTCGAAATCGTTGCCGGTCAAGAAGTTCGCTTGCCTTAATTCAGGCAACTGAGCTCGCGCCGAAATAATTTTATTGACAACGGGGTGTACTCTGACTGCGGTGCGTTGCCCGAGTTGTCTATTTGATGACACCAAAGTCATCGACTCCCGCGTTTCGGAAGAAGGCGCGGCGATTCGCCGTCGGCGCAGTTGCACTCAGTGTTCCCACCGGTTTACAACCTATGAGCGACTCGAAGAAGTGCTGCTGAGCGTTATCAAGCGAAGCGGGAGCAAGGAGCCATTCGACCGCAACAAAGTAATCGCCGGCCTACAGGCTGCCGCCAAAGGACGCCCGGTTACGGAAGAGGAACTGCTGGCCGTAGCCGAGCGGGTGGAAGACAATCTTCGTCTTGTCGGCGGTGATGTGACAAGTACGCAGATCGGACATGAAGTGTTGGATCAGCTGCGAGCAGTTGACGAGGTGGCGTACCTGCGTTTTGCCAGCGTGTACAAAAATTTTGACGACGCCGCAGACTTTCGTCGCGAACTCGCGTTACTCGAAAAGCACGCCACGACGAAACAACCCACGAGCATCTAGCAATTTCACCGAGTTCGCCGTATATAACGGACGAACAGAAATCCCTCATCGTGTAGGACATGGGCAACCGCAAATCGACCGTGCAAATCTGGACCGTTATCGGTGAGTCGGGGACCGTCGCCGCCAACGACCAGTGGGCTAATTGTGATGTTGATTTCATCCACCAGATCGGCAGCAAACATCGACGCATTCAGGGTCGGGCCACCCTCGAGTTGAACAAATGTGCCACCAAGTTGCCTCATTGCCGCGGGTAGATCAACGCTGCCCTTGCCGGCGCGAACGCAGCGCACCGCAGGATTCGAAACCGGAGTTTCTTCGGGCAGGATGAGAAAACCGGCACCGCTGCGAAACAGTTCCGTCTCCAGATCGAGGTCTGCCGACCGAGTCACTACTCCGACGGTCAGGCCCGGCTTGGATGGTTTTGCGTATTCCTCCCGGCGAATGGTGGATGCGCCAACGACGATGACATCGGCCAGCGAACGCAAGCCAACCAAGACATCGAGATCCGCAGGTCCGGAAAGTGCCTGTGAGGTGCCGTTAACCACCGTCGAACCATCGATGCTCATCACCATGCACAAGCCGATCCACGGTCGACCATCGGGGTGTCGCTGACGAGGCACCCCGTACGTTTCGGCCACCGTTACGGCCGTATCGGGTGGAGGAAAGAGGCGGCGCACGGATCGAATTCTAAACCGTGCTGGCGATTGTGACATGGTAGTGAGATGCAAGGTAGTGAGATGCAAGGTAGTGAGATGACAGCTGGCAACCGAGTCGCCTATCGCACCTGTCCGTTGTGCGAAGCAACCTGCGGACTCGAAATCACGGTTACCGACAACGTGGTGACACGCATACGTGGCGACCGCGAGGATGTGTTCAGTCGCGGATTCATCTGCCCCAAGGGCAGCACGCTCAAGCAACTACATGATGACCCCGATCGATTGAAGTTTCCGCTCATCAAGCGAAACGGAGTGCATGTCGAAGCCACGTGGTCAGAGGCATGGAACCGCGTGGCCGAAGGATTGTCGGCGATCATCGAAAGATACGGTCGAGAGTCAATCGCCACATATTTGGGAAACCCGAACGCACACAATCTGGCGTCGCTTATTTATAACCGCACGCTCCTGCTTGGCATCGGCTCACGGCAACGATTTAGCGCTTCCTCGGTCGATCAGTTACCTAAGCAGGTGGCATCCGGTTACATGTTTGGTACCCCGTTATCGGTGGCGATTCCCGATTTGGATCGCACCCAGTACATCTTGATGCTCGGGGCCAACCCGTATGCCTCGAATGGAAGTCTGTGCACCGCGCCAGACTTTCCGGGTCGCCTGGAGGCGATGCGGGCGCGCGGCGGCAAGTTGGTGGTGGTCGATCCACGCCGCAGTCGAACCGCCGACGAAGCCGACGAATGGCTTGCCATTCGACCCGGAACCGATGCGCTCCTGCTTGCCGCCATTGCCAACACATTGTTGGTCGATGGTGTTGCGGACCCCGGCGATCACGTACGCGAATTTCTCAACGGATTCGATCGATTACCGATGGCCCTTGCGCCATTTACCGCCCAGGCGGTCGAGCACGCAACCGGAATTGATGCCGACACGATTCGACGCATTGCCCATGAAATTAATGATGCGCCAAGCGCTCTCGTTTACGGTCGCATCGGTACCACCGCGGTGTCGTTCGGTACGACGGCATCGTGGCTGATTGATGTGGTCAATACGATTACCGGAAACCTGGACAGACCGGGTGGCGTATTGTTTCCCCTACCCGCGACCGGAAATTCCACCACGCGTGGCAAGCGAGGAAGCGGCTCTGGCTTTCGCATTGGACGTGGAGTCTCGCGGGTGCGCAAATTTCCCGAAGCCCTAGGCGAATACCCGGTGGCAATGTTGGCGGAGGAGATCACCACCGCGGGCGTCGGTCAAGTGAGAGCAATAGTCACCGTGGCCGGGAACCCCGTGTTGTCTACTCCCAATAGTCGGCAAATGGATGCAGCCTTGGACGATTTGGAGTTCATGGTCAGCGTGGACATGTACCTAAACGAAACGACTCGGCACGCCGATGTGATTCTGCCTCCGCCCTCGCATCTGGAACGCAGTCATTACGACATCATTTTCACCGGGTTCTCCATTCGCAACGTGGCCAATTTCAGTGAGGCCGTATTGCCGAAACCCGATGACCAACCAGATGAGTGGGAAATATTGGTCAAGTTGGCGGGGATCGCCAAGGGACTCGGCGCAGATGTTGATCCGGCCGTCATCGACAATGTAAACCTGGACACATTTCTCGCGGGCCTGATCAACGACCCGACGTCAAGTATTCACGGCCGTGATCAAGACGAGATCAGGAAGTTGCTCGATCAGACGGGTGAACGCGGGACGGAGCGTATGTTGGATCTGATGGTGCGCACGGGACCATACGGGGACGGTTTCGGGGCTCAGCCAGATGGATTAACGCTGAGCAAGTTGAGAGCGAACCCGCATGGAATTGATCTCGGTGCCCTCGAGCAACGAGTTCCCGAGATGTTGCGAACGGAGTCCGGCATGGTCGAACTTGCGCCGGAACAACTGCTCGCCGATTTACCGCGACTAGCTAGGGCGATGAATGATGTAGACGACCAAGAGATGTTGCTCGTTGGACGCCGACATTTGCGTTCGAATAACTCCTGGATGCACAACATCGACGTCTTGATCAAAGGCAAGCCACGGTGCACGATGCACATTCATCCAGAGGATGCCGCGCGACTTGGAATAGCTGACGGAGGTAGCGCAGTCGTAACGAGTCGAGTCGGTTCGCTCAGCGTAAGTGTCGAGGTGACAGATTCGGTGCGACCCCGAGTGGTCAGTTTGCCCCACGGGTGGGGTCATGGAATTCGCGGCACACGAATGCGAGTTGCGGCCGAGCACGCAGGAGTGAACTCAAACGTGCTCACCGACGAAGAAGTTCTCGATCCACTTTCGGGAAATGCGGTGCTGAACGCGATACCCGTCACCGTGGCCGCCGGATAGCGTTATCCACAGGTTGTCCACCGCTAAAACCCTTTCTCCACAATGACATCCCCAGAAATTTGGAGAAATCAACAGAAAATTCGATCAATTCACAGGTTTATCCACTTTTTCTGCACAGGGTGAGTGTCGAAACCCCGGTTTGATCAGTTTTATGACTTTTAGGTGATTTTTTGCCGAGTCCCGCAAACCGTTATGGGATAAGGCTTAAATGGTGAAAGAAAATCGCGAAGATGTTTGACATTGTCTAACTACAATGCTGAAATGAATCACTACCGGTTGTGGGCGGATCTGCGATGGGGGATGATCTAACACAACATGTTCTGGTCACGCAAGAGATCCTGGCACCGGTGTCGGTCTGACCCCCTTGGAGATCCCTCCAAAGCCCGAGAAATAGCCCAAATAAGCGAAATACCCAAAGATTACGGTCAGAACCGAATACCAGGAAAGGCCAACAACATGTCCATCGCCCCAGAGCGTCTCGCCATCGGCATCCGCCGCCACTTCACAACCGCTGGCGTTCATCCATACGACCAAATGGTTTGGGAAAAGCGTGACGCGCGAATCAGCAACTGGAAAGACGGCACGTATGCCTTCGAGCAATTGGGCGTCGAATTTCCCGTCGGTTGGTCTCTCAATGCAACCAACATTGTTTCGCAGAAATACTTTCGTGGAACACCGGGCACCTCGGAGCGCGAGCACTCGTTGCGTCAAGTCATCGACCGCGTCGCCGACACGATTGCCAACTGGGGGATCGAAGGTGGCTATTTCGCTGACACGGTCGAGGCCGAATCGTTTCGCGATGAATTGAAGTTCATCCTCGTCACCCAACGGGCCGCATTCAACTCGCCGGTGTGGTTCAACATTGGGGTGAACGGTGTGCCGCAGCAAGCGAGCGCGTGTTTCATCTTGGCCGTTGACGACACGATGGACGCCATTCTCAATTGGTATAAAGAGGAGGGCATCATTTTTAAGGGCGGTTCCGGAGCCGGAATCAATCTTTCCAACATTCGCAGCAGTGCCGAATATCTCAAAGGCGGCGGAACAGCTTCGGGGCCCGTGAGTTTCATGCGCGGAGCCGATGCATCGGCCGGCACCATCAAGTCGGGTGGCAAGACGCGTCGCGCAGCCAAAATGGTGATACTCAACATTGATCACCCGGATATTCAAGAGTTCATCTGGTGCAAGTCCCACGAAGAGAAAAAGGCCCGTGCCCTTCGGGATGCCGGATTCGATATGGATCTTGACGGTGCGGATTCGTTTTCGGTGCAGTATCAAAACGCCAACAACTCGGTGCGGGTCACCGACGAATTCATGAATGCCGTCAAGGAGGATCGCGACTGGACACTTCGTGCGGTGAAAGACGGTTCACCGGTACGAACCATTCGGGCACGCGATTTGTGGCGCCAAATCGCCACGGCGTCATGGGAGTGCGCCGATCCGGGCTTGCAGTTCGACACCACCATCAATAAATGGCACACAGCCCACGCCACTGGACGAATCAACGGGTCCAACCCATGCAGCGAGTACATGCATATCGATAATTCGGCCTGCAACTTGGCCTCAATCAACCTGTTGAAGTACCTCAGCGATGACGACGTGTTCGATGTCGAGGCATACCGCCACACCATCGAAGTCATGTTCAGTGCCCAGGAAATATTGGTCGGCAACGCCGACTATCCGACCGAAAAAATCGGCGAGAACAGCCGGAAATTTCGTCAACTGGGGCTTGGTTACGCCAATTTGGGCGCCTTGCTGATGGCCCTTGGCATGCCGTACGACAGTGACGGCGGTCGGGCGTGGGCAGCCACGCTTACTTCGCTGATGACCGGTCATGCGTATGCAACAAGCGCACGTACCGCCAGTCGGATGGGTCCATTTGCCGGATTTGCCGTGAATGAAAAACACATGTTGAACGTGCTCCGCATGCATCGCGATGCCAATCACGAAATCAAAAACATCGAAGTGGTCCAGGCCGACCTGGTGGCCGCGGCAAGCGATGCCTGGGATGCGGCGGTTCGCGACGGCGAAGAGTTCGGCGTGCGCAATAGTCAGGCCACCGTGCTCGCACCAACCGGAACCATCGGATTGATGATGGACTGCGACACCACCGGTATTGAGCCCGATCTTGGTTTGGTCAAGTTCAAGAAATTGGTCGGCGGCGGAAACATGTCGATTGTCAACCAGACCGTCCCGCGTGCACTTGCTCAACTCGGATATACGC
>JBKJXI010000182.1:0-2546 GCA_046716325.1 Ilumatobacteraceae bacterium | reverse complement strand
GCACCTCGTGCATGTTGTGCTCGCGGTCTTGCCCCGACTGGTGTATTTACATCGAGGCACACAAAGACCTCGCGCCACCTCGTCGCGAAGGCGGAAAGGTTCGAACCGTAAACAAACTCGACCGATTCGATATCGATTATGCGTTGTGTATGTACTGCGGAATCTGCGTCGAGGTGTGTCCATTTGATGCCTTGTTCTGGAGCCCCGAATACGAATACTCGGAACCCAACATCGCCGACTTACTCCATGACAAGACCAAATTGAGCGAGTGGATGGAAACCGTCCCGGAAGCACCGGCGCTTGAAGTCGGCGCCGATAAGAAAAAGAAGTAGGCGGGAGAAGTCATGGTGGCGCAAAATATCGGGTTCGCAATCATTGCCGCGATGATGGTGGTTGGCGCATTGCGAGTGGTGACCACGAGCAATGTCGTGCACGCCGCACTGTGGTTGGTGGTCGTCCTCGCCGGGGTCGCCGCCCAGTATCTGTTGCTGGCAGCCGAATTCGTCGCCATTACGCAGGTCCTTGTATATATCGGAGCGGTGATGGTGTTGTTTATATTCGGCACGATGCTCACCCGTTCGCGGATTGGACGACAAGGTGATCTAAACAACACGTATTGGAAATTGGGAATCCCGGTGGCACTTGTGGTGTTCGTGGCAATGGCGATTGCGCTGGCGAATTCCTTCGGGACCGAAAAATTGCCATCCGACTCGCCCGTTGTGACCACACAGCAGGTGTCGGACCAAATTTTTGGCCCGTATCTCCTTCCGTTTTGGGCATTGTCGTTCGTCCTGTTGGCCGCCGTCATCGGCGCAATTGTTTTGGCCCGAAAGGACTAATTGCCGAAATGCTTGTCAATCAATTCCTCTTCCTTGCGGCCGTCATTTTCTGCATTGGTGTCTATGGCGTAATCGCCCGTAAGAACGCCGTGCTGGTGCTGATGTCGATCGAACTCATTTTGAATTCGGTGAACCTGAATCTGATCGCGTTCTCTTTGCGCAACGGCAGCGTGGATGGCCAGACATTTGCTCTTTATGTGATTGCCATTGCCGCTGCCGAAGTTGGGGTTGGGCTGGGTCTCGTCCTGCTCGTCTATCGCAATCGCCGCAGTATCTCACTCGATGATCTGTCCGAGATGAAGGGCTGACCCGAGTGATTACCGCTACAGCCGAAGTCGCGCAGTCTCTCTCTACAGGTTGGTTTCTTGACCATGCCTGGCTGGTTCCGCTAGTTCCGGCAATTGCATTTGCCGTGATCATTCTCTTTGGCAAACGCTTGCCGATGAAAGGCAGCGAGGTCGGAATCATTTCAATGGTCGCGAGCCTTGTGATCTCCGCTGGGGCGGCCTACCAATGGATACAGCGAGTGCACAGCGGTGGCGAAGAGTCATTCATTGAGCCTGTCGTCCACACCTGGACATGGTGGCAAAGTGCCGGACACACATTTACCATCGGTCAATCCATCGATGGTCTGTCGGTCATCGTCCTCCTCGTCGTAGCGTTCATTTCCACGCTCGTACAGATCTACTCGGTGGAGTACTTGCACGGCGATCGTCGCTACACCCATTTTTTTGCCGCACTCACCTTGTTCTCGGCCGGGATGATGGCGATGGTGGTCGCCGAAGACATGCTGTTTTTGTTGCTCGGCTGGGAGATCATGGGGCTGTGCTCGTTCATCCTCATCGGTCACTGGTGGGAGGAAGACGTAAATAGTCGATCCGCGCTCAAGGCGTTCTTCACGGTTCGAATTGGCGATGTCGGTCTGCTCATCGGTATTGCAATGCTCTATTTTTCCGCCAATGAATGGACGACGGAGAATCTTGGAGTCTCTGGTTTCTCGATTCGCGGGATTAGTGCCTGGGCGCTTTCGGGTGAACCAAACAGCACGGTCATTTTCTTGGCCGCGGTCGCCTTGTTTGTGGCCGCGATCGGTAAGAGCGGTCAATTTCCGTTGCATACATGGTTACCCGATGCAATGGCAGGGCCGACGCCGGTTAGTTCGTTGCTGCATTCATCAACGATGGTTGTGGCAGGAGTATTTCTGGTTGCCCGGTTGTACCCGGTGTTCTTCACTGGGTTCGACATCCTTGGAACTGGAAGTAACTTCATCACGGTAATTGGTGGGATCACGATCGTCATTGCTGCCGCGCTCGCCTTTGTGCAAAATGACATCAAGCGAGTGCTCGCCTATAGCACCGTCAGCCAATTGGGCTACATGATGCTTGGTTTAGGAGCCGGAGCGTGGATGCCGGCGGTATTTCATATCTTCACTCACGCATTTTTCAAGGCATGTCTCTTCCTTTGTGCCGGTTCAATAAGTCACAGCGCGTCGCACCATTCATTCGACATGAAGCGCGACATGGGCGGATTGCGTAAATACATGCCGATCACATTCGCGACTTGGATAATTTCCACCTTGGCACTAAGTGGCGTGTTTCCATTTTCTGGATTTTTCTCTAAGGATGAAATTATCGACAATGTTGGTCACAATGGATACAACACGTTCATGGTTATTGGACTCATCGGCGCATTCATGACCGCCGCGTA
>JBKJXI010000181.1:0-20054 GCA_046716325.1 Ilumatobacteraceae bacterium | reverse complement strand
GGGCCAGATCGTCCGATAAATCACGAATGTCTTGAATCGTCAGTGGATGTCCAACTTTCGCTAAAACCTGAACAATTTTTCGCCGTTGAGGGGTATAGCGCTGACGGTTCTGACCAAGCCGGGCGATGACATCGGTATGAATTTCCTCGAGCGCCATCGAATTCAGGCCCCCACGAATTCGTGCAGGCGTACACCCGCAGCAAGAACTCGATTAAGCAATTCCTCGTTTGGTAATTCGGATTCTCCCAAAACAAACGCCCCGGGAATTGCCAGTGTGCCGGACGAAATCACTTGTGCCGTCGTCGCTGCGACAACACCAGCAACCTGAGCAACTCGCTCGGCTACACCGGCGATTGAGGAATGACGGGATCCATCGCGCGTGCCGCGAACTTCAATGCGCAATCCGCCCATCCCTCCTTCTGAATGCGGCGGAGCGAGCATCGGTAATCGTGCGGTAAATCGATCCCGACGAGTGGCAGACACTCGTGCCGTTACCCGCCGAAGTTCGGGAGCCGCTCGCTTCAACAGCAACGGATCTGGAACCTCGGCCCGATAACAGTCGTAGGCGCCAATTGGCGCGGGAAACCAACACAGTTCACGACCGCTGCCGGCCGGTCTTCGAATCCAATCTCCATCGTGCCAACCAATGGATTGGCCGCCCAAGGCGCGATGGTGTTGGCGGGCACAATCTGGACCACCGGTTCCATGTAACGCGACATGGACCTCATCAATTGTGTCGAACGAGTTAGAAAGATGCCGAAGTAAGAGACCGGACATTCCCGGCGACGATGCCGCCCCGACAATTAATGTTCGCCGCTCCTGCTTCGCAATTTTGTTCAGTTCAAGAAGCTGCAACACGTCGGTTACATCGTCGCTCAGCGATACCACCGACACTCCGGTCTCCAGCAAATCTCGGGCCAGATCGGCATGCGGTGCCTTACACGCCAAAATAACCACGGGCGTTGACCTGAGTTCGTGAGCCTCAACCACACTCACTCGAGTCATTTCATCGCGTCGAAATGAAGCGATTCGATTGGCAACGAGGGGGAGCACATCGTAGAGCAACACTTCGTCTTCATTGGCGGCGCACAACTGATCAACCACTCGTGCACCCGTCACCCCTGCGCCCACAACCCCGATCATGTCGACCAGTTAAGGGCGGTCGTTGGGAGGAGTGACCTGCCGCCATCCGCCTTGCTGTGGAGTGTCGCCCGTGCGTCCCTTGAGGCGAAGAACGGCCCCCGCGGCTCCCGCAATTCCCAGGACCAACAGCACTCGTCGAATGAATTTCATCGGCTACCTCCGTGGGGCTAACAAGAATCGAACTTGTGACCTCATCCTTATCAGGGATGCGCTCTAACCAACTGAGCTATAGCCCCGAACAAATTACGGGAACGAAAAAGCCTACTGCCGGTACTGGTCCACCTCAACTGAGGCGGCCACAACCTCTTGTTCGAGGACCGTCACCTGCACACCCCCGACTAGATCCGCAATGAGATTAAACACCGTGACGGCGAGCACCCACATTCCAGTGAGAAGTACCGCAAACATCAATCCAAGAACCATCAGGCTCCTGAACAATTGCCAACCGTTGAAACTAAACGACTCCCAACCAAACGATTCCATGAATCTTTCAATATTGTCCACCGTGCCGGTTGCCGACGCCACGCTCCACAGCAATACCGCCGCGACAATGACCACTAGATAAAGCACGAGATGGAACACCAATCCAACCTTGAAAACGCTCCACGGATCGACATCACGAATGACTCGTGTGACTCGACGAACTCGCGGCGGACGGGTCGACTCGGTGCTCACGGTTTTAGTGTAGGCACCCCTTCAACTTGTTGTTCGCGCGCAAATGCCCTAGCCGTCGTCGAACCAATGCATACCTGCACGGAAACTATTGACTCGCTCGTAAATTCACACAGGACTGCGCCGTTGATTAGCGCCAGTTCCCGCGCCGCGGACTCACCGCCAATCACCCCCGCGAGCGCCGCCGAATCGGCGGCAATCTGAGCCCTCGTCTCGCGAACCAATCGCATCGTCAGCGAGGACAGTCCGGAGAGCAACATGGTCAATACGGCAAGTGACACCACAAGTGCCAATGTCGCATTGCCACGATCAAATTTCGATCGAGTATTCAGGTTGGATCGTCAGGCTTCGTCGCTTGACAAAATGAGCGCCACCGACGCCACCACTTGACCCCTGTCAAGGCTCATCACACGCACGCCTGTAGCGGCCCGGCCCTGACTTGAGATCTCGCGCACCGACGTGCGAATCATTGTGCCACCGGATGACACCGCGACAATTTCGTCTTCGATTCCAACCATGAAGGCGGCCACCACGCGCCCCTTTTTGCCGGTGAGCTTGATGCCAATCATTCCCATCCCGCCCCGCCCCTTACGCGCAAAATTGCTCAACTGGGTTCGCTTTCCGTACCCCGATTCAGTGATCAGCAATATCGAAGATTCGTCGCGGGCCACATCCATCGATACAACTTCGTCATTTCCACGCAGTTTCATGCCGCGCACGCCCGCTGCCGAGCGACCCATTGGTCGCACCAGTTTCTCGGAAAATCGAATCGTCTGTCCACCCTTGGTGACCATGAAAACGTCATCGGTTCCTGATGTTTCGATGACCCGAACCAATTCGTCCTTTGGCCGAAGCTTGAGCGCTATCAGCCCATCCCTGCGACTCGAATCGTATTCATTGAACGCGGTTTTCTTGACCTGACCTTGCTTGGTGGTGAAGAACAAGAAACGCTCGCCCGGGAATTCGCGGGTGTCGATGATCGCTTGAATCGTCTCGCCGGGTTGTAGCGGGAGCAGATTGACAATGGGTATTCCCTTGGCGGTCCGTTCACGCTCGGGAATTTCCAGTGCGCGCAATCGGTAGACACGGCCGCGATTGGAGAAAAATAGAAGATAGGCATGCGAAGTTGTAAAGATCACGCGGCGCACGATGTCGTCGGTTTTTAACTTCGCCCCGCTCACCCCCCGCCCTCCGCGACCCTGCGTGCGAAATGAGTCGGCGGCGACGGCTTTGACATACTGAGCCTCGGTCATCACGACGACAAGTTCCTTGTCATCGACAAGATCTTCGACGCTCATCTCGCCTAGGTCATGAGTAATCTGGCAGACCCTGGGAGTGGCGAATGCGTCGCGAACGGCAGTCAATTCTTTGGCGATGACGGTGCGCAATGTGGAATCCGAATCAAGGATCGCCTGAAGTTCTTTGATGCGAGCCCGGACATCTTTTTGCTCGGTTTCCAGATCTATTCGAGAAAGCCGAGTCAATTGACGCAACTGCATGTCGAGAATATCGATGGCCTGGCGTTCGGTGAATCCATACTTTTTGCCCATCAGTGCTTCCTTGGCCGAGTTAGCGTCCTCGCTTCCTCGGATGAGCTTGATGATTTCGTCAATGACATTCAGTGCCTTGAGTCGACCTTCGAGGATGTGATTACGGTCCTTGGCGCGCTGAATCCTGTACTTGGAACGCCGTGTGATGACGTCGATTTGGTGGTCGATATATCCGACCAATGCGTCGCGCAGATTGATCGTCCGCGGAACACCTTTGACGAGCGCGACCATGTTGACCGGAAAACTGCTTTGCAGCTGCGTCAGTTTGAACAAATTGTTCATCACGACATTGGAGTTGGCATCGCGTTTCAACGTGATGATGAGATTTGTCTGGCCTCCGGAGGAATTGTCGTTGACATCGGCGATTCCGTCGAGATCTCCCCCATCGACAAGTTCCTGGATTCGCGCCGCAATCGCCGAGCAACTCGTCTGGTATGGAAGTTCGCTGACCACGATTTGCATTTGCCCGCGTCGTCCTTCTTCGATGGCTACTTTTGCTCGAGTCTTCACGCTTCCACGACCGGTCCGGTATGCGTCTTGAATTCCGGCCCGACCAAGAATCAATCCACCGGTAGGAAAATCCGGACCTTTGATGAATTTCATCAATTCATTCGGCGTCGCGTCTGGATTCGCCAACAAATGCAATGCCGCATCAACAACCTCGCCAAGATTGTGAGGCGGAATACTTGTGGCCATGCCAACGGCAATGCCCTGGCTTCCATTTACCAACAGGTTGGGAAACCTGGCCGGTAGAACAACCGGCTCTTCTGCCGTACCGTCGTACGTCGTGATCAAATCAACAGTGTTTTCATCAATGTCGGCAAGCAATTGCATCGCCAATGGGTGCAGTCTTGACTCTGTGTAACGACTGGCCGCCGGACCAAAGTCGGGAGATCCGTAGTTGCCGTGAAAATCGATCAGCGGATGGCGCAGCGAAAACGGTTGAGCCATTCGTACCAGCGCATCGTAAATGGCACCATCACCATGGGGGTGATACCTAGCCATCGTGTCGCCCGTGACGCGGGCGCATTTGACGAACGGTCTGTCGGGACGAAAACCCTGTTGATCCATGTCCCAGATAATTCGGCGATGCACAGGTTTGAGACCGTCGCGCACGTCGGGAAGTGCCCGAGACATGATCACCGACATCGCGTAATCGAGAAACGAACGCTCCATCTCATCTTGCAACTGCACCGGTTGTACGCCTTCGGGGTTATGGAAGAGCGAGTCTTGGGCTGTCGGCGGCTTACCGGGCGGGTTGGCACCCGCCGTCCCGGACGGAGGTGAGGTCGTCGCTGATTTTTTCTTTGTCGGTTTTTTACTTGCCATCAATAATCACCTTAAAAGTCGAGATTTCGTACATCGCGCGCATTGGTCTGTATAAATTGCTTGCGGCTCTCGACGTCATCGCCCATAAGAACACTCATGACGTCCTCGGCGAGTGCGGCTTCGTCCACGGTTATTTGCAGGAGCGTTCGCGAATCGACATGCATGGTCGTGGAGCGAAGTTCTTGCCAATCCATTTCGCCGAGTCCCTTCAATCGTTGAAATTCTTTCTTATGGGTCGGGTGTTCCTTGAGAAATCTCTCCTTGGCCCCGTCGTCTTTCAGATACACCTTTTCTTTGCCAACTTCGGTCGAATACAACGGTGGTTG
The DNA here is from genome assembly GCA_046716325.1 of Ilumatobacteraceae bacterium. Taxonomy (GTDB): domain Bacteria; phylum Actinomycetota; class Acidimicrobiia; order Acidimicrobiales; family Ilumatobacteraceae; genus UBA3006. The sequence continues at coordinate 15,034 of JBKJXI010000181.1, read as the reverse complement.
AGCGATATAGATGTAACCAGATTCAACCATTGGGCGCATTTGACGATAGAAAAAAGTCAGTAGCAAAGTTCGAATGTGACTCCCATCGACATCTGCATCGGCAAGGATGACTATTTTGTGATAGCGGGCTTTGGAAGCCGAAAACTCATCGTTACCAATACCGCCGCCGATTGCGGTTATCAGCGTTTGAATTTCAATGTTCTTCAACATCTTGTCCAAGCGCGCGCGCTCGACGTTGAGAATCTTCCCCCGAATCGGAAGTATTGCTTGGGTTCTCGGATCCCGTGCATCGACGGCGGTCCCGCCGGCCGAATCACCTTCCACGATGAACAACTCGCTCTCGCTCGGGTCGCCGCTTGAACAGTCCTTCAATTTGTCAGGCATTCCCGCTCCAGCCAGGGCGGTCTTTCGGCGCACAGCGTTTCGCGCGTTTTTCGCCGCGATGCGGGCCTGGGCGGCAGCAGTTGCTTTCTTGACGATTCGATTCGCCTCGGTTGGATTCTCCTGCATCCACTCTTCGAGTTTCAAATTGGTTTCCCGTTGCACGAACGATCGAATCGACACGTTGCCTAATTTTGCTTTTGTCTGCCCTTCGAATTGGGGCTCGCGCAATTTGACGGCGATGATTGCGGTCAAACCTTCCCTGATGTCCTCGCCGAGGAGATTTTCGTCCTTCTCTTTCAACGCTCCGGTTGCTCGCGCATATTTGTTCACGACCGAGGTCAACGCGGTCTTGAAACCTTCTACATGCATTCCGCCTTCGACAGTGGAAATACCGTTGGCGTATCCGTAGATACCCTCGTAGTAGCCGGTATTCCACTGGATGGCGATATCCAACGTCTGGTCATCCTCGCTGGCCTCATAGTTAGCAACCTTGGTGAACAGCGCCTCACGCGATGCATTCAGATGCTTGACAAAGTCGACGATGCCACCTCTGTACTGATAGGTAATCTTCTGTTTTTTCTCTTCGCGCTCATCGATAAAGACGACTTCGAGATCACGATTGAGAAATGCCATCGTTTGCAGTCTTTCCGTAACGGTTCGGGCCACAAACTCGACGCCCTCGGCGGCAAAAACCGTCGGGTCTGGCCAGAATGTCACCGTTGTACCCGTTACGCCCTTGGTAGGCGACGATCCAACCTTGGAAAGTTTGGACTTTGGTCTTCCTCCGTCAACAAACACTTGGCGATATCTGTTACCGCCGCGATCGATTTCGGCGACAAGTTTTTTCGACAACGCATTGACAACGCTCACGCCAACACCATGCAAACCGCCCGACACCTTGTACCCCGCTCCACCAAACTTGCCTCCGGCGTGGAGAACCGTGAGGACTACCTCGAGTGCACTCTTGCCTTTATGTGGACCCGTCGGATATGGATCAACGGGGATTCCGCGCCCATTATCTTTGACCGAACAGGCCCCATCCTCGTGAATCGTGACGATGATCTTTGTGCAAAAACCGGCCATAGCTTCATCGACGGAATTGTCGACAACTTCCCATACCAGGTGATGCAATCCGGCCAATCCCGTGGATCCGATATACATTCCCGGGCGCTTACGAACCGGGTCGAGTCCCTCCAATACCTGAATGTCTTTGGCTTCATACGAACTGGAGGTTTTATTTGAAATCTTGCTCGGTTTAGTTGTTACCACGTACTACCTCTTGTCGCTTGAAGCGTCGATTACGGCAAGGGCGAAATGTCATAAATAACACATTGCAGTCTACCAATTAGGAAGTGCGCGGAAAGCGTTTTACGCGTACATCGATGCCAGTAATCGTGCTACCCGTCGACGCCGAAAGTTTGCTAATTATTTCTGACTCCAAAAAGCGCATCTGAGTGGCCCAAGCCGGCTCGTCGACTTCGACGAGTAATCTGCCCGAATCAAGTTTGATTGGCGACGCGTGCAGCGCGACGGTGTCACCTACAAGTTCGGCCCAATTGCCAAAAATACCTGCGACAACAAAGGTTGACTCGGAACCCAACCTGCGCAGAAGTGCATCGATCTCATCCGACAGATGCGAATATTGCTGATTTTCGGGAGTTTCGTCACCTGTCATTCGAATCCTCCACGATTTCACCACCGGCAATGCGGATCACACGCTCTATGTGTGCAATATCGGGCAACAAACCGGCGGTCGTTATCAGCACTTGGCCGACCGGAAAATGCCGTAGTAGGGCGGCAGACCGCTGGGGATCAAGTTCCGACAAGACATCGTCCAAAATGAGAATTGGAGAGCTTTGGAATTCTTCCGCAAGACAGCGGTGGACGGCCAAGCGCAACGCCAGCGCAAGTGTTCGTTGCTCTCCCTGTGAGGACTGAATCCGTGCCGGTAGTCCGTTGATATACAGCTCAATGTCGTCTCGATGCGGACCCACGGTGGTGACCGAACGTCGAACATCGTCGTCCCGAGCGGTGGCCAGGGCCGATGCCAGACCGGTCTGTCGCCACGGCGGTGAGTACACAATTTTGACTGGGCTGGACGACTCCGACAGCTGCTCATAGGCATCCTGCACCAACGGTGTCATTCGAGAGATCAGTTCACTTCGCGCATCTCCAAGTTCCGTCCCCCGTGTGGCGAGTTTTTCATCCCATGCATCCAAAGATGTCGCGACGCTACCTCCGAGGCGACCGCCGAACTGTTTCAACAATGCGTTTCGCTGCCGAACAATGTGGTCGACATCGCGACACAGATCGTCGTACTTCGCCGAGAGCGCAATAAGCGAATCGTCAAGGAAATTACGGCGCAACGCCGGTGAGTCTTTGATTAGAGCGAGATCATCTGGTGAAAATACGGTGGTCCGTACGACGCCGAGTAAGTCACGACTACGAACAAGTTTTTGCCGATTTATCTGGGTTCGGTTTTTTCCAATCCGTGAAAGTTCGGCCTCAATAAGCACGGTCCGGCCATCGTTGTGGGCAATATCGGCACGAATAATGGCGGTTTGTGCTCCCGTACGAATCATTGCCTCGATGGGCACGCCGCGGAAACTTTTGAGGGTGGCGAGGTAACCGAGTGCCTCGGCAAGGCTCGTCTTGCCTTGCCCGTTTGCTCCAATTACTGCAGTGACACCTTCATTAAAGGTGATTTGGGTTGAGGCGTAGTTTCGAAATTGCGAAAGCTCGAGCCGTTGGATGATCACGGTCGTCGCGAGTGAGTTTTGGCGTGACTACGTCGTGAGTCGCTGTGGCATTACCAGATAGAAATACTCATCGGCACCAACACCTCGCAAGACCGCTGGCTTGATGGCGTCTGTGGTTTCAATGGAAATGTCATCGGTTGTCACGGCCTCAATTCCAGCTGCGAGATATTCGGGGTTGAATCCAATAGTCAGTTCGGCACCGGTGCTTGAGGCGTCGAGCTCCTCGACGGTATTTCCTACATCTGGTGTCACCACCGACAATCGCAGCGAATCTTTTGACATTTCCAAACGAACCGGGGTTGTTTCTCGAGCAAGAATTTTCGACCTGCGAACCGCCTCAAGTAATTTTTCGCGAGAAGTTACTAGCCGATTTGGGTAACTCGGCAAAACAAGTTGACGGTAGTTAGGAAACTCCGGTGAAAGCAAGGACGTCGTTAGCTGCGAAGAGCCAACCTCAAATGTTGCTCGCTCGGTAGCCAAACAAAGCGTTACCGTTTCTCCACTACCGATAAGCCGTTGCAACTCGTTGAATGCGCGACTGGGAATAACCACGTGTTGACCCTGACCAAGCAAATTGGTGCTTGGCAAGTCGCGGACCGCAAGCCGATATGAATCTGTGGCGACCAGTCGCAGTCCATCGCTCTCGGCGCTCATCAGCACACCGGTGAGTGCCGGTCGTTGCATGTCATTGCTGGCCGCTCGAACGACCTGTCGTAGGGCCTCGGCAAAGGGACCCGCCGCCGTGGTTACGGGCGGTGCGCTCGCCGTGATGATATTAGGGAAGTCGTTTACGGCAAAGGCCGGAACGGTGAATTGTGACCTCCCGGATCCGACCGATATCGACTCTCCTTCTGTCTCAACGGTGACCTTTCCCTCGGCCAGCGACCGCACAATGTCACTTATCAGCTTGGCGCTAACTACGGCGTCGCCATCGCCCTGACCACCCACCGGGAGGGTAATTCGTAGCGACAAATCGTTGTCGGTACAAGTGAGAACCAGGCTGTCTCCGGCGACCCGTAAATGGACCCCAGATAATGCCGGCATTGCGTTATTTCGAGTTGAGGCGACTCGTGCCACGGCACCTAGCGCTTCAGCCAAAGTTTCCCGCTCGACCCTAAATTTCATATGAGTGCTCCGTGACCGCGTTGGCGTGAGTCTGTTATTGCAATGTGTGGATGAACATATATAGATCTAATAACTGTAATAACTGCTGGGGATTGTGGACATCGTGCTTGTGGCGTAATATCCGTTTGGTTCTGAAGTACACAACTAACACGCGTGCGACTTACATCTTGCACTGGTGTAGTTCGCCGAGGTGTGAACAACGGCTTGTTATCCACCTCTTGTGCCTGCTGTTTCCACATCCTCATCCCCAGCGCGCTACCCATTACGACGTCTTAAATTTCTGTACCAATTCATTGACCTGGTCAAACACTTGTTTGCGTTCGCTCATCATCCGTTTTGTTTTGTCAACGGCATGAATCACCGTGGTGTGATCTCGGCCACCAAAAAGCCTGGCAATGGCCGGATAGCTCAGATCGGTGAGTTCACGGAATACATACATTGCGCTCTGTCGGGCAGACACCAATGGACGTTGGCGACTCTTGCCGCACAACGCCTCGACCGAGAAACCAAAGTGCTCGGCGATTTCTGCCAGTAACTGCTGATCGGTGCGCGGCTTGGCCGCGTTCTTGGTCAGCAGGTCGGTCAGCAGCGACCTGGCCATGGGAAGGTCGACGGTCACTTTGTTGAGGCTCGAGTATGCCCCAACGCGGATGAAAGCACCCTCGAGCTCGCGAATGTTAGTGGTCACATTACTGGCGATGTATTCGAGAACTTCACTCGATACTTGAGTTCGTTCTCGCTCCGCCTTGTTGCGCAATATTGCCAATCGGGTTTCCATGTCCGGAGGTTGGACATCCGTGATCAGACCCCAACGAAACCGACCGCGCAATCGATCTTCCAGAGTTGGGATTGCGTCTGGTACTCGATCCGACGAAATGACAATTTGCTTGTTCGCCCCGTGTAGCGAATTAAACGTATGAAAAAACTCCTCTTGGAGTCCTTCCTTTCCTTGCATGAACTGAATGTCATCGATGAGCAAGACGTCAACTTCGCGATAGCGACGCTTGAATGAGGCAATGGTGTTGCTTCGAATACCATCGACATATTCGTTGAGGAAAGTCTCGGTTGAGACGCAGCGAACCTCGTAATGGGCATAGTTTTGATGGACATAATCGCCGATCGCATGCAGCAAATGAGTCTTTCCAAGGCCGGCTGAACCGTATATAAACAACGGGTTGTATGAGCGCCCAGGAGTTTCAGCCACTCGCTGTGCGGCGGCTAAAGCGAACTGGTTCGATGCGCCTTTAACGAAAGTGTCAAACGTATATTTTGGATTGAGTCCAACGGCCGTGCCTTTACCAGTTCGGCTCTTTTGGATTGGCAAGGTATCTGGGTGGACATCCGTGGTGCGGTTAATCACGAGGGGCTGGGCCAATTCGTCCAATGTTAGACCCGAAGTGAGAAGGTCCTGCATGTCGTTGGCGGCATTTGTCTGCACATCGACGAGAAGTTGACGATCGGTCGCGCCGACTTCGTTCAATGCGTCGCGGACCAGTGACATATAGCGAGTCAATATTCGTTCGCGCACGTAGGAATTAGGCACCTGCAAACGCAAACTCATTTTGTCATCAGCAACGGCGACCGCATCATTGAATGTCGAAAACCAAACTGCTTCAGAGACCTGTGCACGCAACACCATCGAAGTTGCCCGCCACACGTCAAGGTGATCTTCGACACCTACATCGGGATTCGTTGTCATCGCGGTTTTCCTTTGTTCAAGATGGCGATTCTGATCCCATCCCCAAGACTGTCCACAGGGTGTGGATAATCCGTTCGGCACAAGGTAGGGAGATGCGAAGGTAGCAGGTTTTCCACAGGGGAAAAAACTGGTGAGGGCCGGGGTACGGGTTGATGATGCACTACCCGCTCCCCTAGCCTGTCAGGGTTGACCCCATGCGGGGTTTTCACCGTTGTTGTCGAAATTATCCGGCCATTACGGGCCATTCGTAGCGTCACAATCAGGTCAAAGCTGGTGTGGCATAAGGGGGCTTGCGTGAAACGCACCTTTCAACCAAATACTCGGCGTCGGTCAAAAAAGCATGGATTTCGGAGCCGCATGAGCACTCGCGCCGGTCGAGCCATACTCAAATCCCGTCGGGCCAAGGGCCGTCATCGGCTGTCGGCTTGATCGGCCGCATTTCCCAGCGCGCGACCTTTGCACGACTATCAAGTGAGGGAACGTATGTTCGCTCAGATGCGCTATGGTGCCGCTTCGTGGTGGACTCGAGCCTCTCGACTCCCCATATGGGCTACGCCATTGGACGCCCAATCGGGGGTGCGGTGGTACGCAACTTGCTTCGCCGTAGATTGCGGGCGATCATGAACACGCACGCGACCAACCTGAATCCAGGGTGGTATCTGATCGGGGTCTCCGAGACGGTTCGGACGTACGGATTTGCCCAACTGGCAGGGAACGCCACCCGCTTGATTCAGACGATCCAGTCCCATGCCGCCGATCGGCCAATTCAATGAGCACTCAGTCGGGTGCGCAGAGGTTCCTTTTGCGGGCCATTGCTTGGTATCAGGGTCTCCGACCCGGGCGACCCTCTCCGTGTCGGTTCTACCCTTCCTGCTCGGCATATGCCCACGAAGCAATCGAAACTCACGGTGCGCGACACGGAAGCGTTTTGATGGTGCGTCGCTTATTGCGTTGTCGCCCGTTTGGACCGTCCGGATTTGATCCCGTTCCACAGGAAGGCAATTAGATGCGTATTTTAGAACCAGCAGCAGGACTCATCGCATTATTTTACAGTCTCGTGCATAACTATGCGTTTGCGATTGGCTTGGTGGCGGTTGTTGTAATGCTTCTCATCACCCCACTCACCCTGAAGAGCACCAAGGGAATGCTGGAAATGCAACGCCTGCAGCCCGAAATGCGTCGCTTGCAATCCGAATTCAAGGGCGATCGGCCGAAACTCAACGAAGCAATGATGAAGCTGTACAAGGAGCACAAGGTCAATCCGTTGTCCTCGTGTTTGCCAATCGCGGCCCAGATGCCGGTGTTTATCATCATGTTCCAAGCACTCTCTGGATTGGTCAAGCGTGGCTCGGACGGCACGTTTTCGCCGAAGTATCTCAATTCAACTTCGGACATGTATCACGCCCTAGACGGTCAAAAGGAAATGCTTAGTTTTGGGCTTGACCTTGCAAAGTCGCCGATCAATGCGGTGCGGGACAGTTTTGGTACAGGACTAATTTACATTTTTCTGGTCGTGGTGTTGGCAGGTCTGTATTTCGTGCAGCAACGAATGGTGGCATCGCGAACGATAAGCCCAACGATGTCCGCCGGTCAGGCCAAGTTGATGCAGTACCTGCCCGTGGCCTTTGCCGTTTTTCAAATCTTTCTCACCACTCAATTGGTCGTTTATTACATGGTGCAGGCCATGGTGCGGATTGTTCAGCAGCACTACATCACCAGGCGGTTCTACGGTCACGACCAATCAATCGGCCGTCAGGCACAAGCTGCGAGCGCCCAAGCACGGGATATGGCCAAGGACGACAAGGATCAAGATGCCAAAAAGAATCGAGACAAGAATACGTCCAAGTTTGGAGATTCAGGCAAGTCCGGAAACTCGCCGCAGCCGTTCGTTAGCAAGAGAGTGACCCCACCAAAAGGAAGACCGTCTCCGCCGGCTCAGCGTCCACAACCGCCCGGAAAAAATCGCAGTGGACAAATTGCTCGTCGACCAAAACCACCCAAGAACTGAACTATTGCGGTATCACCGCAACTCACACACAAAGGAAAATTTATGGAATGGGTAGAAACAACTGCAGCCACAATTGAAGAAGCAAAAAATCTTGCGCTCGATCAGTTAGGTGTCGCTGATGATGATGCCGAATTCGAAGTTGTCGACGAACCGAAACAGGGATTGTTCGGTCGCACACGCGGCGAAGCTCGCGTTCGTGCTCGGATCAAACCGAAAACTCCGCGGGCCAAAGCCGAACGACGTGAGCGAGGATCAAAAAGCACTCAACGCCGACCTGGCGCGCGTTCAGGCGGAGAAACAACATCGCGGGCGCGCAGTGAGTCCGCTACCCGTCCACCTCGCGAACCGCGGCCCGCTCGGGAGCGCTCAGCGCGCTCGGATCAGTCGCGCTCGGATCAGCCCCGACCTGAACAGCCACACGTCGATGCAAGCACTGTGAGTGCTGTTGCAACTACATTTCTAGAAGGAATCCTTCGTTCCGCGGCATTGGCCGGCTCGGTCGTGGCCACCGTCGAAAACGACGACATCGATATCCAGGTGGACGGCGAAGATCTCAATGTGTTGGTTGGTCTGCGTGGCACGACATTGATGGCGTTGCAGGACCTCACCCGCGTAGTGAGTCAGCGTCGACTTGGAGATCACGACACTCATTTGCGCGTGGATATCGCCAAATATAGGGAGCGTCGCCGCGAAGCACTGGGCCGTTTTGCGATCAAGGTTGCCAACGAAGTGCTTGCCGGTGGTCAGCCACGCGCCCTGGAGGCCATGAACTCTGCGGATCGTAAAATCGTGCATGATTCGCTAGCCGAAATGGAAGGCATCGCCACTCGTTCGGAGGGCGAAGACCCGCATCGCCGCGTCGTCGTTTCACTAGCCGAACCCACCACACAGGAGTAATCGAAAGAGGTAGCGCGAGGGGACTGCTCCCCGCTCAGCGGATACCATCGCTGAGGTGCAGTCGACAACAGAACCCCCCGTTGGCCACGAAAAACTACTGCAAGTACTGGCTGATGCTCAGCGAATAGGCACCCTGGGTTCTGCTCCAATTTCTGAGACAATTCGACATTCAACTTGGTTTGCCGACACTTTGCCACGTGATACAGCGCGGGTTATCGACCTTGGTAGCGGGGCGGGGGTGCCGGGACTGATCGTGGCGATAGTTCGACCGACGGTCCACGTGGTCTTGGTTGATCGGCGAACAAAGTGTACCGATGCGCTCAATCGCGCGGTCCACGCCCTTGGCCTTGCCGACCGGGTCAGCGTTCATTGTGCCGATGCGTCCGACCTCGGCCAGTTGTCGGATTGGCGTCATTCTTTCGATGCGGCGATGAGTAGGGGATTTGGACCCCCTTTGGTAACTCTCACCCTGTCGGGTCTTTTTGTGCGGGTGGGGGGAGTCGTGGTGATCAGTGAACCCCCGGCTGTTGCGCCCGACCGATGGGCAGGTATTGACCTAGCGACACAAGGACTGAGCGGCCCACTACGGGTTGGACCCGTGGCGGTGTTCCACGTGGAACACCTCTCCCCACATTCCCAATAGTCGATTCCACGGGCGGCTTCCATCCGGTTGCGGGGATCGCAAGTGTTCCACGTGGAACACGCCAGAGATATCCCCAGGCTTCTAACCCATATGGGGTAACATTGAGCCATCATGGCTCGGATTCGGTTGAAGTCTCGATCAGCCCCGGCACCGGCGGTCCCGGCGGCTCCCGTTCAATCGGACCAGCGTCTGCCGCTCCCTCGAATCATGGCCTTTGCCAATCAAAAGGGCGGTGTGGGCAAGACAACCACGGCCATCAATTTGGGTGCGTGTCTGGCAGAACTGGGCTATCGAGTGCTGCTCATCGACCTCGACCCGCAGGGCAACGCATCGACTGGACTTGGGCTAGATACCAGAGATCTGGAAACCACCATTTACGATGTCCTGCTCCATGATGCACCCCTTGAGGATTGCCTAGAAGCCACGGCGGTCAAGAATCTGTTCGTGGCTCCGGCAAGCCTTGATCTGGCTGGGGCGGAGATTGAGTTGGTTCCGGCAATGGGTCGAGAAACCCGCTTGAAAAAAGCGATTGCCCCAATATCTGACCAGTTTGACTATGTGATTATCGACTGGCCACCATCGCTGGGACTGCTGACGGTCAACGGTCTGACCGCGGCGCATGAGGTAGTGGTTCCTGTTCAATGCCAGTATTACGCCTTGGAGGGCCTTGGCCAATTATTGCGCAACGTGGCCCTCGTCAGTCGCAACCTCAATCCAGGACTAGGAGTGTCAACGATCATTTGCACAATGTACGATTCGCGCACCAAGCTCTCCAGCGATGTGGTGAACGAAGTACGAGAACACTTTGGTGACAAGGTCTGTCCGACCGTGATTCCACACACGGTCCGATTGGCTGAGGCCCCATCGCACGGCAAGCCAATCATTACGTTTGATTCGTCGTCTGCAGGCGCCAAGGCATACAGAGCGGTAGCACTGGAGGTAAGCGGTGGCCCGCCACAGCGGACTAGGTAAGGGACTTGGGGCCCTCATCCCATCGGATGTCAATCCGCAAACGGGTGCGGCTATTGCCTCCACAGCCGGACTTCGGGACATTGAGGTCAGCGCAATTGACCCAAATCCCCATCAGCCACGAGTCCATTTTGATGAAGACACGCTGAGCGAATTGTCGGCTTCGATTCGGGCAATTGGACTGTTGCAGCCAATTCTTGTCCGTCCAGGAAAAGCCGGTCGCTACGAACTAATTGCCGGTGAACGACGATGGCGAGCGGCAACTCGCGCTGGGCTGACCGTCATTCCAGCGATTATTCGGGTTACCGACGATGTGTCGGCGGTCGAACAGGCGCTTGTCGAAAACTTACATCGACAGGATCTCACACCGCTTGAAGAAGCCGCGGCGTATAAACAGCTGCTCGACGACTTCGGAATGACGCACGAGCACATAGCCAAAAAAGTGGGCCGCAGCCGATCGGCGATTACAAACTCGGTGCGTCTGCTCGCGCTGCCGGCCGCTATCCAGCAGCTACTAGCAAATGGCCGTCTGTCTGCCGGTCACGCCAAGGCCTTATTGGGAACCCCGGATCGGGCGTTCCAGGAGCAATTAGCCCGTCGGGCGGCGGACAACAATTTGACGGTGCGGGCAATCGAAGATGCGGTTCGCGACCATCAGCGTCCCGCACCACTGGTATCGATGCCCGGTCAAAAAGGAAAAACTGGATCGACATCATCGACACCAGACCGGCCGAGTCTTCGCCCACCCGGACTGTTAGAACTCGAACATCTACTGGCCGAGCATCTTGGGACAACCGTGAATGTGACGATGACTGGAAAAAACGGCAAAGTAATCATTCACTTTGCCGATCTCGACGACTTGGAGCGAATGTACCGATTGATTGCGGAGCGAGACGACAATCACTAGTTCACAGAGTGAAGTTCACTCGGAGAGTTATGGTGATGCTCAACCTCACCTTTCACACATCCTGTGGATAACTCTGTGGATAACCCGGGAAGGGTAGACCCGTGCGGATTATGGAGATCCACCGATGATGTCCGCGACCCACACCGAGATGGCCGCTGCCAGTGCATCGGCGTAGGTTTTCTGCTGTTCGATGAGATCCGTCGGGACTCCGATTAGGCAGATAATCGCCGGCATTCGGGTCTCGCGCAGAATTGGGAGGCGCATACCGCTGATTTGAACTTCACTCTTTCTCCGCTCGCCAAGTTCCTTGGCGACTCGATGAGCAAGTGATCGGCCACCTTGGGAAACAAAAGTCGGAGTTTCGTAGTAGGCCACTTTGTCGTCGCCACCGGCACCGTAGTCGATTCCAATATAGACGTGTGCTTCGAAGTTGTTGGCAGTTCGAATGTGAGTGTCGCTGTCGGCGTGATCAATGATGATCACTTGATCCGACTGAGAATGGAGGCGACGCGAAATTTGTTGGGCGAGGCGGACCAAGTGAGGCGATTGATTGCGCAGTGTGGCGATGACAACGCGAGGTGCCGTGCCTGCGGCGCCAAAGAAGTCGCTTCGGAGCAATTCCTCATACTCGCGCACTGCGACAATTCCAGGACCATCCCCGCCATGTCCAATTACTCGATCTAACGCGCGAAGTGTTTCCGGTCCGCAAATACCATCGGGTGCGAGTCCGTAATTAGTTTGAAAATCGGTAAGCGCGTGTACCGATTGTGGGCCGAGTATTCCGTCAATTCGTCCGCAGTCGAATCCGAGATTGGCCAGTTGGTGTTGCAACGACGCAACGTCGTCACCACGCATTTGTGGGGAAGTGAAATACAAAAGCCGAGAACCACGAACCCAAGCGGCCTCAACTAGTGCCGACCATGTATTTTGATCACACTTTCCATCCGCCGGAAGACCTCGCTGGGCCTGAAAGTTCCGGAGCGCGTCTCCCGTGACACGGCAGAAGAAACCCGGTTCTTCAATCTCGTCGGTGAGCGCCCCAACGGCGATTAGGCGCCGCTGAAGCTCACCGACTGAGTCGCCGCGCTGACCTTGTGTTAGAGGGAAACTGGAAGAAATTCTGCAAGCTCCTGAAGAAGTTGACCCTTACCCTTTGCTCCGACTAGGCGCTTTTTCACCTCGCCCTTGTCGAACACGAGAAGAGTTGGAATGCTCATGACATTAAACCGTTGGGCGATATCGCCGTGCTCGTCAACATTTAGTTTGGCAACACTGATTTTACCGGCCATTTCGGAGGCGATCTCACCGAGAATCGGCGATATCGCCTTACACGGTCCGCACCACTCTGCCCAAAAATCGACAACCATTGGCGTGCCGCTGCTTTTCACCGTTTCATCAAAATTATTGCTTGTGAGTGTGACGATTCCGTCTGCCATGAGTATTCCTTAAGTGATGGTCTTGAGGTGGTAACGCGCGGTTCGCGTGATCTAAAGACACGATGATGCTACCTAGTACAACAAACGCGGAGGCGCGTTTGTTCCCAGATTGAAGCTCTCTCAGGAGTGCTGTGACTCAAGCCACCGTTCACAGTCAATTGCGGCCATACATCCCGATCCCGCGGCAGTCACCGCCTGTCGGTAGATGTGATCCTGGACATCTCCGCAGGCAAAAACGCCGTCAATATTCGTATAGGTCGAACCGGATCGAGTTTTGAGATAGCCACTCTCCTCCATGTCCAGAATCCCTTTGAAAATATCCGTATTTGGTCGATGACCAATGGCCACGAACACTCCGCCGACATCAAGATTTGAGATTGTACCATCAATGGTACTGGTAGTTTCGATTCCGGAAAGTGTTTTCTCACCGTGAAGTTTTGTCACTCGCGAGTTCCAGAGGAACGAAATCTTTTCGTTCCTGAAGGCGCGATCCTGCATAATTTTGGACGCCCGCAAGGTATCGCGACGATGCACAATGGTTACATGAGAAGCAAATTTGGTGAGAAACAAGGCCTCTTCTAAAGCGGAGTCACCGCCACCAACTACTGCGATTTGTTGACCGCGGAAGAAGAATCCATCGCAGGTTGCACATGTTGATAAACCATGGCCAATGAGTCGATTCTCTTCGCTCAGACCGAGCATCAGAGATTGTGCCCCGGTTGAGACAATCACCGAGTCCGCGGTGTAAGCAGTATCTCGAATAAAGATCCGAAACGGACGCGCGGAAAAGTCGACCTTGGTGACCTTGTCCGTGATGAATGTCGCACCGAATCGGATCGCTTGGTCACGAAAACGCAGCATCAGATCCGGTCCCGTAATTCCATCTGGAAAGCCTGGATAGTTTTCCACCTCGGAAGTGAGCATGAGTTGACCGCCGGGCTGGTCGGATGTCGACGAAGGCTCTCCCTCGATGACGAGGGGAGCAAGATTGGCACGAGCCGCGTAAATTGCGGCGGTGAGTCCGGCCGGACCTGATCCAATGATCACAACCTTGTGTGTAGATGTGGCCGTCGACATGAATGCCTTTCAGCTGCGAGGTGGTCGGCGCCGTCGCATCAACAATGCGCCAGTGATGGTGAAGACTAGGCCGAGAGCGATATAAGAGAGCCATACCGCCGTGTCATGGGCAAGCCAGACATCGCCAAGTGACACCAATCCTCGAGTACCGCCAATGATCAAAAACGTGATGACAAGCAGTCCCGCAGCCATTGCCAAGACGCCAAAAACCAAACCTCTGGCAACCACGACCAGTGGTCTGGTTGTGTATCGACGAACCAAGGCAATGATTCGATCTATCGATTCAACGGAATTGACTGCCCACCGTGAATCGGTAAATGGATTGGAAGGCATGGTTCAAGGCTAACCCTCGCCGAAGGTGACTCCTGAGAGAATTCCTTGGTATGGATTGGCATCACTACATTCATTGCTTCGACCTACTTCACGGAGTACCACAAGGACATAGTTTGCCGGAGAGGAAATTGTAAAGATGCCTCTCTGTCGGGTGGTGCTGTACAACTTTTCAACGGGTTGCCCCCATTCCGAAAGTTGACCCGGCGCTCTGTCTTGCGCGGTATATATTTCGATCGTCCAAGGGGCATTTGACATTCCAATGCCGAGAGTTCCGGTTGCCGATCGCGATAGATGAAGCAAAACTCCAACAAATTCCTTTGATCCAAAATATTGATTGCTGTAACAAGTTGTGGTCCACGTTGTTGCCGGATCGCCGTCGAGAAGGGCACCGATTTGTGCTTCATTTTCATGCCCATCGTCACCATTTGGATCAAAACTTGCCGCTGACAAAATGCTCAGCGGCTCGAGATTTGAAGAGACCACGATCGTGCTATCTGCGACCGGTTCGCCGGGTTGAGTTTGTCTGACCACCTGCCACAGCGCAATTGCACAAATTACAAGGACTGCTCCGATGATTCCAAGAAGTCGACGGTTGCTGCCGTGAGACGGTTCTCTCGAAGAGTCTCCGGTCGGATTGCGTGTTGGTGTTCGTAATGGCGAAAGCGTCGGGGTCGGCTCGCCAGGAATTCGACCCCGATTGGAGTTCGGAGAAGTGCTGACCCGCTGAGTCGCCGTTATTGCCGATGGGGGTACTGTCGTAAATCCCGATGGCGGAGTAATCGAGGTGGTGTGATCGT
>JBKJXI010000180.1:0-5443 GCA_046716325.1 Ilumatobacteraceae bacterium | reverse complement strand
CTATACGTCCCTCGCGTTCTATATAGATTGGATCGGTCGAGTTGACGATCACCTCACTCACGCTTGAGTCGTGGAGAAATTGTTCGATCGGACCAAGACCCAACACGTCGTCAAGAATCTGGTTGATAAACGCGGCCCGTTCTACATCGCGCAACGGGGTACCCTCGGCCGTCAACAAGTCGTCAATGTGTCCACTCACAACCTGTTCCAGTCGCTCCTGACCCAGTTGGGCATCGAAAAGCCTTGTACCCAGTCGTTCATATAGGGAGCTGGCAAGTTTTTTTCGAACCAACCACATCGGGTCGGCAGCCGTGGGCCGCTGCATCTCGACGGACGGATCGTCCTCGCGTTCACGCTCGTGCAGATAGTCGGAAAGTTTCATCGGTTTATTACCTCCAGCACTGGCGTTTCGACCGGCGCGGCATCGAGCAACTTTGCGAAGCCTGCTTTGTCATCGCGGGATCTGCAGTCGTTCGAGCGTGATAGTGCCCTCGCCCCCAACCTTTGCAGAAGGACCTTCGAGGCTAAACCAGATACTCCCAAATTCGGCGGCGAATACCAGCCGCACGGCATCGACGGAAGAAACCGCCAGCGTCACTAAAATTTGGTTATTTGGGGCGGATCGAGCACTTGTCTCGCTACCACCTGCCGTTGCGCTAGCGATAGTTAAGTCGCCGGCAGAGAATTGGACCGCGGTGACTAACGCTCGGTGGAGAATAAACGAAGAGTTTTGGCCACCTTCGCCAGCACCAAATGAGGCGATGACGCCGAGTGTGTCGCCCGGATTAAATGCACCGCCAACTGCCCGCTCTGGAAAGATTGGGATGGTCACTTCCTGTAACGAATTGGGAACCTCAATCCGAGTCAGACTCTCTGGACTCCTGAACCGAGCTGCCAAGAGCTGTTCACCTGGAAGAAGTTCGGTGGACGTGACGAAACCACCCGTGATCTCGCTGAGAGACGATACGGCGCCCGGAGTAATCAGATCTGATGGAATCTGGACGACCTCGACGCTCTCGGCAATCAACTCGACTGGCGTCTGTCGAGGTATTGCGGTTTTCACTACCACAACAGGTCCAATTTCGATTACTTGACCGCCAGTGTCGGGGTCTCGGTTGTTGACGACGGCATAAAGCATGAATGTCCCAATGACGGCCACGGCAATACCCGCTGCGATTCGGATCTCGCGTCTCACCATGTCGAGACCAAGTATGACCGTGAGTTCATTAGCCAACCATCCTTAATACTCGGGTGCCATAGTCGGTACCGTTGCCCAACTCCCCACCATTGACAGTCAGCGTTTGAAATGTGCCACAGATACGAACCTGCGATGGGGGCCCGTCGCAGGTTGGCGAACACGAATTTTCGTTGTAGCCACCGCCAAGTGCGAAGCCGCACAATTTGAACGAGGCAAAACCATCGGTCAAATATGTTGAATTCGTACCCGGCGAAGTCCGAGATTTGGCAACCGGTACGACGAATGTCTCGCCATTATCGAAAATGGCCTGCATAATTGGCCTGCATTGGGGAAGAATTCCTTCGCTCCCGGCATTCAACGTAGTTCCATCCGAATCGATCTCGATCGTGGTCGTGCCACAACCACCGACCGCATCGGCAAGGAAGTCGAATCCTGCGGCCCAGCCGAGACTGCAGAGCCCGTTGGAGTTGGAAGATATTCGAATCGGCGTACTCGGAACCGAAAGAGATCCATCTGCGGCCACCCATGCTGGGTCAAACGAGCATTTAGATATCACTATTGGCAACACGGTTGCAGTTCCGAGTGAACCCCATGCCACCGTCGCGATCGCACGAACCGTTTGACCCACCTGCAAAGCATCAAGCAATGGTGCAAAAACAAATTGCACTTGGTCAGAGGATCCGCCGTTGCCGGGATTCCATGTACTGGTCAATGCTTGGACATATCCCACCGCGGCTGATACACCGTTGGGTACTGACGAGCATGCGATAAGCCCAGCGCCCTTACCGCAGAGTGACACCGCAGCCTCGCCGTCGGTAGCGCTCAGTTTGGCGTAGTTGAGCGCAGTGGATTGAGACAAGGTGCACGCTGTTTTTGCACAGTCAATGGCAACCGCGAGCGCCGCAGCATCGGCGCCATTTTGTAGTTCGCGCCGCTCACTCCATAGCGAACCCATATCTATGACCAACGCACCAGAACCCAACAACACAATTGCAAAGGCGGCAAACCAGACAAGAATTGCCCCGCGGTCACGTTCAAGTCGAGTCGGGTGCTTCATAACGTCCCTTACAGTCCGCATCTCATCGATGCCTTAGCATCAAGCGTCAACGCACCCAACGGAACGAATGGAATGCCAAACGTGAACAGCTGATTTGCCTCCACGGTCGCCGTTCCCCCGGCGACGGGACAAGGCGTCTGTATGATTCCGTCGATCGTTACCGGTGTAGATGATCGAACGACACCTTCGACAATTATGGAGTTCTCGCCCAATGCAAGCGAACGAGCACCCTCGCGCACGGCACCCTGTAGAGAAATCACGACGCTATAGGCGCGACCGAACTCAATGATTCCGACGAGCATGATCAACATCAGAGGGACGATTAGTGCAAATTCCAGCACCGCCGCACACGATCCTTAGAGTCGAGCGAGCCCCTAGACCTGCATGCGAATTGCATAGACATGAGGTCACGAACTCGTTTGCGATCTCGCGACCGCGACCAATAGGTCGCCGACTCGGCTTGGGCGATTGATCACTTTATTGACTTGATGGGTTGTGACTTTTATGTGGTTGATCGTGGCCAGGTCCATATATTTATCGCCGCCATCTCCGTCGCTTCGAGGGGGTCACGGCGGCGAGGTCATCTGGAGTCAGTAGCTTGTGGGCAAGATCGACAAAGCCTTTAGCTTCGGAAGACTTTGGATCCGCAATGACAACCGCTTTGCCGGAATTTAATCGCTGGGGCAAAAGCGAAGAAGTGACAAAACTATTGGAAATCGGAAGTCCAACTGCTTCTACGATGTCGGCAATCTGCAGTCCGGAGTCCTTGCTCACCCGATTCAACACGAAATGTCGTGACTGGGTGGGCTTTCCAAGTCGATCGAGAAGTTGCAATTCCTTTGTTAAGTTGCGAACGCTGGGCACGTCCATGTTGGCAATGAAGACGAGGTCAGAGGCACAACTGATTGCCGCAAGGCTTCGCTCATCGATGCCTGCGGCTGTATCAACCACGATGTAGTCGAACTCGTACAACATGATGTCGAGCAGTTCTTCGGCTAAATCCTTATCGATGAGGTCGCCCTCCTCCGGACTAGCAGACGACGGCAGCACGAGGAGCGAACCGGTGGAATCCCTAGTCATGAACAACTTCACTGAGGTCGCGTCAAGGTGGGTCAGGTTTCCTAGATCGGTCAGCGTGCGCTCGGGGCTCAATCCAAGGGCCGTGGCTACGTCGCCAAATTGACAGTCAAAGTCAATGAGCAATGTTCGGTTTGGCGCGGCCTGCGCCAAGGCGGTTGCCACATTCACCGACACCGTTGTCTTTCCCGAACCTCCCTTGGGCGACAGGACCGCTATTAAGCGGCCCTTCTTCCTTTCGGCGGGTGCAGTGACTTCAAAGTGCGCATGCATTCGAGCGCCGCGCTCAACCGCAACGGTGATGGCGGAAATGAAATTGATCTCGCTGGATTCCGGATCGACGATGTTATGAATGCCAATGAGCGCGGCGAGCGCCCAGTTCTCGGCCGAGGTCGTGGTTACCAGCACGACTTCGGTCGGTGCCGACATGAGTATTAGTCGCCGTGCCAACCCGAACGCAAAGATCGTCGGAATGTCCGAACCGATAAATACAGCTGTGGGCCTGGTTTCCAGCAGCGCGGTGGCGGTGCCGTCGATTTCGTTGACCAGTACCGATTCGAATCCAAGTCGAGTGAATTCGATCCGACCGTCGAAGAAATTTGACGACTGAATCGACTCAACGGTGGTGTGTCTACCTAATTCACCGAGTATCGCCACCCTGAAGAGGGGTGGCGATACAGTCTCCCACGACTCTGAGCCAAGATCACCGAATTCCCGAAGCTGACTGGAACTACGTGCTATCTGCACCGCCAGTCGATCAAGGAACTGTTGTTGGTGTTGGAAGATTGCTGCCGAGGCCGCCGAAGAAGGCAGCCAGTTGTTCACCAAATAAGGTGATCGAACCGATGACCACAAGGGCAATGAGGGCCACGAGTAGGGCATATTCAACTACGGTTGCGCCCCTGTCGGTGTCCGGTCTCGGTGACATGAAAAATGTGCGGGCTGCCAGGATCAATTTCATAGATGTATTCTCGCTCTCTGTGTTGGAATGACTACTCTGAGTGTATAGTGAGGTGAAATAGCTTGCAAGGGGCCACGCAAGATTGGGGGATATCCCTAAGGGCGAGAGGTGCGATGAGCGAGTTCATTCTTACGGACCAGGAAAGTTCGGTCATGCGGCTAGTGGCCGAAGGTATGGCCAACGCCGTCATTGCTCAACGGACGTTCGCCTCCGAAAAGACGGTCGAACGCGTGCTTAGTCGCGTGTATGGCAAGTATGGAATTTCCGGCACCTCAAAGTCCGAAAATCCGCGGGTAAAGGCAACGCTTATTTATCGCGGACTAGCGAGATCTATCGCGGATTAGCGAGCTAACCAGATCCAGTTTTGCATCAGAACAATCGCAACTCGTCAATTCGAGTCCCGCGAAGTTGGTCGTAGTCGACCTCGGACCAGCTCATGCCACGACTCTCCGCCAATACCCGTGCCTGGGGCCTGACAACCTGGGCCACGAAAATGCCGCGAATGTCGCCCAATGACGAGTCGGCGCGCAGACAGTCGATATACCTCGTGAGTTGCTCGACTCCATCAATCTCACCACGACGCTTGATTTCGATTGCCACCGTGTTTCCCTTCGAATCGCGGCAGAGCAAGTCGACTGGCCCTACCGCGGTGGGATACTCGCGGCGGATGAGCGTCAGCCCTGGTTCGATACTTTCCGGAAAGGCGGCCAGTAATTCTTGTAGCTGGGCCTCAACTCCGTCCTTGGTCAGTCCCGCGTCGTCGCCGAGTTCATATCGCGTATCGCTGAACACGTGATGAATTTGAATGGTGAGTTTCTCGCCCTTGGGATTGGTGATAACCCAACAATCTGCCTGCTCCGACAGAGTATTTGGAGAATTCATCCAATTGAGCGGCTTATAGGCTCCTCCGTCCGAATGTATTGCCACGCAACCATCTGCCTTGACCATCAGCAATCGGATTGCCTTGCCAAGCGTTGCATCGAGTCGGCCTTGGTAAGTGACACTGCAGTCAGCGACAACCAGCCTCATATGAATAGGGAGTGAATCACATTCAGCGGCCGGAGTGTTCGCGCATGCGTTTTTGAATGATCGCGCGTCGTTTTTGCAGGTCGCTGTAGGTCATCTTGTTGGTGTTCGCATCCACGCCGAG
>JBKJXI010000179.1:0-2935 GCA_046716325.1 Ilumatobacteraceae bacterium | reverse complement strand
CGGACCGGAAGTGGCGATGGCCCGGCGAATCTGAGTGCCGATAGCCCCGATCGCTTCATCCCATGAGGCCGGGCGAAACTCTCCCGATCCTTTGGTACCGACCCTGATCAGCGGAGTCATGATTCGTTCCGCCGAATAGACCCGTCGAGCGTGATGCTTGACCTTTTTACAGATCCATCCATCCGTCAACGGATTCGTCATATCACTTACTGGCGCCGCGTCGATTCCGGTTATTCGCCCGTCTGTGACGACTACCTCGAGCGAACAAGTATCGGGACAATCCAACGGGCAGGCCGTTATCACCCGACTCACACTTTCGCCGACCGTCGTCATTGATCTAGTTTGTCATGCCTTGGCGATTGATTCTCGGGAGTTTCGAGATCGCTGAAGCGGTCAATGTCGCGCAGGGAGGGGAATCCGACCCACCAAATTCCGACAATTCCAATTGTCGCGATTCCGCCTCCTATGACCGCAGCCGGAGTTCCAAATGCCTGGGATGCCACCCCCGATTCGAACGCGCCGAGTTCGTTGGTTGCTCCGATGAACACGTTTTCCACCGCCGACACCCGTCCACGTTTTTCGTCCGGAGTCACCAGCGGCGCAATCGAGCCACGAATGAACACGCTCACCATGTCCGCGGCACTAAGCACAAGTACGGCAACGAAGGCCACGAGATACGACTTCGTGGCCCCAAGCACAATCGTTCCCGCTCCAAACACCCCGACGGCCAACAGGAGAAAACGTCCTACATTCCGCCGCAGCGGTCGGATGGCTAGAAACCCCGCCATCGCCGCCGCCCCAATTCCGGCGGAGGCTCGCAACCAGCCGTACGCAACATCGCCAACATGAAGCTGGTTCTCGGCAATTGCCGGGAGTAGCGCAATCGCGCCCCCGAATAATACGGCGAAGAGGTCGAGCGAGATGGCGGCGAGCAATATTGGCGTTCGGCGGATGAAATGAAGTCCCTCGAAGGCCGAGTGCAACGTTGGTTTGTCTTCGTCCACTTGAGTCATCGGAGGGCGCACAAATTGCACGCGCAAAATGCCGATTATGCCAATCACGATGAGCACCGATGTTGCCGCATACGCAATACCGGGATGAATACTGTAGAGAAGTCCCGACACGGCAGGACCGACAATCATCGCCGAGGTCCACACCCCCGACGACAGCGCAACGATCGGAGGTAACCCGCCAGTTGGAGCAACCATCGGCGCCATCGATCGCGTTGCCGGAGATAGAAACGCGCGCGACGAGCCAAACAGAACGGCAATCACGAAAATGGGCCAAACGGCGGTGGGTTCGCTATATGCGTAAATGCTCAGCGACACCGCGCAGATCAACTCCCCGCCAAGAGCAAAGGCCGCAACATATTTTCGATTGAAACGATCGGCAACGCTTCCGCTAATAAATACGAACAAGACAATGGGAACAAACTCTGCCAATCCCAACCAGCCAATGTCGAGCGCACGCCCTGTGATGTCAAACACCTGTTTACCCAAGGTGGCGGCCTGCAGCATGACCCCGATATAGAACGCCAGGCTGCTACCAAGCAGGCGTCTGACCGAGGTTGAACGCAAAACGTCGCGAGCCGTAAGTTGCTTGGGCACAAGAGCGTCATTCACGTCTGAAGTACCCTAACGAATGGAATAACACGGTCGTAGATACGGAGATTTGATGACACCAGGAGCGCAAGAAACACAGTGGCTCGATGCGCTCGCGCAGGGAGAGTTGGTTCGAAGTGGAAAGGCTTCGGCCAGCGAATTGCTCGAAGCCGCAATCGAACGCATCGAGTCCATCAATCCCAAACTCAATGCGATAAATATCACATGGTTCGAACACGCTCGCGAAGTGGCCAAGGAACTTGACTCGCAAAAGGCTCCCGACAAGTCCAAACCGTTCAGAGGAGTTCCATTCGTTCTTAAGGATCTCTCGGCCGCCTACGCGGGTCAGCACATGTCAAACGGCAACATCGCGCTCAAGAACGCCAACTACATCTCGACCCAGAGCACGGAGTTGGTGAATCGATTCGTGCGCGCCGGGTTGGTCACTCTCGGTCGGGGCAACAGCCCGGAGTTCGGCAGCGTCCCTACCACCGAGCCCGTCGCCTGGGGAGCGACGCACAATCCCTACGATCTCAGCCGAACTCCGGGCGGCTCAAGTGGAGGAAGCGCGGCCGCGGTTGCAGCCGGACTCGTGCCAATTGCGCATGCCAGCGATGGCGGCGGATCAATTCGAATCCCTGCATCATGTTGCGGGCTAGTTGGATTGAAGATCAGCCAGGGTCGTATCAGCGCCGCGCCATTTGCCGACGAATCCAATCTCAGCGTCCAGTTTGCTGTGACGCGCACGGTGAGAGATTGTGCGGCATTACTCGATGCCACCCAAGGTCCGGGTGTCGGCGACCGGGTCATCGCCCCGGCGTCAAAGCAACCGTTCCTCAGCGAGGTCGGCGCACCGGTTGAAAAACTTCGGATTGGCATTCTCGACCATCACCCGGCCGCCGGCACCATCGATGCGGAGTGCCGCGACGGCGTCCATGCCACAGCGAAGCTGTTGGAATCACTTGGCCACAAAGTCGAATTTTCCTGGCCGATGGCATTGGAAGACCCGGACTCCTCGCGCCGATTTTCGGCCCTGTGGTCGACCAATATGTCGGTGGCGCGGGAAGGACTATCGGTAATGCTGGAACGAGAGGCCACGATCGACGACATCGAGTTGGTGAACTGGACGATGATGGAGTTCGCCAAGCACACCTCGGCCACCGCCTATGCGCTAGCCGTCAATGCGACAACCATGTACAGGCGCAACATTGCCCAGTGGTGGGCGGACGGTTGGGACATTCTCGTTACGCCAACCGTTGCTCGCCTGCCCCTCAAACTTGGATCGATCGCCAACGATCCGAAGCACCCAATGCGACCGATGGATGTAGCCGGAG
>JBKJXI010000178.1:0-5815 GCA_046716325.1 Ilumatobacteraceae bacterium | reverse complement strand
ACATTCGTCATCGTTGCGCCTCCCGTTCGATCACCAACACTATGTCTCTACGACTATGTCACTATCAGGCTTCACTCTACGACGAAGCCCCGCGACGGAGATACAACAGAAATTCAGTGTTTCCGCTAGCTCCTCGAATCGGCGAAGGCATGATTCCCAGTACGACACAACCTCGCAACTGGTATGCGGAGGTGACCAAGTCGCACGCCCGCTTATGTACCGCCGGGTCCGTAATCACTCCGGATCCTTTATCTGCTTCCGATTTCGCGGCCTCAAACTGCGGCTTGATCAACAGCACGAGCTCGCCATTAGGGGAAACCCGGTTGCATAACGCATCTGCCACCGCAGCTAGCGAGATAAACGAAACGTCTGCAACCACGATGTCGTACCGGTCTCGAATTGGGCGATCGCCCTGATAGTCGGAGAGATTCCGAAGATTGCACTCATCGACGACAGCTACGCGTGAATCCCCGGCAATTCGCTCATGCAGTAGCGACCGCCCTACATCCACTGAAGTGACATGGGCGGCTCCCGCTTGAAGCGCACAATCTGTAAAGCCTCCGGTTGACGCCCCGGCATCGAGAACACTTTTACCGGCAAAATCAATTCCGAAGCGATCAATTGCGCCTTGCAACTTTTCTCCTCCGCGACTGACAAAGCGACTTGGCTCGATGATCCGTATCGAATCGCTTGGCGCCACTTGATGTGATCCAGACATCGCCGTCGCTCCGTTGACAAGTACCCGACCGTCAACGATCAGTTTCTCGGCGGCGTCGCGCGACGGAGCCAGATCGCGCTTGACCAAAACGACACTCAGAGCCTGACGGGGTGTCATTGCAACAGGTGGCTGGCGAATTGGGCCAGGTTGTCAACAATGAGGTCGGGTCTCGATTGCTGCGGGCCCTCATCGTTGCTCACGCCGGATAGCACCAGCGCAAAGCGCGCATTAATCGACCGAGCAAATGCGCCATCGGTTGAGTCGCGGTCTCCGACCATCCATGCCGACGAAAGATCGCTCATCTGCAATACATCACGCACATGGTCGCCCATTGGGGGATGTGGCTTACCCGCAATTATTGCCCGCACTCCCGCGGCCGTGGCGACGGCGGCAAGGATCGCTCCGCCGCCTGGAATCAGACCGTTCGGAGTTGGATATGTGGCATCGTCGTTGGTGCCGATCAGCCGCGCGCCTCGCCGAACCGCGGTTGCCGCTCGGCTCATCGACCGGTAATTAAAGGTGTTGTGATAGCCAACTATCACGGTTTCGATGTTTTGATCGATCGAACTATCTTCACCATTTTGGATACCGTCGCCGCTTCTCGAAACCACGATCGCCCCGGCGGCCTCAACCGCCTCACACACACCCGGACCTCCCGCCACCATCACCCGCTCTCCCACTCGAAGTAAGGTGCCTGCTGCCTGTGCCGAGGTACACACATCACCGCGGGCCGGGACGCCCATCGAGGCAAGTTTTGCTTCCTGATCGGCGATGACAGCCGATGAATTGTTGGTCACGAACAGAATTCGGTGGCCCCGTTCGCGAAGTGCGGCGATCGCTTCTATCGATCCCGCTATCGGTTGGTGCATCAACCACACCACGCCATCCAGATCGCAAAGAATCGGCGCTGCAGAGTTGCTGGAGTTGCTTATATATGCCACCCTCTAAGTGTGCCTCGATTCGAAGCCTTCCGAGCAATTCGATATGCACCGTTTCTACAACTCGGTGAAGTGACGGCCCCTCCATACGATGTGGTCAGCGAACCTGAACGAGTTTCGCTGTGTGCTCGGCACCCGAACTATATTTCACATCTCGACATGCCAACGGGCGTCGATGCCTACCGTGTGGCCGGCGACATTTTGCAGCAATGGATCGCCGATTCTGTACTTATCAGAGACGATGTTCCGTCGTTCACTTTGTATCGCATGTCATTCACAGATTCACTCGGCTCACAACGATCGACGGTTGGCTTGCTCGGTGCGCTAGAGGTCGTGGACGAAGGCGCCGGCGGAGTTCTACCACACGAGCGGA
Source organism: Ilumatobacteraceae bacterium (assembly GCA_046716325.1). Taxonomy (GTDB): domain Bacteria; phylum Actinomycetota; class Acidimicrobiia; order Acidimicrobiales; family Ilumatobacteraceae; genus UBA3006. The sequence goes on along the minus strand of JBKJXI010000178.1, from coordinate 3,786 downwards.
CGACACCGAAGGCCAAGACGGACCGACTGGACCTGACCCGTGCGACTGAAACGAATATGTCTCCGGTGTGGGGACTGTCGCTGGCCACTGGGCTAAGCATGAAACTGACCGCACCAGGCGAATCGTGTGGCTCGCTCACAGATTCCGATGGAGTCGTTCATAGCGTGGAACGAGTTAGCGATCCAGCCCGAATCGCCGATATCTCCAATTTGATCTCCGCTCATCCCGTGGTCATTGCCGACGGCCATCACCGCTACGCGGTCGGCCGGTCCTATCGAGACGAGGTACGCCAACGCACCGGTCGAAGCGACACGGCGGCCGAACTCACGCTCGCCTATGTCAGCGAACTTGCCGGCGATCAACTCAGTGTCGCGGCAATCCATCGCCTATACCGCGACATTTCGATCAGCGATTTGCGCAAGTCACTTTCAGTCTCCTTTGACATTGAAAACGCCGGCCTACTCGGCAAAACGACCCTGCAACAGATGCGAGATCGGGGATCTCTCTGCCTATTGCGGAGAGATCGAACAATTGCCTGGATGAAGCCCAAACCCACAGCGTTTGTCGGTGTTCGACAATTAGATAGCGCGCTGCTGGAACATGCGCTCCTCGCCACTCCGCATACGGTGGGATTTGAACACGACGTCGACGAGCTGTTGCGCCAACTCACCGAGCACGATGCGACTGCTGCGATCCTGATTCGACCCGTGAGCGTTGCAGAGATCATGCGCACCGCAACCGAAGGATTGCTGATGCCGCCCAAATCAACTTTCTTTACACCCAAGCTGCGCACCGGACTCGTGCTGCGTCCGCTCTCTACCAATTAAGCGATGGTGACTGACTCGTCTAAGTAAACATCCTGTACCGCGTTCAGCAACTTGACGCCGTCTTTCATCGGTCGCTGGAATGCCTTGCGACCGCTAATGAGACCCTGTCCACCCGCCCGCTTGTTGATCACCGCCGTGCGCACCGCCGCCTCCGTGTCGCCCTCACCCTTGCTTTCGCCGCCGCTGTTGATTAGGCCGATTCGTCCCATGTAGCAGTTGACAACCTGCCAGCGAGCAAGATCGATCGGATGATCGGTCGTGAGAGTGTCATACACCTTGGAACTGGTTTTTCCAAAGCCCTTGAATGCGTTATACCCGCCGTTATTTTCGGGAAGTTTCTGTTTGATGATGTCTGCCTCGATCGTCACGCCGATGTGATTAGCCTGACCCGTGAGGTCCGCCGAAGAGTGATAATCCACGCCGTCTTTCTTGAATTCACTGTTACGCAAATAGCACCACAACACGGTAAACATACCCATCTCGTGGGCCTTGGCGAATGCCGATGAAACCTCCTGGATTTGTCGAGTCGATTCCGACGATCCGAAATAAATCGTCGCACCAACGCCAACCGCCCCCATGTCGTACGCCTGCTCGACCTCGCCAAACATCACTTGATCGGCACGATTTGGATAGGTAAGCAACTCGTTGTGATTCATCTTGACGATGAAGGGAATCCGATGTGCGTAGCGGCGACTTACCGCACCCAGCAACCCAAATGTGCTGGCGACCGCATTGCATCCACCCTCGATGGCCAGTTCACAAACATTTGCCGGATCAAAGTACGCCGGGTTCGGAGAAAAACTTGCCGCCCCCGAGTGCTCGATTCCCTGATCGACGGGCAAGATCGAAACATACCCAGTTCCACCGAGGCGACCATGGTTATACAGCGAGGCCAGATTGCGCAACACCACCGGCGACCGATCGGATTGCGTCATTACCTCACTAATAAAATTTGGACCGGGCAGTGTCAGCGAGGACTTTGGAATTCCTTTGCAAACATGGGTGAGCAAACCCTCCGGATCGCCCTTTAGGTTTGCCTTAATGTCCACGTACTCAATCTAGTCAACCGTACGAACAGCTTTCGGGTTAGCGAGAACCATGCAATTTCAGGTGCCGAGAGTGGACAAGCGCTCGCTGACATCGGAAAAGTGAGGATCATGTGCGGCGATTCGACCAAACAATTTACGCGCGGCAATCACATCGCCGGAGCGATCGTACAAATCACCAAGCATGTACCACTCGCGTAGGTGATACTCCTGCACTTTGCGCGGATCTTGTGAACCGTGGTGCATGAGTCGAACCGCGCCCTGCAGGTCACCGCGATCAGCCAGTGTACCGGCGGCCACAATGCGACCTTCGGCAACGATTGACGGATGTGGTGAGGCTTCCTTTAACTCTTTCCACAATTCGTCGACTTTCTCGTATCGCCGGAGTGCCCGATAACAGTCGGCAAGTACTGGGTGATTTGTTGTCGAACCGTGCGAAGCGGCGCGGGCCTGTTCAAGTTGATCGGCGGCATCGTTCCACTGGCCCAATCGATAGAGCGACAATCCGGCAACTTCGTGCACGAGTGGAATTCCTGCACACTTTTTAACAATTGGCATCACACTCTTCTTGGCATCTTGGTATCGCTCGCGTTCAAATGCGTCGAGCGCTAGTGCAAAACGCTCAATTGTTCGCTTCGCGTCATCGGCACCTACCGCCGCCTCGATCGCCTTGGCAACCGTGGCTTCTACATGGGCCAATGCCCGTGCCGACGGACGACGCGCGCTGCCGTCGTGACTCGACTCTTCGCGACGGGGCTTGCCGCCTACCGGACCATCGTCTCGCCAACGCTCGATGGTGTGTTCGGTGACCGGCATCGGCTCTTTGCCGTACTTGCGACCACCGGTGCGGTGGTGGACTTCATCGGCTTTACGCTGTGCAGTGGTTTGCGGACGTGATGGTCCGTCGCGGCGATCGTCGCGACTTCGACTCGATCGGTCGTCCCGACCGCGAAACGGGCGTCCGGAACTTGGCCGACTGGAACTTGATCGGTCATCTCGGCCGCGCGACGGTCGATCGTCACGATCACGAAACGGGCGACCAGTGCTTGGACGACCCGAAGTTGGTCGACCCGAAGCGGGTCGGTCGTCGCGCCCCCGATATGGTCGACTAGAACTTGGACGGTCGTCACGACTGCGTGACGGACGATCGCTGTCCCGCCGTGGGCGGCCCGAACTGGGCGACCAGAACTTGGGCGATCGTCACGGCTTCGCGACGGACGGCTGTCATCTCGCCGAGGGCGACCCGTGCCCGTACCTGCTGAGCGTGGCTTGCCCGTGCGTGGATTGGCGGAGCGCGGCGCGCCTGGGCGCGAACCGCCTGTACGCGGGCGACGAGGGCCGCGATCTTGAGAAGGCATTTGTCGTATTCTAATAGCGCTAGCGGGTTTTCCTGCTTCTACAGCATCGAGGTTCATTGATGGCCAGAATTGTCGTGTCAGAGTTTGTCTCACTCGACGGAGTGGTGGAGGCACCGGGTGGTGAACCCGGCTATCGACACACCGGTTGGGTGTTCAAATTCCAAGATTCCGAACAAATCCAGTACAAGTTGGACGAAGTGCTCGCCCACCAGGCGCTCCTACTCGGTCGCACGACATACGAAAGCTTCGCCAGCGCCTGGCCCTTTATGGAAGGCGCATTCGCCGACAAAATGAATAGCATGCCCAAGTTTGTGGCCTCAACGACCCTCACCAACGCCGAGTGGAACAACACGACGGTGCTCCGCGGAGATGTGATGACCGCGGTTAAGCAACTTAGGAACGAGTTTGAGGGCAATATCTTGGTGCCGGGAAGCCGCACCCTCGTCACCTCTCTTATCGCGCATGATCTGGTTGACGAATTCAGGTTAATGGTGTTTCCGATTTTGCTCGGGAGTGGAACACGGCTATTTGACTACGCCGAGGACGCCATGACAC
>JBKJXI010000177.1:0-3281 GCA_046716325.1 Ilumatobacteraceae bacterium | reverse complement strand
CCAACCCAATAGAGATATTCGTTGGTCAGCGGTGAACCCGGATCGATCACGGTGACGTCTAGACCCCTGGCCCAATCCCCCCGCTCACCCTGATTCATTCCCCACGGGTTTCCTTGGTTTTCCATCGCCCGGTACGCGGTGCCAAGTTCGGCCGGAAAGTCGCTTTCCATGAGCGTGAGGTATCGGCGCATATCAAGAATCTTGTCGAGAATTTCAATGTGCACCGGACAAATCTCGTCGCACGCCCTACAACTTGTGCATGCCCAAATTTCGTCGGCGGTGATTCGTTCGAACAGGGAGTCGGCCGAGATCGTGATTTCAGAGTCAACACCGATTGGCGGCGACACCCTGCCTCCCGGAGCATGAGCGGCAGTTGCCGCCATTACTTCTCCGCTCTTCAGAATAATTTCCCGCGGATCAAGTGGTTTGCCAGTGGCATGAGCGGGACAAACACTTGTGCATCGACCACACATGGTGCACGCATCCAAGTCGAGCAGTTGTTTCCAAGTGAAGTCTTCGACAACATGAACACCAAATGACTCCAGTGAAGTTTCGCTGAGATTTGGCATCGCCCGCATCGCCCCTTTGGGTCGCTGACGATCCTTGAGATACATGTTCATCGGAGATGTGAACATGTGCCGCAACATGGTGATCGGCAAAATCGCCAGAAATACCACAAACGCCAAGACATGAGCGATCCACCAAGCCTGATGCCACGTTGCCAGAGTGGTTGCAGAAGCCGAGTTCACCAACTGGGCCAAGGGATAGCCGACGAAGCTCCACTTTTCGTAATCGAGGTTGTGTCCGGAGGCTTGCCGTTCGGCAATTCGAAAAGCTTCGGCGCCAAAACCGCTCACCGCAATTGCAAGCAGAACCCCAAGGATGACTGCATGCTCGGGCTTTGTTTTGATCCGAATTCGATATGGGCGTTGGACATAACGACGCAGAATTGCCCAGATCACCCCGCCAAGGAAGACCAATCCCGCCGCATCGCCCACCATGGCATAGCCGCGATACACGTCTCCGTGGAGAAATTTAAGCGTCGGCGGCAACTGGTGGTCGATTTCGAGCACAGTTGTCACTCCGAGCAAGACAAGGAATCCGAAATACATCATCGAGTGCATCAGACCTGCGGCACTGTCTCTCAATAGTGTTCGCATGTACACACCGGCTCGATAGTCCGCTACTCGGCGCTTAACATTTTTCTTGGTCGTCTTGCGGTTATCCGGCGTCCCTCGTTCCCAGTTGCGAATTCGGTCCGCAAAACGAAAGGAACCCCACACGAGCAACATTGGGATCACCGAGTAGAAGGCCACTTGCAACGCTCCAGGAATGCCGCCAAAAACCGTTCGATGCACGGTCGAGTCGCTGTCCCACTTGGTGAGTTGGGGAACAACTCCAGAAATGATGGTAAACGTTCCAATTCCTACTCCAAGAGCGATGGAAATCTGGTGCGGCCGTAGGCGCTTTTTGCTCGTCAATGTGGTGTCCAGCTTGGTGTCCATGACGCGATAACGCTAGTTGGTTCGACCGGACCGGCGTCTGTTTGCCTCAAGTTTCGCTATGGAGTCGATTGCCGAGACACGCTTAGTGTCGCAGCGGCAATTTTTTCGGGATCGCCGAGATACCTCGTCGCGCTTACTTCCAAATGTGCACCGAATGTGTACAGCCGTGGAACACCCGTTGGAATGTTGATCTTGGCGATATCGGCTGGCGAAATGCCTTCCAAATGCATAAAAAGTGCGCGTAGTGAATTTCCGTGGGCAGTGACGAGGACATCGAGACTGTCGGCCAACTGTGGGGCCACGATTTGCTCGAAGAAAGGGACTACTCGGGACAGTACGTCCTTGAGGCACTCGGTTGCCGGGAGCAACTCTGGATCGAACCCCTCATCTATTAATGCGATGTAGTGCGGATCATTGAGCGGATGTTCTGGACTGGATTTCTCGATGGGCGGAGGGGCGACATCAAAGCTTCTGCGCCAAGTTTCGATCTGTTCGGCTCCATAGAGTGCGGTAGCGCTCCTCTTATCAAGTCCCTGCAACGAGCCGTAGTGGCGTTCGTTCAGGCGCCAGTCGCGCCGAACTACGAGGTCATCTTGGCCCAGTTCGTAGAGGGCCAAGCGGGACGTTTCAATCGCTCGGCTGAGCAGACTCGTGTGGGCAGCATCAAAGTGCAGTCCGGCTTGGCCCATGGTGATCCCGGCTTGTCGAGCTTCTTGGATTCCGGTCGGGCTAAGTGGGACATCGTGCCAGCCTGTAAATAAGTTGAGTTCATTCCACGTACTTTGCCCATGTCGGAGCACTACGAGCGAGCCAGTCATTGCCGATATTCCATTGCCACACACAATAGTTGACCCGCCAGAGTGGGGGAATTGTGGCTGACTTGAGTCGTATCGACTCAAGTTTTCTTAGTTCCGGGTTGTTAGGTACTTGAGGCTGGCGTAGAATTATCCCCTCAATCGGTATCTTTCCAACATTTCAGCAAAGGAAACCCCATGGCCAGAGCAGTAGGAATTGACCTCGGAACCACAAACTCAGTTGTTGCGGTCTTAGAAGCGGGTGAGCCAATTGTGATTCCAAACGCCGAAGGTGCTCGCACAACCCCGTCGGTGGTTGCATTTTCCAAAGCCGGCGAGGTTCTCGTTGGCGAAGTCGCCAAGCGCCAGGCGATCACGAACCCCGATCGCACATTTCGCAGTATCAAGCGCCACATGGGCGAAGGCTGGAAATCGGACGACATTGATGGCAAGCGTTACACCCCGCAGGAAATCAGCGCGCGAACGTTGATGAAGCTAAAGAGAGATGCCGAGGCGTATTTGGGCGACACCGTGACTCAGGCCGTGATCACCGTGCCGGCCTACTTCGATGATGCGCAGCGCACAGCTACGAAAGAGGCCGGGCAAATCGCTGGTCTTGAGGTATTACGAATTATCAATGAGCCGACGGCTGCCGCACTCGCATACGGTCTCGACAAAGGCAATGACGATGAAACCATTTTGGTGTTCGACCTCGGTGGCGGAACCTTCGATGTCAGTGTGCTTGAAATTGGCGACGGAGTTTTTGAAGTCAAAAGCACCCACGGTGACACTCACCTAGGCGGTGACGACTGGGATCAGCGGGTTATCGACTGGTTGGTGCAGCAGTTCAAGTCCGCCCATGGCATCGACTTGGCGGCCGACCGAATGGCGACTCAGCGACTAAAAGAGGCTGCGGAAAAGGCAAAGATTGAGTTGTCGCAGACCCCGCAAACCCAAATCAATCTTCCGTTTATTACGGCCA
>JBKJXI010000176.1:0-5359 GCA_046716325.1 Ilumatobacteraceae bacterium | reverse complement strand
ATCTGGTTCACTCGAAATCCGAGTGATTAAAACGAACTTCGGTTCATCCAGACGAGGCGGATACTTCGGAAGCGACACAGTCGCCGCGCCCGAGGCGTTCGTTGTCTCCGACGGGCGCCCGAACCTTCAGCCAGATGTATTCCCAGAAGTAAGCAGAGGGTCGCCATGCCAACAACTCCAAGTGCCCAAAAGGCCGCAGTCGTCAGCGAAGTGAGCGAAAAACTGTCCACGGCCGACGCCGCCTTAATCACTGAATTCCGCGGTATGACCGTCAGCTCGCTGGCCAAACTTCGTCGCGCATTGCGCGTGCATGGCGCCGAGTACAAGGTGTACAAGAACACGCTGGCGCGATTCGGCGCCAAGGATGCCGGAGTGGAGGGTCTCGAGGATCTGCTTACGGGACCATCGGCGATTACGTTCGTGCGCGGTGATGCCTCGATCGTTGCCAAAACACTTCGTGATCACGCCAAAGTTGATCAATTGCTCATCCTCAAGGGTGGGGTAATCGGTGGCAAAAAGGTGTCCGCCGTCGACCTCAAGATGATTGCCGACCTGCCGTCGCGCGAAGTATTGCTGGCGCAACTGGCGGGCATGCTGCAGGCACCGCTCAACAAGACCGCCAATTTGCTCCAGGCGCCGATGCGCCGGGTGGCATACGGAATTAAGTCCCTACTCGAATCCAAAGATGCTGCGTAAGCAATAGTCCCCAAATCCAAGATCCATACATACCAAAACAGGAGAATCACCATGGCACTGACCAAAGACCAAATCCTCGACGGGATTTCCGAACTCACGGTTCTCGAGCTCAAAGACTTGCTCGATTCCTTTGAGGTGAAGTTCGGCGTCACCGCCGCAGCCCCAGTGGCGGTAGCCGCTGCAGGCGCAGGTGGCGAAGCCCCAGCGGCCGCTGCCGAAAAGGACGAATTCACCGTCGTTCTGAAAGAGGGTGGCGCCCAGAAAATTCAGGTCATCAAGGCGGTACGCGAATTGACAAGCCTTGGACTAAAGGAAGCCAAAGACCTCGTCGATGGCGCCCCAAAGCCAGTATTGGAAAATGTCAGCAAGGACGACGCCGAAAAAGCGAAGGCCAAACTCGAAGCCGCAGGCGCAACCGTCGAACTGCAGTAACAATTAGTCGCGTGCCTGGGGCTCGACCCCCGGCGCGTGGCGACAAGCCAAGGGCCTGTCATTTTCGCCAAATCGGCGGTATGATAGTCCGTTGCCGTGCGTTGCCCCCTGAGCCCCTCGTTGAGGTCGTTCATTCGGCGCGTCGATACGTATTCACCGCTTCTCGATCAGGAGTAAATCTGTGGCCTCACGTGCGGCAGCACGCGAACGGTATTCGTTCGCGACCCTTCCAGAAATCCTTGAACTTCCCGACCTCATTGCAGTCCAACGCGCGAGCTTCGAATGGTTTTTGAAGGACGGACTCCGCGAAGCATTCGATGATATTTCTCCGATCAAGGGTTTCAGCGACGACCTACAACTAGAGCTCGAGTTCAATCCCGACGACGAAGACCTCTGCCCGAAGCCAAAGTTCACGGTTGCGGAATGTCGCGAACGGGATATGACTTATGCGGCGCCGGTTTTTGTGCGCGCACGATTCCTCAACAAACCAACGGGCGAAATCAAAGAGCAAACCGTGTTCATGGGCGACTTCCCAAAAATGACGGAAAAGGGCACGTTCATCATTAACGGCACCGAGCGCGTCGTGGTCTCGCAATTGGTTCGCTCGCCGGGCGTCATTTTCGAACCAGGCGAGCGGTACCGCCTGCGCAATCTGTCCAAGTATCAACTTGTCAAGGGCACGATTCATCCCTATCGCGGTGAGTGGTTGGAGTTCGATGTCGAGCAAAAGCCGGGTAAGGATGTCACCTGCGGAACACGTGTTGCCCGCAAGCGTCGTCTCGGCGTGTTTACCATCTTGCGCGCACTCGGATACGACGAAGAGAACGCACCGGGCTTTATCGATCGCTTTGTCTCCTACTTCGGTTTTCTCGAAGGTCAATGGGAAAAGGAGCGTTCGGTCGCTCCAACCCGAGAAGAAGCATTGATCGAGATTTACAAGCGTGCTCGCCCAGGCGAACCGCCAACCGCCGAATCCGCACGGGCGTATTTTGAATCGGCATTTTTCGAGAACCGCCGCTACGACTTATCACGAGTCGGTCGTTACAAACTGAATCGAAAACTCGGACCGGAAGTCGAAAAGCTGGCGACACTGTTTAGTTTGAAAAAGGGTCCAGAGTTCGGTCAACTTGATGTGCCGGCCGAAGGGCAAGAAGTGCTCAGCCGCTGCGAAGTGTTGGCAACGATTACGTATCTATTGCACCTCGTTAAGCAGGAGCCCGGCTACCGACTCGACGATCAGGACCACTTTGCCAACCGTCGAATTCGCTCCGTTGGCGAACTGATCCAGAACCAAGTGCGTATCGGCCTTTCGCGAATGGAACGAGTCGTGCGCGAGCGAATGACCACGCAAGATGTCGAAGCCATCTCGCCACAGACGCTGATCAATGTGCGGCCGGTTGTGGCCGCGATCAAGGAGTTCTTCGGCACTTCGCAACTGTCCCAGTTCATGGACCAGGTGAACCCGCTGTCGGGTCTGACTCACCGCCGTCGTCTCTCGGCGCTCGGACCGGGTGGATTGAGCCGTGAGCGCGCGGGCTTCGAAGTTCGCGACGTGCACTTTTCTCACTACGGTCGAATGTGCCCGATTGAAACACCCGAGGGTCCAAACATTGGACTCATCGGTGCTTTGTCCACTTTTGCCCGAGTGAACCCATTTGGATTCATCGAGAGTCCGTATCGTCGAGTCAAAGACGGCTGGGTAACGGACGAGATCGTCTACATGCCGGCCGACGAAGAAGAAAATTACGTCGTCGCCCAGGCCAACACGCCGTTGAACGCCGATGGATCATTCAAGCAAGCAAAGGTGCTCGTACGCCGATCGCCTCAGGCCGCCAGTCTTGACGACCTGAAGAAGATGCTTGAAGCGGAGAGTTTCTTTGGCTCAACAACCGACATTGGTTACGTCAGCCCAGACGAGGTCGACTTCATCGATGTTTCGCCGAAGCAAATTGTTTCGGTTGCGACCGCACTTATTCCGTTCCTCGAACACGACGATGCCAACCGTGCCCTGATGGGTGCCAACATGCAGCGTCAGGCCGTTCCGCTTCTGCGCGCAGAGGCTCCGTATATCGGAACCGGTATCGAAGTTCGGGCCGCCCGCGACGGTGCCGATCTCGTCATGGCCAAGGACAGCGGAACTGTGACCTCGGTATCCGGCGACACAATCACTGTTGCCTACGACAATTTAAAAAAGAGCGAGGGTGAGCACAAGTTGTTCAAGTTTCGCCGCTCCAATCAAGACACCTGCATTAACCATGTGGTGCGCGTCAAGGAAGGTCAAGTTGTGGCCAAGGGCGATCTGCTTGCGGATGGACCAAGTACCGACATGGGCGAACTTGCACTCGGTAAGAACCTGTTGGTGGCGTTCATGCCATGGGAGGGTTACAACTTCGAAGACGCAATTATCCTCAGCGAGCGTCTGGTAAAGGAAGATGTTCTTACCTCGATTCACATCAAGGAGTACGAGGTAGATGCTCGCGATACGAAATTGGGCCCGGAAGAAATCACCCGCGACATCCCAAACCTTTCGGATGACATCTTGGCCGATCTTGACGACCGCGGAATTATTCGCGTCGGTGCAGAGGTGGGCCCAGGCGATGTTCTGGTCGGCAAGGTCACCCCTAAGGGCGAAACCGAGCTGACGCCGGAAGAGCGGCTGTTGCGAGCGATCTTCGGTGAGAAGGCTCGCGAGGTCCGCGATACGAGCCTCAAGGTTCCACACGGCGAAAACGGCAAGGTGATCGATGTCAAGGTGTTGTCCCGAGATCCGGGTGACCGCGTGGCCGGCGATGAACTGCCACCGGGAGTCAATCAGCTCGTGCGTATCTATGTCGCCCAGAAACGCAAGATCAGCGTCGGTGACAAGTTGGCCGGTCGTCACGGTAATAAAGGAGTGATCTCCAAGATCCTGCCCCTCGAAGACATGCCGTATCTCGACGACGGTACGCCAGTCGACATCATCTTGAACCCACTCGGCGTTCCGAGCCGCATGAACATCGGTCAGGTACTCGAGGCTCACCTCGGCTATTGCGCCAGGTGGGGTTGGAGCGATGTCAAGAACAACAAGACGGTGGGCGATGCGCCAATTCGCGGCACCGAAACCAAGACACGCATCAACACCAAGCCGGCAACCTTCATTGCCACACCCGTGTTTGACGGCGCGCGCTGGGACGAAGACGAAGCCTCGGGCAGCCATCCAACTATTCAGTCGATTCTTGACAACCTAAATCCCGAATCGGTAGACGGCGTTCGACTGGTGGGCCGCGACGGTAAGACGCGCTTGCGTAACGGTCGCACCGGCGAGTACTACGACAACCCGATCACGGTTGGCTACAAGTACATCCTCAAGTTGTCGCACTTGGTTGACGACAAGATCCACGCTCGTTCAACCGGTCCATACAGCATGATCACGCAACAGCCGTTGGGTGGTAAGGCCCAATTCGGTGGGCAGCGATTCGGTGAAATGGAAGTGTGGGCACTCGAGGCCTACGGAGCCGCCTATTGCTTGCAGGAATTGCTGACGATCAAGAGCGACGACGTATTGGGTCGTGTTCGTGTGTACGAGGCCATCGTCAAGGGGGAAAACATTCCGGAGCCGGGGATTCCCGAAAGCTTCAAGGTGTTGATGAAGGAAATGCAGGCGCTATGCCTTGACGTCGAAGTCATCTCCAACGAGGGCAAGGAAATCGAATTGACCGACCTCGACGAAGACGTCTTCCGCACCACGCAGGAACTGGGCATCGACATCAGTCGACCGGAGCGTGGCTCGGATGCCGACGATCGTGAAAGGGAGCGACGCCGTGAGCGCGCGTTCTAAATAAGCCTGGCTATAGAGAATTATTCGACGAAGAGACGCTGAATTCAAAGAGGAAGAGGAAACAAGATGGCTGATGTAGCAGAAGACATCAAGAAGAAACTTGACGTCAACAGCTTTGAGCAATTGCGAATTGGCTTGGCTACGGCCGATGATATTCGTAATTGGTCTCGCGGAGAAGTAAAGAAGCCCGAGACAATCAATTACCGTACGCTTCGTCCCGAGCGCGACGGTCTGTTCTGCGAGAAAACATTTGGCCCAACGCGCGACTGGGAGTGCTACTGCGGCAAGTACAAGCGCGTGCGCTTCAAGGGAATCATTTGTGAAAAGTGCGGCGTTGAAGTCACACGCTCCAAGGTGCGCCGCGAGCGCATGGGACACATCGAGCTTGCAGCACCCGTCGTCCATATCTGGTAT
>JBKJXI010000175.1:0-5594 GCA_046716325.1 Ilumatobacteraceae bacterium | reverse complement strand
TTCGTAAAGGGCGACGGCACTGGTCTTGGCGATCCAGAGTCCAGAGCCGGCGTGGACAAAGTGCTTGAGCAGTCGCTTGCGGTACCAATCGCCGCTGCGCGAGTAAATGTCAAGATCCGTGGATTTTCGATCCACCGTGGATCTCAGATCGGAAGAAGTCGGCACCTCGAGATACATGACCTGTTTTGTTGCCTCAGCGAGATGTCGAATCGCCGCATCGGCACTTTTATTAGGCAGGTATTGCAGAACGCTCTGGCAGATGACAAGATCAAACCGGCCATTTGGTTGCCATTTGCTGATGTCTCGCAACTCGTGGTGATATTTCGAACAGGCATGCTCGCTCACATCGATCGAGCGCACCTTGACCCGAGGATGATGAGTGACATACCAGTCGCGCCAATATCCGCGGCCCGAGCCCACATCAAGAACCTTAGAAATACGGACATCCCACCAAGCACACATGCTGTGCACGGCTGTGGCCAGTGAATCGATCTTTCGCCGACTGTGCACAGGAGCGCCGGCATAGAACCTCTTGTAAAATGACTCATCAAATGTGCTTCGAGGCATACCTGTTGTGTAGCAGGTGCACGCTAGACCGTTACGATCAATGGCGGTATCACCGCCAAGTCGATGAACAGGGAGAACGCGATGTCGGTCTATGACAACAGCATTGGGAAATTGTCCGGCTCTGGAAACGTGCTAGATGAGGTCAAAGGAAAAGTCACCTTGGTCGTGAATGTGGCGTCGAAGTGCGGCCTCACACCTCAATACGAGGCGATGCAGAAACTGCATACCGATCTTTCCGGCCGCGGATTCAGTGTTCTGGGCGTGCCTTGCAATCAGTTTGCCGGTCAAGAACCGGGTGCCGCCGAAGAGATCCAGTCATTTTGCTCGCTCAATTACAATGTGACGTTTCCACTCTCCGAAAAAGTCGACGTGAACGGCGACCATCAACACCCGTTGTATACAGAATTGACGAAAGTCGCCGACTCCGGAGGACATTCGGGTGATATCCGCTGGAACTTCGAGAAATTCTTGGTTGGTCGCGACGGAAGCGTCGTCGCCCGTTTCAATCCGACCGTAGTCCCGGATTCTCCCGAAGTTCTCGCCGCCATTGAGACGGCGCTCAAGTAGTTCAACCGATTGGTTCGGACACATTTGAGACTGGCGTGAGCATGAGCGTCACCGTCGCCGCCATTCAGATGTCGATGGCACCTGATGTTGCGACAAATGTGGCCACGGCGGAGCGGCTTGTCCGCGACGCCGCAGCCAAGGGCGCCCAAATTGTGCTGATCCCGGAATTGTTTGAGGGTCACTATTTTTGCAAGGACCAGCGGGCCGAAGATCTCGCCCGAGCAATTCCAATTGTTGGTCATCCAACGATCGCACATTTTCAGCGAATTGCTGCTGAACTTAATCTGGTAATGCCGATCAGCGTGTTCGAGCGGGCCAATAATGCGCTATTTAATACGGTTGCAATCGTGGATGCCGATGGTGCGATGCTTGGAATTTACCGCAAGAGCCACATTCCCGATGGTCCTGGCTACAACGAGAAATTTTATTTCAGCCCAGGAGATACTGGGTTCCGCGTGTGGCAGACTAGGCATGCGACGATCGGGGTCGGAATTTGTTGGGACCAATGGTTTCCCGAAGCAAGTCGAAGCATGGCATTGCAGGGAGCGGAGTTGTTGTTGTATCCGACGGCAATCGGTAGCGAGCCGCCAAACCCCGAGTGGGATTCGTCTGGTCATTGGCAGCGGGTCATGCAGGGTCACGCGGGTGCAAATATCGTTCCCTTAATCGCCGCCAACCGTACGGGTCATGAAATTGGCGTTGACAACAGCATTACTTTCTACGGCAGTTCATTTATTACCGACGCCACCGGAGCCAAGATCGCCGAGGCAAATCGGACCGACGAGGATGTTCTGGTTGCGACCTTTGACCTCGACGAGGTTCGCGCGATGCGATCGTCGTGGGGTCTGTTTCGCGATCGTCGCCCCGAGTTGTATCGTTCAATCACAAGTTTGGACGGCTTCACGAAGTGAAAATGTTGCCAGAGTTCGCCCGACACGAGCGAACCGTGATTTGCTGGCCGTCCCGTCGCGAACTGTATGGCCAATTTATGGGGGAGGCCGAGCGCGCACACGCCGCACTCGCGCGCACAGTTTCGGCATTCGAGCCAGTGACGATGATTGCCAATACCGAACATGTGGAACGGGCACGGCAGATGTGTGGGGGAGCCGTCGAGGTAGTAGCACTGCCCATCGACGATTCGTGGTTTCGCGATACCGGCCCCATCTATGTATTGGATGACTCGGACAATCGAGTTGCTGGAGATTGGATTTTCAATGGCTGGGGAAACAAGTATTCCCCGTACGACTGTGACGCAGATATCGCCTCTGCCTGGTCCACATACGCCGGACATCCGATTCGCAGCATCGACATGGTGTTGGAAGGTGGCTCGATCAACGTCGACGGAACTGGATTTCTCGTCACCACCGAGCAATGCCTGTTGAACCCGAATCGCAATCCGCGCATGTCGCGCGCGCAGATCGAGCAGCGCCTGTGCGCCGAATTTGGGGTCAGGGAGGTGATGTGGCTACCTCATGGACTATCGCTTGATAACGACACCGACGGTCATGTTGACAATGTGGCCGCATTTATTGGGCCACGAACCATCGTCATTCAACGCTGCGATGACGAAATGGAAGATGACTTCGCTCGCCTGGCTCGGAATCGCCAGGTTGTCGAACGCTTCGATGTGGATCTATGCGAAATTCCGATCCTGCCGGTCATTGAATTTGGTGGAAGGCGGATCCAGGTTCCGTATCTAAATTTCTACTTCTGCAATGGAGCCGTAATTGTTCCAACATGTGGGCATCCAGCCGACACGGACATGCTCGCTCTACTCGGCGAGTTCATCGATGATGTCGAAATAATTGGCTTGGATGTCGGGGCCGTCCTGGGCTATGGAGGAGGAGGAATTCACTGCATCACCCAACAGATTCCCGCCTAGTCCATTTGGTCTAGACGGGAGCATCCACATCCCGTCGAGGTGAGGCGCGTTGTGGCAAATGGTCCCACAAGTCGGCAAGAAGATCGTCTCGGATAATGCGAACAGCCGGGTCGTCCCAGCGATTCACGTGTTGTAACGGATCGTGAATGAGATCGTAGAGTTCGCCTTCGCCTGCCGAGTTCATCGTCCCCGATAGGGCCGCGGTGCACACCCAATTGTCGCGACAAATGGTGCGGAGGTGCACGATCTTGCCGAACAGCACGCTGTCCCACTCGGTGAGCACGCGTTCGTGGCCAAGCGACTTGGCGTCCGCACTGTCGAATGGGAGTCGCGGCGCCTCGACATACGAAGGCCGTGGAATACCGGCGATGTGGGCAAAGGTTGCCGCCAGTGAAACCAATCCAACCGGTTCCGCCACCCGCGCCGGCGCGACCTCGGCCGATGGGGCGGGTCTCCAGATGAGTGGCAAGCGCATCAGGGAATCAACATGATAGGGACCCTTGAACAGCAATCCGAAGTCACCTTGAAATTCGCCATGATCGGTGGTGTAGAGAACATCCAGATCGCCACCCCAACCGCGGCTTTCAACCACACTAAGTACTCGGGATAGTGCCTCATCGATCAGTTCGTTTTCGATGTGCGTCAATGCATTGACTTCCCGTACCTGATCGGCCGTCAGTGTGGCCGGTACCCAATGTGCGGGAGCTTCATAATTGGAGACAAACGTTCCGTCGTACCATCCTCGCCAATGGCGAAGCTTGTCATCTAGCACCGCTTCACGTGCCGTGGCATCGCCGATGTAACCCGCGGGTACATCGAGATCTTTCCACCGAATGCGATGCAGTTCGGATTCTGGAGGGTCCCACGGATGGTGCGGATCAGGAAAACTCATCCAGCAAAACCAATCCGCGTCGTCCGGAAGCGAATCAAGCCAGGCGATAGTTTGATTTGCGACCCAATCGGTGTGATACCACTCGCGATTGATTGGATTGAGTCGCACCTGCGGCGCGCCCGTGTCGCCTCCGCCCGCCGCGTTCACCTGCAATTCGTGATCCAGCACTCGGTAGAACCCGTCAATAGCCTCGGGATGATTGTGACGCATCCATTGCGAATAGTGCAATGGTCCGACAGCGCCATGGGTGGCCAGTTCCATATGGTCGAAGCCCCGATGCGGATCTCGCGTGACGTCATCGAGTTCGGTGAACACACCATGTGCTCCAAATCGATTCTCGGCGAATCGCAGAAACGGATCCAACAGCGGCTCAAAGTGTGCCTTGCCGATGAGCGCCGTGCGATATCCGGCCCGACGCAAGTCGCTGGCGATACTTGGCGCATCCTCCGGAAGTGGAACGCCGTTCATCCACACACCATGCGTGCTCACATGTTGGCCAGTAAGCATTGTGCTGCGCGACGGCATACACACGACATTTTGCGGATGGGCGCGGTCGTATGTGATGCCGGCAGTGCTTAACGCGTCCAACGCTGGGGTACGAGCGATTGCTCCGCCATTGCAACCGAGCGCGTCATAACGTTGTTGATCGGAGGTGACGAAGAGAATCTTGCGTCCCATTTATTTCTTTCGATCGAACATGTCTTTGAGTGTCTGCAGTCCCGCCCCGGCCGCTCCTCCGATTGGCAATGCAAGCGCCTCCGGCTCCATGTCGGTGCTATACATCACCAGGCAGCCGCCACGGCCGTCATCAATGACATCCACCGTTCCGCGATGCGACGTAATCAGCGGATTGTTTACGATCGAGTATTGGAAACGTCGGAGATCGTGGTCAAGGGTGACAATATCCTCTTCGAAGATGTTTCCACTATCGAGTGTGATCCAACGCTTGTTGCCCTCGACACGCGTAGATGTGATCGGGAACCACTCGTGAAGGCGCTCCGGGGCACCGACAAATTTCCACACAGTTTGTGGATCGCAGTCGATAAATATGTGTCGACGGATCGAAGCCATGGCGAACAACCTAGTTGTTGGTGTTCCAATTGATCGGTGTGCTGCCAATTGAAGTCAACGCCGAATTGATTGCCGAAAATGGTCGGGATCCGATAAACCCGGCGTGAGCCGACAGCGGCGAGGGGTGGGCCGACTCGATCACTTGGTGATGAGCTTGAGTGATCAGTCGCCTCTTGTGACGGGCGAAGTTACCCCACAGAACAAATACGATTGGTCGTTGCGACTCGCCGAGGGTACTGATGATGGAATCGGTGAAGATTTCCCAACCCTTGCCGTGATGAGAGGCGGCGTGACCTGCGCGAACGGTAAGAGTTGCATTTAGCAGAAGGACACCCTGCATTGACCAGCTTTCAAGACAGCCATGGTCTGGCGCCGGTATTCCGAGATCGGCGTGGAGTTCTTTGAAAATGTTGGCTAGTGAAGGAGGAATTGCGACATCGCGGCGAACGGAAAAAGCCAATCCATGGGCCTGGTTCGGTCCGTGGTATGGGTCCTGTCCGAGAATGACGACCCGTACCTCATTAAATGGAGTGAGGTGAAGTGCGTTGAATACATCGGCATGCGGCGGGTAAACGGTGTGACGCTCCCGTTCTTCGCTCACAAACTGTTGGAGCT
>JBKJXI010000174.1:0-3368 GCA_046716325.1 Ilumatobacteraceae bacterium | reverse complement strand
TGGGGCTCATCTTTTCTGTTAATCAACTTGTCGATCCGACACTTTGACTCAACTGTTATTCCGTTTGCTCGCACCGCTTTTGGCGCACTGGCGCTCGCCTTCCTTCCCGGCGCCCGACAGAAAATTGATCGTGGCGATTGGCCATTGGTCTGGTTTCTTGGCCTGGTGTGGATGGCGACACCGTTTTTGCTCTACCCACTCGCCGAGCAAACTGTATCCACAAGTATCACCGGGATGATGAATGGTGGGCTCCCCGTTGTCGTCGCAGTGGTAACCGCCATCTGGACGCGATCGCTACCGAGCGCTCAGCGCACCGTTGCTGTACTGGTTGGCTGTGCCGGCATCGCACTTATCGCATTGCCGTCAATTGCGGAAGGATCATCTGCTGATGTTCGTGGCATTGTGTTTCTGCTGATCGCGCTCGTGTGCTATGCCGTCGCGGTAAACGCAGCGCGGCCACTGCAAATCGCTTATCACCCCATAGCACTGATGCTGCGTGTTGAGCTGGCCGCATGCGTTATCTCGGCACCACTTGCCCTTGACGGTCTGGCGAAATCAGAGTTTTCGTGGGTTTCTCTCAGTGCGGTCGCCGCACTCGGCGCACTTGGTACCGGAGCCGCCTTTGCGTTGTTCGCGATGCTCGCCGTGCGAACTGGCCCAGTGCGCAGCATGATTCCCACCTATTTCACACCAATTGTCGGCGCGTTCCTCGGCGTTGTAATAAATGACGAAACACTCATCGGACTTTCTCTGCTTGGCATGATCGTCGTCATCATCGGCGCCTGGCTCACGAGTCGACCCGATGTTGGTGCGACTATTTCGAAATGATCGGACCCAAAATCACGTAATAGCCATCGAGGACAAGCGCACGCGACTTCTCGTCCAGGTTCCCTTTTGCGGCCTTCCATGTTTCCGGGTTGGCCAAGATATAGATCGCATTTGCCTCTAGATTCCCGCTCGTCAACTCGTACGTCATTTTTTTGTTGTCCTGTTCCACATACATTATTACTGGCCTAGGGATGTACCCGAAGCCGGTGGTGAGTCGGTTTTCAACTGCGAAACGCGCGAAGTGGTACCACTCCTCATTCCAGAACTCGGCATCCGGTACGCCTTCGTCAACTTGTAAATCAAAATTCGGAAATAGATTGATCTTTTTGTACGATTTCGCGAGATTACTCCACTCGGGATTCACGAGGGGCGAGCGATACGGCGGTTGGACTGACAATTCGCGGTGAGCATATGCCAGACCAGGAGTCTGATCAAATACGTGGACTCCCACTAGCAAAAGCGCCACTATGGTTATCGCCACCCGACCACGCACAAGCTTTACCATGGCGACAACTCCGGCAAGCGTGAGCAAGTAATACATTGGCCAAGCAAACCGTGTTGCTGCCCGAAAGGTCTGACGCAGATCGAGGATGCTTGAGGGTAGCCAAAAAGTAAATTCGTGACGAACAACAGCCACGCGATTTGATACTGCGACGAGGAACAGAAGGAAACATACAGACAGCAACGGAAATCCTGTCCTCCACCAAGTCGCTGAACGTTGTCCAACCATATATAGAAAAAGCAGAGGAATGGTAAGGATCGCCCCAAGCCCCAAATATTGGAACCCTTCGCCCTCGTGGGCAATTAGTGGCCGTGATCGTAAAGGACCAAAATGACCCAGGACGTATGAGAATGAATCTTGCGATGAGAAATCCGGGTTAAAGAAAGCCGCGACATTCAGTCGGAAGAAACCGGTCCCCTTGGCCGAACTTCCATATTCGAGATATCCCATGACAATAAACGTCAACGCCCCGACGAGCAAAGGTACGAATGCGAGTCGGCCGATGCCAGGCGCACGACTCGCACCGCGATCAGTCAGCAGCACCTTTCCAACTGCAGCAAGATAGATAAAGAGCACCATCGCTGAGATATATATGTTCACCGTCAGTGCAAGCGCAATGAGCACTGACCAGGCAATATGACTTTGGCGTTCACTAAAATAAAGGTAAAACGCACACAGGATGAGCCAATGCGCACCGAGAGCAGGGTGGCCCGCAATTCCAATGCGAAACACTAACGCTGGCGATACGACAAAGAAAACTGCGACAACGAATCTGATAAACCTGTCCGACACGAAGTGAGACAACAATCGTGCTGCGAAGTAGCCCTGCAGCACAAAACATCCAACAATCCACATTCCGACATATTGAAACGTCGACGGAAGAATTGGTCTCAAAAACTTCAGCGGCAGTTCGATCAGGGCGTTGCCAGAAATCAACACGGTGTGAAACGAAACCCCGTAATTCGGAACCGCTGTCAGGGGCCACTGGAAGAGTGGCGTCTGGCGGAAGAATTCCCAACCGAGTTGATATGCAGCAAGGTCACCCCTATTCAGCCAATCTGTAGTTCCCGGCAGGATATTTCTCGGACCGAGAAACCACAAACCAAAAAACAAACCAAAAAAGGCGGCGGCCGTGGCAACCAAGTCCCTCTTAGAAAACCAATCCCGCAGTGCTTGCTTCGACATGTAGTCAGCAAGCCTAATCGTGGTCAAAAACTCCGCTCTCGGCTCGCACCCACTGCAATACCCTGAATGAGCCAAGCCCACTCTCACTGCACAGCGCTTCGGCTTCGCTTACGCGGCTGCGCATTTTCATCGCCTTCAGATCTGGAACACCCGTTTGCAACGACCAATACTGGCGACCTTCATTAACCAATTCATCAAGCCCCCATTGGCGAAGAAATTCTGCTTGAGAACACTGTGATGTTGGTTGCGGAAGTTGTTCGATGACGACTTGGCTAGTGATGTCCTGTTCGCCTGGTGCCACCAAGTAATGAACACCTCGTTCGTGTCGACGAAATGTGCGCAACCATTCCCGCCACGGTCGGATCGCGAGTTCAGCAGTCGTGGCCGTGCAGTAATCGACAACAACGAGCCGTCCACGGTCAATTAACCTCAGCGCGTTACTTATCCATTCGTTGGCCACGGTCTGAACCGGTACTCGTGCGCCAAGCGTCGCTTTGGCCGGAAAATACCTAGGCATAGATGCTTCACGAAGCACCTCGCTGAATCGACCATCATCACTCATTTCAACATATGACTGTTTCCATCCACCATCGAAAACGAAAAGTTCGAATGGAAGGTTGTCAAGCAACTCGTTGGCCAATACCACTCCAATAAATGGGCGATCGGGCATGGTGGCACGAGATTCAACACCTTGTGGAAGCGACTCGCGTTGCGTTGCGGAGACTTCGACAGCGACATACCGCAATGCGTCTAGACATTCGGGTTTGGCGGCTTGAATGCTTCGAGCCAATGTGCCGGGTCCGGCGCCGGAGTCGACGAAAGTAAATTCGGCTGGCTCATCAAGATCGCGCCA
>JBKJXI010000173.1:0-4430 GCA_046716325.1 Ilumatobacteraceae bacterium | reverse complement strand
CACCGAGCAGCAAACTTAGGGGCATCACGCGCCGATAACTGGCACCGGCGACGAGCCTCACCGCGTGGGGAACGATGATTCCCACAAACCCGATGAGTCCGCTAACCGCTACCGCCGCGGCGGTTCCAAGAGTTGCGGCCAACACGACGACTATGCGTACCCGTCGAACATCCGCACCCAAAGCGTTCGCTTCGTCCTCGCCAACGCGCATGAGATCCAATAGCCGGCGATGCAACAGCAACACTCCCGAACTCACCGCCACGTACGGCAAGATAAGGCGCACATCTCCCCATGTGGCAGTAGAAAGTCGACCAAGAATCCAGCTGTACACCTGCCGAACGACGTCGTTATGACGCTGCAACACAAACGCCTGAATCGCAGTCGCTAACGACGTCACCGCCACGCCAGCCAGAACCAATGTCGTCGTCGATCGCTGGGCGCCAAACGAAGTGCCGACAATGTAGGTCACAAATACGGCAACGAGCGCTCCACAGAATGCGGCCAGAGGCAACGGATCTACAATCCAATGCAACGTGCCCGCCCTATTCAGGGCGAACACGACGGTGGCACCAAGACCGGCTCCAGCCGCGACACCAAGCAAATAAGGATCCACGAGTGGATTACGAAATACACCCTGATATCCGGCCCCGGCGATTGACAGCATGGCTCCCACGAGCGCGGCAAGCACGACTCGCGGCATTCGTATCTGCCAGATGATGTTCCACTCGGCTGAAGTGATACCGCTACGAATTGAGATGAGCGGCAGCCGGTTGACAAGTTCAAGAGGAATTCGCCACCACACCGGCCCTGCGGGACCAATCATCGTTCCGATGATCAGGGCGATTACGAGGGCGACGACACTTGCAGACAACCACCACCGCTGGCCGCGTAGAACTTCGACCGCCTCAACGCGAGAAGGGGTTGGTGCAAGCGTCATCGCCTACCGCTTATGAATTGACGAGGGCTCTGGAGATCGCCGCTCCAACGATCCGGACAAGTTCGACGATTCGCGGGCCCCAGCGTGATGCAATGTCATCGTCAAGTTCAATGACATTGCCGTTGACTACTGCGTTCAATCCGGACCACCCGGCGCGGGCCCCGACCGAGGCAATCGTCTCGTTGCAACACTTGGTGTCGGCAAGGAAGATGAGATCGGGATTACTGGAGACGATCGCCTCCGCCGACAACTGCGGATAATCATTTCCGGATTCGGCCGAGTCGGCGATATTGCGCAAGCCGAAGAGCGCGAACACAGAACCGATAAAGGTATTCGATGTCACCGAGTAGTACGTGTTATCCAATTCGTAGTAATACGAAAGTGGAGTAGTTGGCATTGCTACCGCGGCCACGGCCGTTGCGATGTCGGCTTGAAGCTGCGATGTCAACTGAACCGACTCGGCGATGTGACCGGTGAGCACGCCCAGTTGCTCGATCTGTTCGTAGACATTGTCGAAGCTTGTAGCCGCGTCACCGATGTATACGGGTATCCCGAGCGATTTTAATTGATCTACGAGCCCACCCGGATCGTACGACGCAATCACCAGGTCT
Organism: Ilumatobacteraceae bacterium; assembly: GCA_046716325.1. Lineage (GTDB taxonomy): Bacteria > Actinomycetota > Acidimicrobiia > Acidimicrobiales > Ilumatobacteraceae > UBA3006. Next base: position 2,882 of record JBKJXI010000173.1, on the reverse strand, counting down.
GGTTCAAAAGTGCTAATTGATTCAATATTTGGTTCGTATCCGGACAGGGTTGTTCCAAGTGCGACCGCTTGCGGCGGATAGTTCGAAAACTCGTCCACCGCAACCACTTGCTCACCGGCGCCGATCGCGTACAGCATTTCGGTTGCCGAAGGCGACAGCGACACAATTCGCATAGGTTGAGTATCAAGCGTGAGTTCACCCACCGTTACCGGATATGTTGACTCGGCCACGGTGGTTTGGACGACGACCGATGTATCGACCGATTCCTCCGACGACCCACACGCGGCGAGAAACACCGATACGCATAGAAAAAGGCGGGCAGCGCCCGCCTTGTGGAATTTTTTCATAATATTAATCTCCTTGCTCTTCTTGCGAGAGCGGTTGACGAAGTGTCGAACCAGGCGACCGGACTTATGCTCGAGATCTCCTCGAGCGCATTACCGTTGCGAGACAGTGCCGGAATTTCACCGGACTTCGCTGGGAACTACACGCCTCGACTATTGCCGAAGTGAGTTCAGACTAGCGCAGCGAGTCGCCTCATGCCTTCTTCGATATCGTCGTCGGCTAACGCAAAACTAAAACGCGCATACCCGGGCGATCCAAATGCCTCGCCGGGTACAAATGCCACCTTGGACAGCTCAAGGACGAGATCGGCCAACTCGAGACTCGAGGCCGCCGTCGATCCGCCCAGGTTGCGATTTAGCAAGCCACGCATATTGGGAAAGCAGTAGAACGCACCCTGCGGCTTCATGCACGAAATTCCCGGGATGGCATTGAGCATCCGATGCATTACCAGACCGCGCCGAGCAAATGCAGTGCGCATCTTCTTCACCGCGGCTAGATCGCCCCCGACCGCCTCGAGTGCGGCAACTTGGGCGATATTGGAAACATTGGACGTTGTGTGCGACTGAAAGTTGATCGCCGCTTTCATCACATCATCCGGACCAATCATCCATCCCACCCGCCAACCGGTCATCGCATAGGTTTTGGCCACCCCATTGACGATCACGCATTGATCGGCAAGTTCTGGCACCAGCGCGGGCATCGAGGAAAACGAGTGATCACCATAAGTGAGATGCTCGTAAATCTCATCGGTCACCACCCAAATTCCGTGTGCAAGCGCCCAGCGTCCAATATCAATCGTTTCCTGTGGTGTATACACCGTTCCGCTGGGATTGCTCGGAGAAACAAAGAGCAATACCTTGGTCCGTGCCGTGCGGGCCCGCTCAAGTTGGTCGACGGTGACTTTGAATTCGGTCTCTTCGGTGGTATCGACGAAGACGGGGATTCCGCCGGCAAGCAGAATCGATTCGGGATATGTGGTCCAATACGGGGCCGGGCAAATGACTTCGTCGCCGGGATTACACAGTGCAGCAAATGCAACAAATACCGCGTATTTACCACCGTTCGTGATGAGCACCTGCGAGGCGTCGCAACTGACCCCGCTGTCTCGCAATGTCTTGACCGCGATTGCTTCGCGTAGTTCGGGCAACCCCGCAGTCGGTGTGTAGTGATGATATTTGGGATTGCGAGCCGCCTTCACCGCCGCTTCAACAATCCGTTCGGGAGTGGGAAAGTCGGGCTCGCCGGCCCCAAATCCAATCACACGTTCTCCCCTGGCGTTGAGTGCCTTGGCCTTGGCATCGACAGCCAATGTCGCCGACTCGGTGATCGCCGCCAAGCGAGTCGACACGCGAGACGACTCCCCAACCTTGGGGTTTTGATGTTGTGTCACGGATACCATGCTTACATAGTGACCGTACGCCAGGCGAAGCAATTTGTAATTTCTTCATGAACATCGATGATGTGCTTGATGCCGAATGGGATGCGGTTGGTCCGCTGCGTAACCCTGTCTTGGTCGTGGCGCTGCGAGGTTGGTTTGATGTGGCGGGCGTTGCCACAGGTGCCCTCGAATGGTGCATTCAAGATCGAACTGTCACGGTTGTGGCAAGTATCGACCCTGATCCGTTCTTTGACTTCACGCAAGAGCGTCCGGAAACATATTTGGACGAGGACGGCGAACGCCACATGCGTTGGCCCGAAAATGAGTTCATCGTCGCCCGCTATCCAGAAGGAGCGAGGGACCTCGTATTGGTGTCCGGGGTCGAGCCCCACATGCACTGGAAAACCTTTGCCGACTGCATTATCCGTTGCGCCGAAAGACTTCAGTGCGAGGTAGTGGTCACGGTCGGGGCGGCGGCCGAGGCGGTTCCACATACGCGCTCACCGGTTGTGATCGGAAGCACCACGAATGAGCAATTGGCATTCAGGTTGGGCCTAAGTCGCCCGCACTATCAGGGACCGACGGGTGTCGTTGGTGTTATTCATGAACGACTAGACCGCGAAGGAATTGCCGGAGTGTCTCTGCGTGTTGGAGTTCCGCATTATCTTGCCAACGCGCAACATCCCAAGTCTTCGGCCGCATTGCTACGCCATCTTGAACATGTCTTAGGGGTTCCCACCGCCCACGGTGCAATGTACGAAGAGATCCAGCGCTGGGAAGAGCTCCATGACGCATCAGTGGATGGTGACGAACAGGTGGCGAGATACTTGGAGGCGCTGGAGAGCGAATACGATCTACGAACCCAAACAACGCTGCCCTCGGCCGACGATCTAGGCGCACAATTTGAGAAATTTCTCCGTGAACAAAATGAGGACACGGAATAGTCCGGAGCAACTAAGGAATGGCGGCGATATTGGCCATTTCTGTCTGCAGCGCGGTGATCTGTTCGTTTGTAAGTGAGACAAAGAGGGCGTCTGCACTTATCTGCTTGAGATTGTCGACGAAGAACCGGACAAACGCACCGACGGCCGGCTTCGTCGTGATCGAAAGATTCTTCACGTAGACGAACAACGGACGCGCCATTGGATATGTATATGCC
>JBKJXI010000172.1:0-2863 GCA_046716325.1 Ilumatobacteraceae bacterium | reverse complement strand
TTCCGATACTCATTGCCGAACTTGAGGGTCTCACTAAGCCGATGGTCACTCCCAGAGGGATACCCTTTCGTGTCGCCGAGGTAATTCTCGTGAACGATTGCGGTTTGGATGGCTCAGAGTACGCCATTCGTGAACTCGCAAATCGATATCAATGGGTGGAGGCCGTTTGGCTGTCTCGTACTTATGGTCAGCATGCCGCAACTCTTGCGGGTATGGCTGCTTCGAGTTGCGACTGGATTGTCACAATGGACGAAGATGGACAGCAAAACCCAAGTGATATCGGCAAACTTCTCGACACGGCAATACAGTTCGGTAGCCAACTTGTTTATGCTCGGCCAAGCAACAAGCCGCCCCATGGGGTAATTCGCAATGCTTTCTCCAATCTTGCCAAAAAGATTTTTGCAAAGGTGCTGACCGACGGAACTGTCCCACAGTTCAATAGCTATCGGCTCGTATTGGGCGAGATTGGAAGAACACTTGCGGCGTACGTTGGAAACGGGGTGTATCTGGACGTTGCCTTCACATGGGTGGTGCAGGATGTCTCGCTGTGCGCGGTCGAAATGCGCCAGGAGACCAGACCAAATTCTGGTTACAACTTCCGACAACTCGCAAGCCATTTCTGGCGCTTGCTACTGAGTTCGGGTACACGGCCGTTGCGCATCGTTAGCGTCGCCGGTGTCGTAACGTTCTTTGCGGGGACACTGATGTCGATAGTGATTGTCATTGGAAAAATTGCCTACGACTATCCAGTTTCTGGTTGGGCATCGGTATTCGTTTTGCTTCTCTTTATTGGGGGTATCATCATGCTCGTGCTCGGCGTTCTCGCAGAGTATTTAGGGGTGGTCGTCCGCACATCGATCGGAAAACCCTTGTACGTGGCCATCAGTGACCCGCTAAAGAGTGCCCGTCGGCGACACACATTCGACATTGACGATAAATGACTTCTTGGGTAATTGGACGCGGAGGCTTGCTTGGATCGAGTGTCGAGCGTCAACTTGATATATGCGGTGCTACGTGGACTCCGTTGCAACCACTTCAGTGGACGAACCATCAAGCATTTGTCGAAACCATGTCGGTGGCGGCCGGTGAATTCTTTTCAGTGGTCGGGGATGGTGCGTGGTCAATTTTGTGGTGTGCAGGGATTGGTGTCGTCTCAAGCAACGAGTCTGTACTGAACCAAGAAATTCAAAAAATTCGCTCACTTTTAAATGTTCTCGCCAATCTTGCGCCAAAGAATCTGCATCGCGGCGTGCTCTTCTACGCCTCATCAGCAGGCGGCGTCTACGCCGGTAGTACCGGTCCGCCATTTGACGAACTCACTGCCGCACGTCCGCTGGCCGTTTACGGCGATCAAAAACTAGTCTGTGAACAACTATTTGCCGAGTTTGCGAGACTGACGGGTGTCCGAGTGGGCCTCGGAAGGATTGCAAATTTATATGGTCCACGCCAGAATCGGGATAAGAGTCAGGGGATCGTGACGGCAATCTGCAAAGCGATGCTGTTCCATCAACCGATTGAAATCTACGTCCCGCTCGAGACCGTACGTAACTATGTGTACGTTGACGACGCGGGAGTCATAATCGCGTCATTTGTAATGCAACTTGGCGCTGCTAGTCCCGGATCCACAATCACCAAAGTCGTTGCGTCGGATCGAAATAGCAGCATTAGTTTCCTGTTACATGAATGCAAGCAGGTCTTCGGTCGTCACCCCAGGATCGTTTTGTCTCGGAGTAGCGTAGAGGCGCTGCATTCCCGAGATTTGCGACTATGTTCAAAAGTACTTCCTGAGCTTGATCGATTCGCCTTCACACCCGTGGCCGTAGGTATTAGTAGGGTCAGGCGCCAACTGGAAATAGAGTTGCAGTCAGGCGCAGCTCACTAGACATCAAAACTGATTGGAATCTGGACAATGACCGAGAGCATCGGTAATTTTGATGAAGTTGCGGACACCTATTCCGACCAACTTGCATCCGCACTTGGCGCGTTCGGAGGTGAAAGTGATTACTTCGCTCGATACAAGGTCGAATTGATTTCTCACACTCTCAAAGATTTTACTGTTGGGACGATCCTGGACTATGGCAGTGGGATTGGTACATCGATTCCGTTCTTCAGAGAGTTTTTCCCATCTGCCCAGATTTGGGCCACCGATCTCTCGTCTGAGTCTCTTAACCGTCTCAAAACCAAACATCCTGAAGTGAATATCATTCAGTCCGACAGTCTTAACGGTCAAAAATTTGATCTAGTCTTTCTGTCGTGTGTGGTCCACCATGTGCCTGTCGACTTGAGGGAAGCGGAAATTGACAGGGTGTTAGGCTTCGTCCGACCAGAGGGACATGTTTGTGTCTTCGAACACAATCCCCTCAATCCCATTACGAGGCGGATCGTATCCAATTGCGCATTTGACGAAGGAGTTGTGCTGCTGTCCAGGAGAGGGCTTCGCCGACTCTTCTCCGCACGACAGTGTGCGATCGGTCTACGCTCGGGGTACTGCCTATTTTTTCCGCCAATCGCTAAACGATTGGCATTCATCGAAAGAGTCATGCGGTGGCTACCGCTTGGTGGCCAACACTATATATTCGTACAAGTCTCAAATTCCCAATAATCGGCGGTGCGCCGAGCGTCGCCAAACAACAGTTTTCGGACGATCTTGCCTTGTTTTTCGTCACACTCCGTCTACGGTATCTCTATGCGCGCATTCCTCATCGCCAACACAGGGGATGCCGATTCCGGCTATATCGGATCACGCTTTGAAAATATTGATTTCGAATTCAAGCATTTGCCGCGCGAGTATCCGGCGCAATGGCCATCGTTGGACGGTGTCGACCTTGTTTTGCTCCTTGGTTCTGAATGGTCGGTGTATTGG
>JBKJXI010000171.1:0-3323 GCA_046716325.1 Ilumatobacteraceae bacterium | reverse complement strand
ATTAACAAGTCGAATACCGGTCAAAGAATAAAACGTCCTTTAACACCAACCGCCTCGAAACTGAAAGTACGAGCGTGATTTACCTAACGGGTGATAATACCGAGCAACCGAGCAACCAGTTTCTCGAGAGATTCCTGCTCGAGGCACAGCACCGATTAGCGGAGCACCAAAACAACTTTCGAAGCAATTTGACGAACTTGCCCCCAATGGATCCCGATTCGTCAAGAGTATGGACCCAGTGGAAAATACTTTGGCGAAAGTTTCATAGAAATGATCTTTGATACTTGTGCGCACCCGACACTTGACGGCACGTGGATTTCGGGCAGAACGGGATACACATTTAGTCGACTGAAAGACTTGGTCACTGCAGCGAGTGTTCGAGGTGTCTGTGCCATAGGTCTTCCAGGTATTGGCGGCTATCGCCATGATTCCTTTTATCGCACTTCATTGGAATTCGGATTCTTTCCAGTCGCAGCCTTAACTCAATCGGACCCAGTTGAAGTGGGAAGAGAACTAGACACCATCAGCAAATTAGGTTTCAGAGCAGTCAAAGTTCACCCACGATTACTTGGCATCAATCGGACAATTGAAGCGATTCCAGAGATAATGAAACAGATTGCTGAATACTCGCTCACGTGTTTCTTGTGTACCTACTATCACGACGAACCAGGAAATCTTCCGGAGTCTGATCCGTATTGGGCGATCGCCCAAGGACTCAACTTGGCTCCTGAACTCAAACTTGTGCTTCTCCACGGTGGAGGATCACGTGTCGTCGAATATTCGCAACTCTGCCGACATTCCAGCTCGATTTTGTTAGACATTTCGCATACCGTGATGAAGTTTCAAAACCATTCGACTTTGCAGGACATTGCATTTCTGCTCAACGAATTAGACCAACGACTGTGCATCGGAAGCGACAGTCCCGAGTGGTCGTATGAGCAGGTTCTCCCGATGATTGCGGAATTAACCGCAGTTTTGACACCACAAAAGCGAGACAATGTCCTCTGGAAGAACATCAGCGACCTGCTCGCTATCGACACGTTATGACAACTGCTGCCGAAAACGTTCCATTCAACGTCGCGACTTACACGGAATCAGATCGAGCGAATCTAATAAGTGCAGTCAGTGGACGACACACTGCCGGAAACGGTCCGTTCACGAAAATCGTGGAGCAGATTCTAACGAAGCAGATGGGCGTACATGCGGCGTTACTTACTACGTCTTGCACACACGCTCTCGAAATGTCAGCATTACTCGCCCGACTGCGACCCGGCGATGAGGTCATCGTGCCATCATTTACATTTGTATCTACCGCTAGTGCATTTATGCTGCACGGTGCGAAACCGGTTTTCGTTGACGTACGAGCCGACACCCTGAACATTGATCCCGACCAGGTCGCTGCAGCAATTACTCCCCGTACCAGGGCGCTTTGCGTGGTGCACTATGGCGGAGTCGGTGCAGAGCTGGACTTGCTCATGCCGCTTGCCGAAGAACACGGGCTAATGATCATCGAAGATAATGCGCATGGATTGTTCGGCAAATACAACGGTCGATATCTAGGAACCTTTGGGGCACTCGCCACACAGAGTTTTCACGAGACGAAGAACATCACATGCGGTGAAGGCGGGGCACTCATTATCAACGATAAATCGCTTGCGGAGCGTGCGGAAATTCTGCGAGAAAAGGGTACTGATCGAAGCAAGTTCCTTCGAGGACAAATTGACAAATACACCTGGGTTGACGTTGGCTCATCATGGGTTCTATCAGATATTTTGGCCGCAATTTTACTTGGTCAGCTTGAGCGGCGAGAAGAAATCTATCGCGAGCGAATGACGATCTACGACCGATACGATCGCGAACTTTCTTACTGGGCGGCAGATAACAACATACGCACACCACTTGTACCAATCGGTTGCGAACACACGGCACATATGTTCCACCTTCGGTTTGAACGGGCAGACCAACGAGATCGGTTCATTACTCATCTCGCCAACTGCGGAGTAAACGCCGTCTTTCACTATCAACCACTGCATTTATCTGCGGTGGGCCAACGATTAGGTGGAATGAATGGACAGTTTCCGGTAACTGAACACGCTGGCGGCTCCCTCGTCCGACTACCCCTATTCTCATCGATGACAACGGAGCAACAGGCTCGTGTCATTGAGGCAGTTACCTCATTTCTTCCATAATCTAGTTTGGTTGGGGTGGTTTTCGTGCGACTGCCAGCAGGGAAGTACCAAACGGAACATGACTTGCCCATCCAACTTCCACGCGCCCCGCGAGTTTGCCGAGTATCCCACCGCCGGCACGCAAAGAAGAATTCTTCGAGTCGCTGATCCGCAACCCCAGTCGGTAAGGAAGCGCACGAATCAACAGTAGGGGTGGCACTATGAGTGCGAAGAAGTAACTGATTGATTGTACTTCAAACCCGCACATTTCAAGTTCGTTTCTAAGGGTACGACGCGAATACCTGAGGTAATGTCTCGCCTCCTCATCTGCATGGCTCCAAAGAAATTGTAGAGCCGGAACTGTAACAATGAAATTTCCACCAGGAACCAAAACGCGCGCGATCTCTCGCAGAAAATCTGGTCGATTGGTTACATGCTCGAGCACATCGAATGCTCCGATTCCAGCAAGGCAACTACCTGGCAGATTAAGGCTTTGGAGAGTTCCTTGGACTGAGACAACCCCATGTTGTGTTGCGATCATGGCACCCCCAGCTGATGGCTCAATGGCGATCGCTGGTATTCCAGCCTCCACCAAGGCTGCTGTCACTACACCCGTTCCGGATCCAACATCCCAGAGAGTTCCGGAAAATCCTATCCTCTTCAATTTCTTGATGATGACCTCGTTGCGCACTCGGTACCACCAGCTGGACTCGACTGCTTTGGCAATCTCGTCTTGTACCGCATTACTAAATGCGCTTACCTCCAACAATTGGGAATCCTGTGTCTGAAAGACGGCGTCATTGCGAATCGAATGAGAACATATGTCGTAATCGAATTCGCGGTACAACCGAGCAAACTCTAAATCTGCCTCTGGCATGGAATATAGAGTAACTTATCGGTCGTGTCTTTCCGTGAAGCAAGTCTTGGTCGTCCTTCACTCTTCAAGTTGTTCAACAAAATAATTTCAAAATCGGACCGCGACGTCATCGTTGAAGACTACATCCGCCCCGTTAAGGGCGACCGTGTCCTCGATGTTGGTTGCGGATACGGAAAATTATCTTCGCGCCTAAATCACGGCAACTACACAGGGATTGACATCTCACCCAAATATATTAAGTATGCGAAAAAACATTACGGGAGCAATGGGCGATTTAT
>JBKJXI010000170.1:0-3186 GCA_046716325.1 Ilumatobacteraceae bacterium | reverse complement strand
GTTCAGCAGTTCGCCGACAATTGCGCCCAGCACCATCCCCATCAATGGAAACACCATGTTGTGGGTGTTGATCGCGTCTCGCAAGCCCAAGGCAATGACTACGAGTCCGATCACCTGAACCACGGTGGATCGCAATCGATCCGAAATTCGATTTCCGATGAGTAGCCCGACCCCACCGCCGACGAGAACGGTGGCCGTATTGATCAGTGTTCCGAGCCCTCGCACGCCGACTGACGCTATCTGCTCGCGTTCGTTGGATGTGACAGACAAATGGTCTTGAGCGAGTACCTTTGCCGCAATGTTCCTGCTACTTGCAATTGGCGCCGCCGCGGCGTACGGAATCGCCGATTACGCGGGAGGTCGAGCAACACGCAGCGCACCTGCCGAGTCGGTGACGTTCATTGGTCAGTCCACTGCCCTGCTGCTGCTACTGGCAATTGTTCCGATCACCGGCGCGCCGTTGCCTTCGCTACATGACTGGCTGTGGAGCGGACTCGGCGGGTTTGGCGGTGCCGTCGCGCTTCTCGCCTTCTATCGGGCGATGTCGCGAGGAGCGATGACGGTCATTGCACCAATTTCTGCCGTCGTTGGCCTGAGCATTCCCGTGGTAATCGGACTTTTGCAAGGCGAGCGTCCGGCACTCATTGCCTACCCCGGAATCCTGATTGCCGTGGTCGCGGTGGCGCTGGTCGGAGACGTCATGGATCGACACAATTTGCCCACACCGTGGAGTGCGATCGGACTAGCCGGTCTGGCCGGGGTTGGGTTTGGCCTCATCTTTGTATGCCTGGCGCAAACTTCTCAAGACAGCGGGCTATGGCCCCTCGTCGGCCAGCGTCTAGTCAGCGTGCCCACGGTTGCAGTCGTTGCCGTGATCCTCACACGCAAGATTTCGGTACCGAAAAGCGTGCTGAAACTAACTTTGATATGCGGAATTCTTGATACCGCGGCCAACGGCCTTTACTTGGTCTCCGTCCGACACGGTTTGCTCTCGCTGGTCGCGGTCATCACCGCTCTTTACCCGGTGTCGACGGTGGTGCTCGCAATGCGACTAGATCACGAACGACTGCATCGTTCTCAGGCGGCTGGCCTCATCCTCGCGGCGATATCGCTGGTCATGGTCGGTTATGCCTCGTCGCTGTAGGCACCCAGTCTCTAGCTAGTTCACTGGGGTGTGAGGTGCATCGCCAGAGACGACTGCAACAGCGTTCCGTGCAGCAAGCGTGGCCATCGCCGAACGGGTCTCGCGCGTCGCCGAACCGAGATGCGGCAGGAGCACAACATCATCTCGATTCAATAAACCGGGATGAATCGAGGGTTCATTTTCATACACATCGAGACCAGCACCGGCAATCTCCCCGTTCTCAAGTGCAATAACAAGTTCGCCCTCATCGACGATCGGACCGCGGGCCGTGTTAATAAGAAATGCCGACTTCTTCATGGCCGAGAATTGCGATTTCCCCAATAGATGAAACGTGGAACCATTGGATGGGCAATGGATCGACACGATGTCGCTCGTTTGCAGCAGGTCGTCGAGGGACATATGAGTTGCAGACAATTCCCGTTCGAGTTCCGAACTGACCCTGCGACGATTGGAATAACCAACCGTCATCCCACAAGCGCGAGCACGACGCGCTGTTGCAGCTCCGATCGCGCCAAGCCCAATGATCCCCAGTTGCTTTTGTTGAATACCACTACCGAGCATGTAGTCCATCCCCCATTGCCACGGTGCCTGACTGCGAATGACTCGCTCGCCTTCGGCCAACCGGCGCGTCACCATCAGCATCAGTGCTAAGGCAATGTCGGCCGTTGCCTCGGTCAGGACGCCAGGGGTGTTGGTGACTCTCACTCCTCGCTCCGAGCAGGCGGCAACATCGATGTTGTTGTAACCAACCGCAACATTGCAGATTGCCTTGAGTTGTGGTCCGGTGGCATCAAGAATCTCGGCGTCTACTTTCTCCGTGAGCAGGGTGATGAGAATATCTGCACCGACCACAAACTTCAGTAGCTCTTCTCGGTTAATCGCTATATCTGCAGTCCAGGTCTGGATATCGAGTCCGGCACTTGTCAACACATCCAGTCCGGCGCCTGGAATTTTGCCGGTGACGACGACCCGTGGGGTCATGAGGCGGTGATCCACTCGCCCAACTGGGTTAACCCCTGCTTAATTTCTAATTCATTGATTCCGCTATACGCCAGGCGAATGTAATTGCCTTTCTCTTGTTCAAATTGCCTACCAAAGTGTCGACGAGTACAGAACGACACACCGGCGTTGTGCAATGCGTCGAGTGCAAACTCGGCCACGTCGGTATGACCGGTGCTGGCCATCGCCGATGAAACTTCCGGAAAGATGTAGAACGCGCTATCGGGCGTATGCACCCGCATTCCGGGAATGGACTTGATCTGAGCAATCGCGACATCGCGGCGACATTTCAGGGTTGCGAGTATTTCTTGTGCACCGGATTGATCTCCACAAATTGCCTCGACACCGGCCCACTGCACGAACTGAGTCGTACAACTCTCCTCGTTCGTATTCAGACAGGCAATCCGGTCGATAATCTCTGCCGGACCGATCGCTGCTCCCAGTCGCCATCCCGTCATCGCGTATTTTTTTGAAAACGTGTACAAGATCACCGTTCGCTCTTGCATTCCTGGCAGAGAAACAATGCTCTTGCTCTCGCCGGCATATCGAATGTCGAAGTACGCCTCGTCGGCCAGTACCCACAGATTGTGTTTGATCGCCAAGTCGGCCAACGCAGTGCGTTCCGAATCGGTCATCTCGGCAGCGAGCGGATTTTGTTGATCGTTGAGAATCAGTGCCCTCGTACGGAACGAGATTTGTCCGGCAAGATATTCGAGATCAATCTGAAATCCATGCCCCGTGTCTAGGTATCGATACGGAACAGCGACTCCATCATTGAATTCAATCTGACTCTCGTAGATCGGGAACCCCGGGTTTGGATACAGCACCTCGTCACCCGGATTCATCACGCTGCGCAGGAATTTGCCGATCACCGGTTTTCCGCCCGGCTGGATCGCAACGTTTTCCGGTCGGAAAAGGACATGGCGCTGTGTGCCGATCGATTCGGCAAGCGCCTCGCGTAAAAGTGGAATACCTGCGTTCGGGCAATACCCAGTGCGCCCTTCGGCTACAGCTCGGCGCATCGCTTCAGACACATTGGATGG
>JBKJXI010000169.1:0-4619 GCA_046716325.1 Ilumatobacteraceae bacterium | reverse complement strand
GGTTGAAAATGCACTCGAGCGTTGCAAACCGAGGGGAATCTGCGATCCAATTCCACGAGAAGCGCTCGCCGGACTCGAACTTGCATCGCGCGAAGATGCACTGCGGGGTATTCACCTGCCGGAAAGCATCGAAGCCAAAGACTCGGCGCGAAGGCGTCTGGCGTTTGACGAATTATTGCGCGTGCAGTTGGTGCTCGTAGGACGCAAACGGGCATTCGAACGAGATTCAACCGGAATTCAACACAATGTAGGTGGCGAGCATGTGCGGCGATTCGAACAGGCGTTGCCGTTTGCGCTCACCGACGCGCAGAACCGGGTGATCGGTGAAATCACCACAGACCTTGCCGGGCCACATCCGATGCATCGGTTGTTGCAAGGCGATGTCGGAAGCGGAAAGACAATAGTGGCGGTTGCGGCCATGCTCGTTGCCGTCCAAGGTGCCCACCAGGGAGCACTCATGGCGCCGACGGAGGTCTTAGCCGAGCAGCATTACGCAAGTATTAGCGAGATGATGGTCGGGTTGCTTGTTCCCGACCCGAAAAATCTCTTCGGCGACCGACAACTGCGAGTCGAACTGCTCACCAGTCGAATCACGGGGGAGCGACGTCGTGATTTGCTTGCCCAATTGGCCGCCGGAACAGTTGACATTGTGGTCGGAACTCATGCCTTGATCCAGGATCAGGTCCAGTTCCACAGCCTTGGCGTGGTGGTGGTTGACGAGCAGCATCGCTTCGGGGTCGAACAGCGAGCCGCGCTTCGCAGCAAGGGCGGCAGTTCGAGCGTCGTCACCACTCCCGATGTGTTGGTGATGACCGCCACGCCGATCCCGCGGACCGCAGCGATGACGGTGTATGGCGATCTCGACGTAAGCGTGCTGGATGAATTGCCACCGGGGCGAACGCCGATTAAAACCAAGTGGGCGGCAGGTCCCCTGCTCGAGGCGTTGATGTGGACGGACGTGCGCGATGCGGTTGGCACGGGTCAACAGGCGTTCGTCGTATGTCCGATAATTGAAGAGAGCGACAAACTGGAAGTTGCGGCCGCGGAAGAGATCTACGAGCACCTTCAACAAGATGAGCTGAGGGGATTACGTCTCGGATTGTTGCACGGACGGATGTCATCGCCGGAAAAAGAACTTGTAATGACGGCGTTTCGCAATCGAAGTTTAGATGTGCTTGTAGCCACCACGGTGATCGAAGTTGGCGTCGATGTTCCGAACGCGACCGTGATGGTGGTGCTGGATGCGGATCGTTTCGGCATCGCTCAGTTGCACCAATTGCGAGGTCGTGTCGGACGTGGCCCGATCGCCTCGCTGTGCTGGTTACAAACCAAGGACCCGGATGTCGTCTCGCCTCGGGTGGATGCACTGGTGAACTCGACGGATGGATTTGTGCTCGCCGAGATAGATCTTGAACTCCGAGGCGAGGGAACGCTCATGAACACAATGCAAAAGGGACGCAGCGATCTGAAATTGGCGTCGCTTCGGCGCGATCGTGAACTCATCGACACCGCCCGTGTGGCGGCGTTTCATATCATCGACGCCGACCCGACTCTGTCTCAGCATCCCGAACTGCGTGACGAATTAGATCTATTGCAGTCTCAAGAAGATCGAGCGTTCTTGTTTAAGAATTAGTCACCAAGCGGTGGGAGCTCGAGATCCCAACGATCGAGGCAATCGCTGCAGCGGTAGGCGACAATATCGCCGGCGAACCATTGTCCATCTTCACGAATAGTCGTCAACAGGTGTGCTCTACCGCCGCAATCGACACAAATTATCGACTCGGTCGGTGCACTAGCTGGCCCGTCCCGACGATCATCGTCGACCATGTCCATGGCCAACATTAGACCAGACAAATCGCGATGAAGTCGAAATATTTCACATTCGATTCTTCGACCAATAGCGTGGATGCATGCGCATAGTGGCGGGCGAGTTGCGTGGTCGTCAAATAATTGCACCGAAGGGATCGATGACCCGACCAACCACCGATAAGGCACGTCAGGCGACATTCAATGCGCTGGCCAGTCTGAATGTAATTGTCGGTGCCAAGGTGGTCGACTTGTTCGCCGGAAGTGGGGCACTCGGGATCGAGGCACTTTCGCGCGGCGCTGCGCACTGCATATTTGTCGAGCGTGATCGACATGCCATAGACACCCTGCGCGCAAACATTGTGGCTCTTGATTTAGGAGATCGATCCACCGTTATTCGCGGAGATGGGATGAACTACACCGGCACGATTCTAGATGCCACGCTGCTGCTCGCGGATCCGCCTTACTCATTTGCCAACTGGCCAGAATTATTGAGCGAATCGACCGCGTCGTTAGTTGTTGCTGAAAGCGACCGGGAACTGGACGGCGAGATCTCCGCTTGCGGTGATTGGGAAGTGATTCGATCCAAGCGATACGGTCGGGCGTATGTCACCTTTATTCAGCGGATACCGTACACACCATGATTGCGCTCTATCCGGGTAGTTTCGACCCGATTCACTTGGGCCATGTCGACACTGTCGAGCAAGCGGCGGCTCTGTTTGGTGAAGTTGTCGTCGCTGTCATCCACAACCCGGAAAAATCCGTCGGATTTTTCAGCATCGATGAGCGAGTAGAACTCGCCAAAACCGCCTTGGCCCATGTTCACGGGGTGCGCGTCGACGCATTCGCCGGATTGGCGATTGACGCGGCCGCCGTGGTGCATGCGAGTTGCATCGTCAAGAGCGCGCGTAATGCGGGAGACTTTGAAATTGAACAACAGATGGCCAATACCAATTATTCGGTTAGCGGAATTCGGACGGTAGTAATGCTTGCCCTGCCGGGTCACGGATTCATCAGTAGTCGATACATTCGAGAGATCGCCGCACACGGCGGCGATGTGTCCACGCTTGTTCCGGTGAATGTGGATAACGCCATTCGGGCAAAACACAAGTAAAGTGCCAAAACATGAATAATGACGAAGACAATTACGACGACTTTGACGCCGACATTATTGACGAGACATTGCCAATTGAGTTGGGCGACACCGAGTCCATATTGCATCAGGTCATCGACAAGATCGCCACGGCTCCAAACGTTCCGCTGTCGAGCACACCACGAATTGATCGCGACAAAATCGTCGGGCTACTGCAGGACGCGGCCGCCTGCCTACCCGACGAAATTCGACAGGCCCGTTGGATGCTCAAGGAGCGAACCGAATTCATGGCCAAGACTCAGCGCGACGCCGACGAAATTGTGGAAGCTGCGCGAGTCCAAGCCGAGCGTCTCGTCCAACGCACCGAGGTGGTGCGATCGGCCGAGACCCGTGCTCGCCAAGTACTAGAGGCGGCCGACACCGATTCACGACGACTTAAGAACGAGACAGAGGATTTTCTCGACCGCCGACTTGGTAGTTTCGAGATTCTCCTTGACCGACTAACGCGAACGGTTGCTCAGGGCAGGCAGCGACTATCTATTTCAAATCAAGTCGGTGCCGGCGAAGACGTTTTGAGCGACTCTCTAGATGAAACTAGTCGGTCGCGTGACGGCTTTTTCGACCAGGACAATATCGACGACGAGTACTGAGCACGGGACACGATGGTTCCATCATGGGTTCACCATTTATCGTCAACATCGTCGAACTGCTTCGCCGTCCCGGTACCAAGAAGGACCTGGCACTAAGCGTTCCAGCGAGTCAGTTTGATTTTGACGACTCGCGAATTCCCAACGATTCGCTAATCGATGTAGATCTGCATCTGGAGAGTCTCACCAATGGCATCATTGTCCATGGAGTCCTCGGTGGACAATGGAAATTGAAATGTCGCCGCTGCTTACGGCTCATCGGCGAAGCTTCGGAGGCGGTTGTCGACGAGTTGTTCCAACGAATTCCCGACAATCCAGATGCTTTTCCGCTAGGGGCCGAGCAATTGGACCTGCGACCGATGGTGCGCGAACTGATCCTGCTCAGCGAACCTCGGTCCTCGCTTTGTAGCGCCGACTGTCCAGGGTTGTGTCCGCAATGTGGGGCTGATTTGCAATCGAGCCCGTGTCATTGTGAAGCGCGACCGGTCGACGAACGGTGGGCCGTACTCGACGAGCTACGCCAGCAATTGGGGGATTAAGAACTGTCGGCGATAACCTGACAAGCCGTTGATTTTATGCTCACCGTCGTGTGGGCGATACTCCGAAAGCCGAGCGAGCGATGCCAGTACCAAAGAAGAAAAAGTCCAAGATGAAGGGCCACAGCCACCAGGCTGCGGCATGGAAACTCGGCGCACCTTCACGCAGCGTTTGCCCCCGCTGTTCCAGCACCAAGCTGCCACACAATGTGTGCGGAAACTGTGGTTGGTACAAGGGTCGCGTCGCCGTCGACGTCGGCTAAATAACTTTTCGGCACGGTTGGGTCCCCTACCCACATGTTGCCCGTTGCGGTCGATGCATTAGGAGGCGACAACGCACCAGACGACAACATCGCCGGCGCGCAACAGGCATGTGAGGCAGGAATTCCCGTCCTGCTCGTCGGTCCCGCGGAACTCGCGGGGCGAGGAAATTTGGATTTGCATGTGGCCACCGAGTTCATCGACATGCACGAAGAACCCGCGTCCGCCGTGCGCACTAAAAAGGACTCCACTCTTGTTCGTTCGGCCGAACTCGTG
>JBKJXI010000168.1:0-6352 GCA_046716325.1 Ilumatobacteraceae bacterium | reverse complement strand
ACCACAGTGGTTTGACGTCAACAAATCCTTGCTGGAGAAATACAAGGGCAAGTGCGACCCCCGACCCCACGAGTGGGATTCGCGCTGGTGGTCGCCGATTACCAATGCCGAGCACCTCGCGATGCGTGATTCGGTGGGAATGGTCGATCTCACCGCGTTCAACGAATTCGACTTCACCGGACCTGGCGCTAAGGAATTTTTGCAATACATGACGGTCAACAATGTGGATGTTCCGGTCGGTCGCTCGGTCTACACGCCGTTGCTCACTCCAAGTGGTGGCTTCCGTGGCGACCTTACGATCATGCGCCTAGGAGACGAGCACTACCGCGTCATCACCGGCGCGTTCGACGGTGGTCGCGACAACTATTGGTTCAATCGACACATGCCTCTGGATGGCTCCGTGACATTCACCGACATGAGTTCCGCGCTATGCACAATCGGAGTATGGGGACCAAACGCCGAACGCACGATGGCCAAGATCGTCACCAGCCAACACTTGCCATACGACGTTTCGCAGACAAACTTTCCGTACGGTTCGGTTCGGGAAGTGTTCATCGACGGTGTGCCATGCACGATGTTTCGAATCTCCTATGTCGGCGAAAACGGTTGGGAGATTTACACCAAGATGGAACACGGTCTACGCCTGTGGGACACGATTGCACAGGCCGGCAAAGAATTCGCCATCATCCCCGTAGGCATGGGCGTGTATGCCGTCACCGGGCGCATTGAAAAGGGGTACCGATTGATGGGCGCCGAACTGGAAAGCGAATACAACCCCGTCGAAGCGGGGCTGTCGCGACCCAAAGTCAAGTCGGCAGACTTTATGGGTAAGGCCGCCTATCTCAAGGCACGCGACGAACCCCCTGCCGCGATCATGTGCACCCTTGAGATGCTCGACCAAACGAGCGCCGCCGGGATCAAGCGGTTTCCAACCGGAGGCAACGAACCAATTCTTACCCTCAGCGGTGAGCGAATTGTGGACGCCAAGGGCCGAGTTTCGCGCGTCACCACCGCCGGCGCGGCGCCATCGCTCGGCACCTATTTGCTGATGGCCTATTTGCCGCCTAGATACGCGGTCGAAGACACCGAATTACGGGTCATGTATATGAACGAGTTGTTTCCCGTCCGAGTTGCGCGTGCCGGCAGTCAGCCGTTGTTCGACCCTACCGATTCACGGATGAAAAGCTGAGATACTGCACGCTGTCATGAACATTCTTGTCTGTGTCAAACGCGTGCCGGCTCCGGGCGCGCGAATCAATATCACTGCAGATGGTATGGCGGTCGATACCGCATTCCTAGGCTTTACCGTCAGCCCACACGAGGAATGCGCGGTGGAGGCCGCGGTGCAACTTGTCGAGAAACACGGCGGCGAAGTCACGGTGCTGACGCTTGGTCCGACATCCGCCGAGGAGCAACTGCGCACGGCGGTGAGCGTAGGGGCGGCGAAGGCGGTGCTGATCGTCAACGATGGTCCCGATTGGGATCCACAACGAACCGCTCGTGGAATTAGATCCTCAATCAGACAACTTGAATCCGCCAACGGTGTGTTCGACCTCATCTTGTTTGGTAATGAATCCGCCGACTCGTGTAGTTACCAGGTGGGTATTCGAATTGCGGTATCACTTCAACGCCCGATGGTAAATGGAGCAAAGTCGCTCGATGTGGAAAATGGCCTGGCCACGATCCGCCGCGAAGCCGACGCCGGCCAAGAGCAATACGCGCTTCCGTTACCGGCCTGTATCGGGATTAGGGAAGGCATCAATTTGCCCCGCTACCCGACGATGAAGGGTCGCTTGGCTTCCAAAAAAGTCGACATCAAACGAAGCGAGATCACCGCCGAAGCGGGTGGTCAGCGCATGATTCAGCTGCGACGCCCTGTGGAACAAGCCAGTACCACCGTGATTCTTGGGAGCGGCCCGGAAGCGGCGCCCGCCGTCGTGGATTTACTCGACGCACTTGGTGTCTTGCGATGACAATTCTGGTCGTCGTCGATCACGATCGCGGCGTCATTGCCCCCGCGGTTCCCGGAGCGCTCACCGCCGGACGAAGTCTTGCCAATCAACTGAACACCACACTTGAAGCCCTCACTATCGGCGCACAGGCGGATCATTTAACCGATACTCTCTCGACATACGGGGCCTCGATTATTCATCAGGCACGGCATGAGATTCTTGTCGACTACGGCCCGGATGCATGGGGCGAAGTACTCGCCCAAGTCGTGCGCGCATCTTCGCCACAAATCGTGCTCGGCTGTGGAACGGAGCGCGGGCAAGAAGTCATCGCCCAGGCTGCCGCTCGACTCGATCTGCCGGCGGTAATGAACTGCACCGAATTCAAGCCGAGCGGTAATTCTGATGGCGCGCTCGGGTTGATCCGTACTCGCTGGGGCGGTTCGCTTTTGGAAAATGCCGAACTGGACTCCCCGATCAAACTTGTGACTTTGGCCGAACATTGTGTTGAGCCCGTCGAGTCGAAGGTAAGTGCGCAAGTGATCCAATTTGTTCCGTCTCTCGATACTTCGGTGAGTCACAGCATGGTGCGAGGTCGAGTTGAACGAATTGCGGGAGTAACGCTCGCTACCAGTCCGGTCGTGGTGAGCGGCGGTCGGGGTGTCGGTTCGGCGGAAGGCTTTGCCCCACTCGAGGAACTTGCCGCTCTGTTGGGTGGCGTTGTCGGATGTTCACGCGCGGTGACCAATAACGGATGGAGAAATCACACCGACCAAGTCGGTCAGACCGGCACGCGTATTGCGCCCGATATTTACATCGCCTGCGGAATTTCGGGGGCCATTCAGCATTGGGTCGGCGCAATGGCATCCAAAAACATTTTGGCCATTAATATCGACAGGGAAGCAAACATCGTCACCAAGGCTGGGTATGCGGTAATTGGCGACCTGCATAAGGTTGTGCCGGCGATCAGTGCCGAAATTAAACGACGTCGAGGTGAATCGTGACTTCAATTGAAACCGGGGGTCCTCGACGTCGTGGTCGCGAGCGTCATGCCGCCGGACCGAGATCCAAAGTTCCGGATCAGAAACCATTTCGTCAACCGCGCATGCACTACGCCCCCTCTCAGGTCATTAGCGAAGACGAGATTGAATCGATTCACCACGCGTCACTGAGAATCCTCTCCGATTTTGGCATGGATTTTCTTGATCCGGATGCCAGAAATTTGCTCGTCGCGGAGGGTGCCACGGTCGAATCGGGAACGCAGCGTGTGCGCTTCGATCCGGAGATGGTGCTCGAACGGATTACGACGTGTCCGAGCGAATTCAAGTTGCATTCGCGCAACCCTGAACACACACTCCACATCGGTGGCAACTATGTGGCCTTCGGTTCGGTCGCCAGCCCGCCAAACTTCGTGGAACTGGACGGCACTCGGCATGCCGGCACACGGACGAATTTTCGCGATCTGTTGAAACTCTCACAATTTCTCAATATCGTCCACTTCATTAGCGGTTATCCGGTCGAACCGATCGATCTGCATGCGTCGATTCGACATTTGGAAACCACGCACGATGTGCTCACCTACACCGACAAGGCACTGCACTGCTACAGCCTGGGCCGACAACGCAATCAAGACGTCTTGGAAATGACTCGGATCGCGCGGCAAATTGATGATGCCACGCTGGAACGCGAGCCGTCCGTATTCAGCATCATCAACTCGTCGAGTCCATTGCGCTTGGATACGCCGATGCTGCAGGGAATCATGGAGTTCTCGTCACGAAATCAAGTCATCGTCATCACCCCTTTTACACTTGCCGGCGCGATGGCGCCGATCACGCTTGCCGGAGCCCTCGCCCAACAAAATGCGGAGGCATTGGCTGGCATGGTGTTCACCCAGGTTGTTCGACCCGGAGCCCCGGTTGTGTACGGCGGATTTACATCCAACGTCGACATGCAGTCGGGTGCTCCAGCATTCGGAACACCCGAATATATGCGCACGGCGATAGCGGGCGGCCAATTAGCCAGGCGTTACAAAGTTCCGTACCGCTCCAGCAATGTTTGTGCAGCCAATGCACTCGACGCCCAGGCCGCCTACGAAAGCGTGTTTTCGCTGTGGGGCGCCATTCAAGGCGGGGTGAACTTGCTAATGCACGGTGCGGGTTGGATGGAGGGCGGCCTGCACGCATCGCTGGCCAAGTTTGTACTCGACGCCGACCTACTCGCCATGGTCGCCGCCTATCTGGAACCGATCGTCGTCAATGACGACACATTGGCACTTGACGCGATCAAAGAAGTTGGACCCGGCGGACACTTTTTCGGAGTGCAACACACGCAGGATCGATTTCGGGACGCGTTTTACAAACCGCTGATTTCTGATTGGCGCAACTACGAATCATGGGACGAGGCGGGACGACCAGAGGCCGCCGGCAAGGCAGGAGAACTGGCCAAATTGTTCCTCGACGAGTATCAGACTCCGGCGATGGACGACGCGGCGCGTCAGGAGCTTGACGAATTTCTATCCCGTCGACTTGCGGAAGGTGGAGTCGCCACCGATTTTTAGGTCGCGACTATTCAATGAAGTCTTCCACTCAAGTAGTAGTGATCGGCGGCGGAGTCGTCGGCGCATCGGTGCTGTACCACCTGACCAAGGCGGGCTGGACCGATGTGGTCTTGGTCGAACGAAAGGAACTCACCGCCGGTTCAACGTGGCACTCTGCCGGGGGTATGCACACGCTCAATGGCGATCCCAATGTGTCGAAGCTACAGCAGTACACCATCGAGCTCTACCGACAGATCGAGGCCGAATCTGGTCAACATTGTTCGATTCATCTTCCAGGCGGACTCATGCTCGCCAGCGACCGCGAGCGGATGGACTGGCTACGGATGGCACAGGCCCGTGGTCGATACCTCGGGATGGAACTGGAAATTATTTCCGCCAAGGATGCAAAGAATTTGTTCCCATTGATGGAGGAGAAATACTTTGTCGGCGCACTTTACGACCCGGTCGAAGGTCACGTCGATCCAACCGGCGTCACCAATGCATATGCGATCTGTGCCCGCAACCGTGGCGCCGAAATTTACCGCCACACAAAGGTGGAAGAACTTCGTCAACGCGACGACGGGTCATGGGATGTGATCACCGACAAGGGCGACATTCACGCCGAGCATGTCGTCAACGCCGGTGGATTGTGGGCCCGCGAGGTTGGTCGCATGGTAGGCATCGAACTTCCGGTTCTGGCAATGGAACACATGTATCTCGTTACCGAAGACATGGCCGAGGTCGCATCGAACGTTGCGCTCACCGGTAAGGAAATGCCGATGGCGATGGACTTCAAAGGCGAAATTTATATTCGACAGGAACAGGGCGGCATGTTGCTCGGAACATACGAGCAGGCCAATGTGCCGTGGTCGCCACAACAGACGCCATGGAACTTTGACATGGAGCTACTCCCCCCGGACCTGGACCGAATCGCACCGGAGTTGGAGGTGGCCTTCAAGCACTACCCGGCTATGGGTGTAGCCGGGATTAAGAAAGTAATCAATGGGCCGTTCACATTTTCTCCGGATGGCAATCCATTGGTCGGGCCGATTCGCGGATTACGAAACTATTGGGTGGCTTGTGCGGTCATGGCCGGCCTTTCACAAGGTGGCGGCGTTGGACTGGCACTCGCCAATTGGATGACTCAGGGCGATTCCGGTCTCGACATTTGGGGAATGGATGTGGCCCGCTACGGCGACTATGCCACGCTCGGCTATACCAATGCCAAGGTGCGCGAAAACTACAGTCGCCGATTCCGTATCACATTCCCCAACGAGGAACTTGCCGCTGGGCGCCCGCTGCACACCACCCCCGTATACGACAAGTTCTGTGATCACAACGCCGTGTGGGGTGCATCATTTGGACTCGAACATCCGTTGTGGTTTCAGGACAAAGGTAAGGACCCGATCGAAAACGTCACCTTTCGAAGGTCCAATGCGTTCGCCAATGTTGGCAACGAATCCAGGGCGGTACGCGAACGCGTTGGTTTGAGCGAATGCTCAAACTTTGCCAAGTATCACGTAACCGGACCGGCTTCGGCCGAATGGTTGCAAAGTCTGTTCACCAATAGATTGCCGAAAATCGGCCGTACCTCACTCACGGCAATGCTCAATCCAGGCGGTCGGATCGTCGGTGAATTCTCGGTTTCACGCTTGGGAGAAAACGACATATATCTCTTTGGTTCACAGCCAGCCGAGGTGCACCACTCCCGCTGGTTCTTCGACCACATGCCAACCGACGGAGGCGTGAACTTTGAGATCGTCGCTCTCGGCCTCGTCGGCCTGACAATCGCGGGACCAAAATCTCGCGATGTATTGCAAAGCCTGACGGCTACTTCACTGGCGACCTCAGATTATCCGTTCATGAC
>JBKJXI010000167.1:0-3496 GCA_046716325.1 Ilumatobacteraceae bacterium | reverse complement strand
CGGGACCAAATCGTGACGACAAAAGGGACCGCCTCGGGTCGTCGACGGGGGCCGCGCGGTGCCGCCGATCGGGTGAGCGGGCTGCTCGTCATGCTGCCATGGTTGATGGAGCGAAAGCGGGTGAAGTTGGCCGACATGGCCGAACAATTCAAGATGAGCGAATCTGAGCTGATGGATGATTTGATGATGGCCGCCGTGTGCGGTGTTCCCCCGTATTCACCCGATGCGTTGATCGATGTGTTCATCGATGAGGACGAAGTCGTGGCGGAGGTTCCGCTCCTGTTTTCCCGTCCGTTGCGGCTGAACACGGCCGAAGTGTTCGCCCTTACTTCGATGGGCAAGGCCGCATTGCAATTGCCGGGAACCAGCGAATCGGGACCGCTGGCAACAGCGCTTGCCAAATTGCGGCGATTGTTGCCTTCGGCCCAAGATCATGTCGAAATCGATCTTGCACCTGTGCGCTATGTGGATGCAATCACCGAGGCGGTCGAGTCCGGCCAGCAGCTACGGATCACGTACTTCTCGCCGGCGCGGGCCCAGCGCACCGAGCGCGCCATTACCCCGCGCAAGGTTTTCGAAGATGGTGGACATTGGTATGTGGCCGCCGATGACGACGCCACGGGAGAGCAACGAGTGTTCCGCATCGATCGAATTGAGGCCCTTGAGCACACTTCTAGCTTCTCGCCGACCGCCACAAAATCGACCACCGACGACCTCGGCGACGAGGGCGAGTGGTTTAGCGAGTCACTGCAACGGGTCACGCTGCGTGTGCAGCCCAAGGCGAGGTGGGTTGTGGAGTCGTATCCCTACATCTCCCGGACCAAGAACGAGGACGGAAGCGTCGATATCACGATGGCCGTGAGCAGCGAACACTGGCTTGGCAGGCTGCTGCTACGAGCCGGAACAAATGTGAGCGTGCTCGAGCCAGCCGAGTTCCGCGATGTGGCCAAGCGAACGGCAAGCGAGGTTCTCAAGCGCTACGGCTGAACGCTGTTTCCGACGCGTTCGTTGACGGTGAAGCGTGCCAGTTGCTCAACTGTTGTGATCTTAAGTTCGTCTAACAGGCGTGGAAGTATCGCGGCTGTAATCAAGGCGTCGGCCAGCGCGTCGTGTTGACGCTCGCTCGGAATGTTGTAGCGCCTGGCGACTTCCGACAGCTTGTGAGACCGAGTCGACTTCGGGTCCAGCGCCCTTGACAGCCTGAGCGTACAAATATGTGAGGGTATGACGAGGGCGAGATTGGCCCGTGCCGCTTCGGCGCGAATAAACCCGAGATCAAATGCCGCATTGTGTGCGGTAAATAGGGCACCGTGCAACAACTCCTGTAACTCCGTCAGCGCGGCCTCCGGGGGCATTCCGCGGAGCAGGTCGGTGCGCGTAATGCCGTGCACATGGTGGGCACCCAGTCGACCCGGTTTAAAAACCAGACGCTTGATGTGGGTGGCGAATTGCTGCTCGATCGTTCCGTCGCCGCGCACGATCACGACTCCGATCTGGAGAACTCGATCATTGGCTGGGAAAAGACCGGTGGTTTCGGTATCGACGATTGCAAAACGCTTGAAACTTACTAAGTCGCTCATCGCCTTGACACTAGGCGCAGGGTGTCATTTGGTGGCAAGTGCCTTGGTAAAACTCTCTTTGTCGAAGTAGTCGCGCCACAGTGCAATCTTGCCCTTGCTGACGACGAACAGGCCGGCGATATCCAGTTCAATCCAGCGATCGTCGATTTCGAACCGATCGGTGCGTTCATTCATTACTACTCCGTGGGTCATGTCCCCGCTGCTCACCTGGTGATGAACCAGCCACTCCACCCGTGTGCTGGCGGCCAAAAACTCGGATAGCACCGAGACGATGGCTTCCTTACCGAATACCTTGCTGAACGGAACATTGTCGTATTCACAGTCGTCCGAGACCATGTCCATCGCCGCGGTGAAGCGGCTGTGTTCGATATTTTCGATGAATTGGGTGACGAATGAGCTTGGGTCGTTGTTCTGATCGGGTACGGCAGCCATGCTTCCATCTTGGCAGGTTGAAAAGTGCGCGGGCGCTACGCGAAGCGAGCCTCGCGAGCGCGAATTCCAATTGGCGCGGCAACGGTGAACCCGGCGAGATGGCGATCCTCTTCGCTTTCGCCACCCCAGAAACCGTATTCATGAGAATTTCGGGCGTAGCTTTTACAAGTTTCAGTCACGGTGCACTCCGCGCACAGTCGGAAAGCCTTGGCCTCGCGTCGAAGGCGCGCCTGGGGCCGTTCGGCTCGGTGAGCAAAGAACAGTTTCATTTTGCCTTTGCAGTTTGCTGCCTGTTTCCACAGATCGGGGTTGGCTTCGGTGAAAGACATCGGATTCGTACCGCCGTAAGAAGATGAGTGTCTGTGTAATTGGTGGATACGACGCTAAGAAGAAATTTCGTGTGTGTCAAGAGAAATTCGTATGGGACACAAGTGGGTCACCTGTGGGGCACAAATGGGTCTACGACCCATAAATTAAAGGAGCTCGGCCGCCAGGCTGGCAACTTCGCTGCGTTCGCAGTTGACCAGGGTGATATGTCCAAAGCAGGGCTGGCCGGCAAAGGCGTGAATGAGGACGGCCAAAGCGTTGTTTGATTCGCCCATGTACGGGGCATCGATTTGGCTGGTATCGCCGGTAAAGACCACCTTGGTACCTTCGCCGATTCGGGTGAGGATTGTCTTTAGCGTTGTCGGCTCCAGGTTCTGGGCTTCGTCGACGACTACGAATTGTTGGTGCAGCGAACGGCCCCGCAAAAATGTCACCGATTCGAGGGTCAGTTGACCTCGATCGGTCAGGTCATCGATGAGTCCGCGCGCATCGCGGCTGGAGCGCTGGTCGGTAAGGGCGACGATGGCATCGTGAATGGCCGACATCCATGGATCGAGTTTCTCGTCCAATCCGCCGGGAAGAAAGCCGACATCGGCCCGTCCGACCGGCACCAATGGTCGGTACACGGCCAGTCGCTCGTAGCGGCGATGTTCGACGACTTGCTCCAAGCCGGCGGCAATTGCCATCACCGTCTTGCCGGTGCCGGCACGACCGTCGAATGCGAGAACGGTGATGTCGGGATCGAGCAGCAACTCGAGGGCGAAGCGTTGCTCCTTGCTGCGGGCCCGCAGACCCCATGCCTCGGGTGCCGAAGGAGCAAGTAGGCGCAGCTCGTTGTCGCGACATCGGGCGAGTGCCGACTGAGAACCAGATCGCAAGACGGCAAAATTGTTTTCGTACAGAACGGAGGCGCCCTCTACGCTGGAAATTTCGACGCCGCCCGAGCGATACAGGTCGTCCACCGTTTCCACGGAGGTATCGAAGGTGTGCCATCCCATCGGCCGGCTGTCTAGGTCGGTGCCGATCGGTCGGTGCTCCTCGGCGATCAGTCCCAGGTGGGCCGCCTTGATCCGAAGCGCCGCGTCGTTGGAAATCATTCGAGTCGGCGCGTATTGCGCCTGACCGAGCGCCGCGCCGATGATTCGATTGTCCGGTAT
>JBKJXI010000166.1:0-35738 GCA_046716325.1 Ilumatobacteraceae bacterium | reverse complement strand
GTATTCCGGTGATGTACTGGCAATAGTTGTCGCAGACACAAGGCAAAACGCTCGCAATGCTGCCCAGTTGATCAATGTCGAATATCGACCTCTTGCCGCGATTACCGATCCCGCATGGGCAATTGTCAACGACGATCCGGCAAATATTGCGGTGTGGCAGACAACGACAAACATTCTGAGCACAAGTAGCTACTCCCGTGGCGACGTGGAGGCGGCGTTCGTCTCAAGTCCCCACATCGTCAGCGAGGTGTTCCAGACCCAACGAGTTGAACACGCATTCCTCGAACCCGAAAGCTCGCTTGCCGTGCCGACCGTAACCGACGGCCGACGAAAAATTCATGTCTACTCCGGCGGTCAGGGAATCTGGGACGATCGTAATGACATAGCCAGGGTGTTGAACATCGGCAATGAGGATGTCACCGTCGAACTCGTCACAAACGGCGGGGCATTCGGCGGCAAGGAAGACATGAGCAATCAGGCCCATGCGGCGCTCGCCGCGTGGATACTTGAAAAGCCGGTGAAGTGCACCCTCTCCCGCGAGGAAAGTCTGCACATGCATGCCAAGCGACACCCAATTCGGATGGAATATACGGCGTCGTGCGACGACGAGGGAATGCTCACGGCGCTGAAGGTTCGAGCCGTTGGCGATAGCGGGCCGTACGCAAGCGTGGGCATGAAGGTGTTGGAGCGGATGGCTGGCCATGCCGGTGGTCCGTACCATTTGCCGAGTATTGATGTTGTCGCTGTCGCGGCTCGCACGAACAACCCTGTCTGCGGTGCTTTTCGAGGTTTCGGGGCCAATCAGGCGCAGTTCGCGATGGAGGGCGTCCTCGATCGACTGGCTGAGAAAGTAGGAATCTCCGGATTCGAAATTCGAATTCGTAATGTAATCAAACCGGGCATGCTGTGGGGACCGGGCCAGGAGATGGACGATGGATGTCTCGGAGCAGTTGCCTGTTTGGAGCAGATCAAACCGATATACGAAGCCGCGCGCGCGGAAGGCAAAGCAGTCGGACTTGGATTCGGTCTCAAAAATAGCGGACTAGGGAACGGTTTCAAGGAGGTCACCAAGGCGGTGGTTCGCTTTGAACACAACGGAGACATTGAGGTACGACACGGGTGGACCGAAATGGGTCAGGGCATCAATACGGTCGCGCTGCAAGTTGCCGTTCATGAACTTGGGCTCGATCCGCAAAAGGTTAAAGTGATCGTGGATACGAGCCGCGAACTTGGACTTGGTCAAACCACCGGATCGCGAGGCACCCTGATGGGCGCCGGTGCGGTGAAGGCGGCCTGCGACGCGGCGCGACTCGCCGGTTGTGCACCGGGTGTTGATTACGAAGGCGAGTACCGAGTCGACTGGACCACAAAATTGGGAACTCCGGGTGTCGAGAATCCAATTATTCACTCCACCTTCGGCTACGCCGCGCAGCTCGTGATCATCGATCGCCAAAGCGAAAAAATTGAACGTGTGGTGGCGACACACGATGTGGGACGCGCGGTGAATCCCCAGCTATGCGAGGGACAGATCGAGGGCAGCGTTCACATGGGACTTGGATATGCGCTCTCCGAGGATTTTCCGTCCGATCCCGTCACGGGTTTTCCGATGCACATGACACTGCGCTCGCTTGCTATTCTGCGTGCCAAGGATGTGCCACCGATCGATGTCTATCTTGTCGAATCTCCGCAACCGAACTCTCCATACGGAATCAAGGGCGTGGGAGAAATAGGATTGGTACCCACGGCTGGAGCCGTCGCCAGTGCCTTCCACGATCTTGATGGCGTATGGCATAACGAATTACCGATGCGCAGATCCAAAGAATCAATTGCCGACGAGTAACCCAGCGTCGTGACAAACATTTCTTCCGGGATGGTATGTGCTCATCATCACCTGTATTCTTCGCTCGCTCGCGGAATGCCTTCCCCTCCACGACAGCCGTCCACATTTGTTGAGATTCTCGAACAAGTCTGGTGGCGAATCGACAGTGCGCTCGACTTGGACTTGATCTATTGGTCTGCGGCCCTTGGGGCAACCGAGGCATTGATGAGCGGAACCACATGCCTGATCGACCACCACGAGTCGCCTTTTGCAATCGAAGGAAGCCTTACCGCAATATCTCGGGCCTGCGCCGACGTCGGTGTTCGCGTCAACGCGTGTTACGGAGTCACCGATCGCTGGACATCCACGGGGCAGGCATCCACAGTTACGCCTCAGTCGCAAATGACGGACGGGGCCAAGCGAGGCCTAGCCGAGAACGACCGATATCTCACAGAAGGAGGCCGCGGAATGGTCGGGGTTCACGCGGCCTTCACGTGTTCGGATGAAACACTGCAGCAGGCTGCCGAATTGGCGATTCGTCATGGCGTCGGGGTTCACATTCATGTTGCCGAGTCGCAAGTCGATGTGGCCGCCGGAGTTCGACTGGAGAATCTCGCCAAAGATAACTGGCTTTTAGCTCATGCCGTGCATCTAGATCGTCACCTAGCCGGCCGAATCGTGCATAACCCGCGGTCCAACATGAACAACTCCGTCGGATACGGCCAACCGACGAAGCATTCCAATAAGGTGCTGCTCGGCACCGATGGAATTGGTTCGGACATGCTAGAAGAATTTCGCATTGCCTACGCGTGTCTTCGCCAATTCGATGTCGCTGAGACACCCGACACCGCTCAATCCTGGCTGGCGAATGCATACGAGCTGTTCCCAGAGGCCCGAAGCGACGAAGTGGTTTGGAGTTACGATCATGTAGATAGCCCTTGGCATATCGCATTTACTCCTTCCATTCGCGCCCTTGATGTCACCATCGACGGAGAAAAGGTTTTGAGCGGCGGCGTTCCCACGCGAGTGGATGTCAATGAAATTCGCGCCAGGGCCAACGAGCAGTCAATGCGTCTTCACGCCAGGTTGTAATTGATGACCGTTCGAGTGGCCCTCTACCTACAGGATGCTCACCCCATCCGCGACGGGATGGCCTTTGTCCAATACGCGGAGACGAAAGGCTTCGAAGCGGTGTGGCAGGCAGAAAGTCGGCTGGTTCGAGAAGCCACGGTCCCGATGGCCGCATTCGCCGCCGTTACCAACTCGATCAAGATTGGTTCGGGGGTTGTCGATTGCTGGAGTCGAAACCCTGCTCGGTTGGCCGCCACCTTTTCCACTCTCGATGATCTTGCTCCAGGAAGGGTCATTCTAGGAATCGGTGCATGGTGGGACCCTTTGGCCGCCAAGGTCGGTATCAGCAGAGCCAAACCGTTGCGGGCGATGCGAGAAATTGTCACCGCAGTGCGTGGACTGCTGCACAACGAAACGGTCACATTGCAGGGAGACTATGTGCATCTGGACGGAGTCGAACTTGACTACGTCTACCAAGAGCGTCGGGCCAAGAAAGTACCTATATATATCGGTGCCACAGGAATGCAGATGATGGAACTGAGCGGCGAAATTGCAGACGGCGTTGTTCTCAATTATCTCGTGTCACCCGACTACAACCAAAAGGCGTTGCAAGCCCTTGCCGCCGGAGCCGACCGTGCCGGGCGAGCCCTGGACGACATTGACAGGCCGCAGTTGGTCGTGTGCAGTGTCCACGAAGATCATCAAACCGCAATCGACATGGCGCGACTGATGGTTACGCAATACCTCGGGCAGCAACCTCACATTATGAAAGCTTCGGGTGTCCCGCAGTCGATCCTGGACAAGGTCGGCAATGTGCTGACCTGGCCGGCATCACATCAACAGGTGGTTGACGCTTCGCGATTCGTACCCGACGAAATCGTGCACATGCTGACCGCAAGCGGAACCCCCGCCGAGGCTCGTCAGCAAGTAGCGCACTACATGCGCAACGGGTGTACATGTCCCATCCTGTACCCGTTGGGCGACGTACGCGCGACGATCGATGCATTTTCTGGCTGGGATGGTGTCGGGTGACAGTCATCAACCCTGTGACTCTGGCAGAGGCATTGGTGGGTCTCTCCGAGATGCCCCGGGCGCTCATTGTGGCTGGCGGAACCGATGTGATGGTGGAAATAAATTTCAATCGCCTCCAGCCAACCGATGTCGTCGCACTAGGACGAGTGACGGAACTGTCCCACTGGTTCGTCAGCCCCGATGGATTGTCGGTGACCATCGGAGCTGGACTCCCTTTTGCCACGATGGAGCACGGCACGATTGCCGAGCTGATTCCGGCATTGGCGCAAGCGGCGCGAACAGTTGGGTCGCCCCAAATTCGTGCCGTGGGAACACTGGGCGGAAATCTCGGAACATGTTCGCCGGCCGGAGATGGACTGCCCGTGTTGTCCGCGCTCGACGCTGTGATTCATTTGCAAAGCTTGAGTGGAACCAGAGACCTCGTGTTCCACGATTTCATGACTGGAGTGAAACACAATTCACGCGCCGAGGACGAACTGATCACTGGCATCACCGTTCCTGTGCTCGCTGGTTGGCAGGGATATGCCAAGGTTGGGGTCCGCAATGCGATGGTGATCGCAATCGCATCCGCCTGCCTCGTCGTCGACACGACGCGCGCCAGCGTTCGACTCGCCCTCGGCGCGGTCGGTCCCACGATCATTAGGTGCCGAACGACCGAGGACTGGTTTGCGTCACAACATGACATTTCATCGGTCAATCCGGTTGAAGCAACCCTAGCCAAGGAATTTGGACGACGGGCCGCGACGGAGTCAAAGGCGATTGACGATCACCGCTCGACTGCCGAGTATCGCCGACACGCGATTGAGATTCTTGCCGGTCGGCTTTTGCAACAGGCGTATCCGGCATGAACCCTCACAACGAGATCTACAGCCTGCGAGTAAACGGCAGGAATCACGATGTAAGAGATGCTTGGGTGGGGGAAAGTCTGCTGTATGTTCTGCGGGAGCGACTTGGCTTTCCCGGCACCAAAGGTGCCTGCGAACAGGGGGAATGCGGTAGCTGCACGGTAATCATGGATGGCGCGGCCGTGTGCGCATGTTTGGTGATGGCGGTTACGGCGACCGACGCCGACATCGTCACTGTTGAAGGCCTCACCAGCGACGAGGCATTGACACATGTGCAACAGGCATTCATCACCGAGGGCGGAGTGCAGTGTGGGTTCTGTACGCCAGGTCTAGTTGTGGCGGTCAGCCATCTATTGGATAGCAATCCCCTACCGAGTGAAATTGAGATTAAGGAAGCCATCTCCGGCAACATCTGCCGCTGCACCGGATACGGCCGAATTTTCGCGGCTATACAGACGGCCGCCTTGGCCAGGCAGGTCGATGCCCAATGAGTACTGTCACCGGCCCGCTCACTCGGCCGCATATCGATCAACGCGGTGTTCTCGGATCCAGCGCAATCCGACCAGATGCAATTCCAAAGGTCACCGGCGACTTTGCCTTTTCATCGGATTTGATCGTCGAAAATATGCTGTGGGGGGCAACATTGCGCTCACCTCATCCGTATGCGCGAATCATCAACATAGACGTGTCGGCGGCATGGAAAATTCTGGGGGTTGAGGCGGTCATCACCGCCGAAGATGTGCCGGGCAGCTCCACATACGGACTCATGTCAAGCGACCAACCTGTGTTTGCTCGTGACATCGTCCGCTATATGGGCGAACCAATCGCCGCCGTGGCGGCCGATCATCCAGAAACATGTCGCCGGGCACTGGCTGCGATTCGGATCACATACGAGGTTCTTACCCCGTTAGTCGATCCGGAATTGGCAATTCTCGAGACAACCTCACCGATTCATCCGGATGGCAATGTCATTCGCCATCAGCGAATCATCTGTGGAGATCCGGCGATCACCGGACCTCACGTGGTTGAAGGAACCTATGTCATCGGCATGCAAGATCAGGCATTCCTTGGTCTCGAAGCCGCACTTGCGATCCCCGATCCCGGTGCAGACGGTGTCGAACTTTTGGTGGCGACCCAATCGTTACACGAGGACCAGGTACAGATTGCCAAGTGTCTCAATTTGCCACAGCGAAAGGTTCGGCTGACGCTCAGCGGAGTTGGTGGTGCCTTCGGTGCGCGGGAAGATATCAGCCTGCAGGTTCACTGTTGTCTTCTGGCGCTGCGCACCGGTCGACCGGTAAAAATGCAATACGGTCGAGAGGAAAGCTTCCTTGGCCATGTGCATCGTCATCCTGCTTCCATTTGGATGCGACACCACGCCGACGCCGACGGCAGAATCCTCAAAATTGAGGCCCGCATGATTTTTGACGGCGGTGCGTATACCTCGACCTCGCCCGCCGTCCTGCGCAATGGGGTCACGCATGCACAGGGACCATACGTTTGTCATAACGCGGTGATCGATGGTTACGCGGTGCGGACAAATAATCCTCCGTGCGGAGCGATGCGCGGATTTGGAGTAGTCCAGGCCTGTTTCGCCCACGAGAGTCAAATGGACAAGCTGGCTGCCGCCGCCTCGCTGTCGCAGGTCGAGATACGCATTCGCAACGCAATGAAGACAGGCGACAAGTTGATCACCGGTCAAGTCATCCAAAGTGTCGCCCCAGTTAGACGCTGCATAGAGGAGATAATGTCGATCCCCCTCCCGCCACCACTGGAGGACAATCCCGATCTGCTTTGCCTACCCGGCGGTTCGGGTCGAACCGCCCAACGATCACATATTCGCCGTGGGGTCGGCTGGGGTGTGGCGATCAAAAACCTGATGTACGGCGAGGGCTTCGACGACTTTGCCACGGCGCGGTGCACATTGTCCAACGGTGTCGTCAATCTAAAATTCGCCACCGCCGAAGTTGGTCAGGGTTTTGTCACACTTGCCCAACAAATCGCGCGATCGATCTTGGGAGTCGATGACGTCGTCTTAGAGCCCATCAACACCGACATCGGATCATCGGGTTCGACATCTGCCTCGCGCCAGACATGGATGAGCGGTGGCGCGGTCGACGGCGCATGCCGACTCGTTCGCGAGCGGCTTTTCGAACACGTCGGACGTCTGCACGGGATTGACCCAATCAACTTGATCATTGAAGGCACGGATGTGGTCGACACCGTTGGTTCGTTCCGATTGAGCGTCGCCGAGGCATCTCATGGCGTCGTCTTGGAGCAAACCTTCGAACACCATCACCCGCCAACCGAGGAGTTGGACGAAAATGGCCAGGGAAATTGTCATGTCGCGTTTGCTTTTGTCGCCCATCGGGCGGTCGTGGATGTGGATCCCGAATTGGGACTCGTCAAGGTTGTCCAGGTGGCCACCGCACAAGATGTCGGGCGCGTTCTCAATCCATTGGCCGCAATTGGCCAAGTCGAGGGCGGAATAGCTCAGGGCCTAGGACTCGCCGTGATGGAAGAGATAATTCTTGACCACGGCATAGTGCGCAATCCAAGTTTTACCGACTATTTACTCCCCACCGCGCTGGATGCCCCCGAAGTCGTGGCGATCATGATCGAAGTACCGGAGCCCCAGGCACCACTCGGAGCCAAGGGAATCGGCGAGCACCCGTGCATATCGGTAACGCCGGCAATTGTGGCCGCAATCCGTGCAGCGACGGGCAAGGAACTTTGGCGCGTACCGGTGAGACCACAAGATATTTGCCTGTAACCGAACCTCTCAGTTACTCCCAATTACTTGATCGAAAAGTTGGGGGAACGCTTTGGCGACCTTATTCGACAGATAGTCGCCATACTTGCCGTTCCAAGCGAGAGGTTCGGCACCGTCCCATCGGGAGCGAGAATTATTTGAGGGATCGGCTGGGGAAATTGGAAGTGGGACAATCTCTGAATTCCACGAGGGATCTAGAAACAGTGGAAAGGATAGACGATCTCTTCCGCTGGCATTACGTACCCGATGTGGAGTGCTGCGATAAAGGCCATTCGTTAGACGCTCAAGCATGTCGCCAATGTTGCAAACAAATGAATTGGGTAATGGGTCGACGGCCAGCCATTCGCCCGCGCTGAAAACCTCTAGGCCACCGCAGTCGTCCTGCCAAAGAAGGGTGAGCAGTCCATAATCGGTGTGCTCGCCTACACCCCACTCAGATCGAGACTTCGCCTCGACCGAGTCCGATTGTGCCGAATCCGATGTCGACGGATAAGTGAAGATGCGAAACAGAACTGTTGGATCGGCCGTGAGGTTTTCGGCAAACCAATTTTCGTCGATGTGCAAAGCCATGGCGATCCCACGCATTATGTCCTCGCCGAGACGTGTGACCTCGTTCATCCAGCGCAACACGAGGTCCTTCATTCCTGCCGGAGTCGTCGGAAATAGATTGCTCCCGTGCAACGGCCAACCTTCGCGCACTCGTCGATCACTTGGATCCAATTCGGTGCCGAAATACAGACCCTCCTTTTGATCTGGAATTCCGGAAGTAACTTCGCCACCAAGAGGAAACCATCCGCGCCACGCCGTTCCCGCATGCTTCATGGCGATGAGGGATTTCTCGGTTTCTGGCAACGCAAAAAATGTTCGGCTGAGATTTTCCAGTTCCTTGGCAATTTGAGGATCAATTCCGTGGTCTGTCACGATGAAGAAACCGTCAAGGCGACACGCGTCATCCAGTTTTCGAGCAATCCTCGATGCGTCTGCGCCAGCGAGACGCAGGGCCGAAATGTCAATGACTGGTAAGTGCCTCATTGTCAGTCAACTTTAGGACCTGAACCGCGCCGACGGTTCCCGGTCGCACAACCTTTTTCTCGGAAGGTATCTCCGGCATTTCGGGATCGGTGATATCGACCGCAAATGGCATCTTTTTCGTCAATAGCCCAATTGCTCGACGCTGACTCTTGTCGATCAATGAAATAACGACACCCTTCAAACCTGCCCGCCCCGTGCGTCCGGATCGGTGAATGTAGTCCTTGGGATCCTCCGGGGGGTCAAAATGCACGACCACGGGAACGGCATCGATGTGAATTCCCCGCGCGGCCACATCCGTAGCCACCATCACCGATGCTCGACCTTCGCGAAATTGCTGGAGTGCACGCTCGCGCTGGGCCTGACTTCGGTTTCCATGGATGATGCAACTGCGAACGCCCAACGCATCCAGTTGACGAGCGACTCGGTCGGAACCGTGTTTTGTGCGACAGAAGAGGATTACTCGTTTGAAATGGACGGCGATGTCCGCCACAACATCGACGCGATTCTCGCGAGTCACATTCCAGAACAGATGATCGATGTCGGCAACACCTTCCTTGGCGGCGATCTCGTGACGCTTTGGATTGTGTTGATAATCTCGAATGACGGTGTTCACATCGCCGTCCAAGGTTGCGGAAAACAACATCGTCTGTCGATTTTTGGGAATCATGGCCATGATTCGTTTCACGGCCGGCATAAATCCCATGTCTGCCATGCGGTCGGCCTCATCCAACACCGCCATTGAAACGTCACCCAAATTCAAGTCGCGACGATCAATGAGATCCTCCAACCGGCCCGGAGTCGCCACAACAATGCTGGCTGCACGCGCGGCTTTCACCTGCGGACCGTATCCGGCCCCCCCGTACACGGCGGCCACACGAAGATCCGATCCGGTACATAGCAGCGAAATCTCCAGCGCAACTTGAGAAGCCAGTTCCCGGGTGGGCACAAGCACAAGGCCTACCGGACGGCCAGCTCGGCCGCGCTTGAGACGCAGCGCCAGCGCCAGACCAAAAGCCAGCGTCTTGCCGGATCCTGTTGGCGCACGACCGCAAATGTCGTGCCCGGCAAGGGCGTCTGGCAATGTGGCGACCTGTACAGGAAACGGCTTGTCGATGCCTCGCTGAGCCAGACCTGCGGCCATGCGCTCAGGCACCCCTAGACCAATAAATGAAGCACTCACGTTCTATCCTCCTGGGTTCGTACTGTGATTACTTACCCAGTACGCGACGTAAATAGTCGTTGGTGAACACACCCTCAGGGTCGAGACGGTTCCGAACGTTATTGAAACGCTGCAACTCATGATACCGCGTAGAAAGTGTTTCCAGAGTTTGAAAGTGAAGTTTCCCCCAGTGCGGGCGGCCGCCATAGTCGTTCATGATTGACTCGACCTCGCGAAAGTAAGGCTCGTATTCCATACCCTTGTACACATGCACGGCAATGTAGGCACTTTCTCTGCCATACGCCGTTGACAATGGAATGTCATCCGCGGCCGTAAACCGCACCTCAACCGGGAAATTCAAGTTGAACTTTCTGTTCTCGACCATTTGACGAACTCGACGCAGGGCATCTTTGAGGTCCGCACGCGCAATGGCGTACTCCATTTCATAAAATTTCACGATCCGTTTGCTCGTAAAAACCCTGTAGCTCTTGTCCACAAACTCCGTCCGACCGGTACCGGGTAATGCCCTCGCCAATTTTGGAATGAGCGATGGTCGCAGTCGCCCAACCCAGCAAACAATGCCGAAAGCGTAGTTTTCGAGCACCGACTTGTTCCACCATTTTCGAACTCGATTCAGCGGAGCCGCCGGCATCGCGGTTCGATTATTTCTCTTGGTGAGTGCCCATCCGGTATGTGGGACCCAATAAAACTCGAAATGATCGTTATTGTTCACAAACTCGTCCAGATGTTCGAGTACATGATCCATACGCAGGGGTTCCTCGACCGCATGTAAATCAAAAGCCGGCACAACCCGAAGCGTGATCGTGCTGATTATTCCGAGAGATCCAAGGCTCACGCGAGCGACATGAAATATCTCCGCGTTTTCGCTTAGGGAGCAATCGAGAATACCTCCATCGGCGGTAATCAGGCGCAGACCGGTCACCTGAGCGGCCAGTCCTGGGAGGCCGATTCCCGTTCCATGTGTCGATGTGGAGATGGAACCGGCAAGCGATTGATATGCAATGTCCCCCAGATTTGGGAATGCAAGCCCATTGCGATCGAGCTGCTCATTTAAATCGGACAGTTGAATCCCTGACTGCACGGTGACTAGACCGTTAACCAAATCGAAATCCAGAATCTGGTTGTAATTTTCCAGACTGACGATGTGACCGTCGGTGACCGCGATGTCGGTAAAGCTATGCCCATGACCAACGACCTTGACTCGCCGTCCAGATTCTCGTGCCGAATTCACCAACGCGACTAATTCAATTTCGCTGCTCGGTCTGTGATTAGCGACACCACTGGATCGTTGATTGCGCGCCCAATTTCGCCACTTGGCGTTCAAGTCTCTATCCGATCTCTGCGCTTTGAGTAAGTGCACCGGTTTGGCGAAGCGTACGTTCCTCCATGAAAAAGGTCATCGCAAAAGCTGCGAGCGCAATCGGAATGGCGATGATGAAGATCATCGCTATGCCATCGGTAATCGAAATCACGATTGCATCGCGTACTAGCTGGTCGGCACCCTTGATTGCCTCTGGTGTGCCGATCAACGCGGACAGATTGCCGGAAAAATCCGTTTCGCTGGGCAGTCGCTCATTGAGTCGGTCAATGACCACGGAATTGAAGACCGTGCTGTAGAGGGCCAATGCGACCGCGCCTCCGAGGGTTCTAAAGAATGTGACAAGGGCCGTCGTAATGCCAAGATCACGAATTCCCACGGCATTCTGTGAGGCAATGCTGAGGGTCGGAAATGTGGCTCCCATTCCAAGCCCAATCAGCCCCATAGCTACTGCCATCACGAAATAAGTTGAAGTCGGAGAGATGGACTGGGCGGCAAGCGCGATGCCAAAGACCATCACGAGTGTCCCAATGATCGGAAATATCCGATACTTTCCGGTATGCGAAATGAGCCGTCCAACTACGGTTGATGAGATAAGTATGCCGACGATGATCGGCAGGGATTGCAGACCAGAAACGGTCGGAGATATGAACCGCACATCTTGAAAGAAGACCGAGAAGTAGAGTGTCGCACCAAACATTGCTGTTCCAATTAAGAAGGCGATGACCGAGCAGACGAGAACCACTCGATCACGCAGTAGCCGCATTGGAACCATCGGCTCGGCGGCCCGTCTCTCTTCCCGCACGAAGGCTCCCAGTAGGACGACGGTTGCACCCAACATGCTCAATAGTCGAATAGAAGTCCAGCCCCAGGTTCGCCCGAACTCAAGCACGGCAAACAGACCGAGTATCGACATCGAAAGTAAAATCGCCCCTCGGACATCCACCTTGGCTTCAATTCGATGAAATTGCATGTGCAAAACCGACGCGGTTATGGCCAGGGCAGCACCACCGAGTGGAATATTCACGAGGAATATCCATCGCCACGAGGTTTGCTCCACAATCCAGCCCCCTATAAGCGGGCCGGCCACGCTCGACAGGGCGAATGCACTCGTAAATAGACCGATGTATTTACCTCGTTCGCGCGGTACCACCAACTCGGCGATAATCGCAAAAGTGATGGCTCCGATTCCGCCTCCGCCGATTCCCTGTAGAGCGCGAAACGCAATCAGTTGATCGATGTTTTGGGCCAACCCACACAGGACCGAGCCAATAAGGAATACAACGACGGACATCAGATACAAACGTCGGCGACCAAAAATGTCGCTCAACTTTCCCGACAACGGTGTCGCCATCGCTGTGGTCACGATGTATGCGGTGCTGACCCAAGCTAACTTGCTGAAGCCACCCAGCGAACCCGCGATGGTGGGCATCGCCACGGAAACGATGCTCGAATCCAATCCGGCAAGAAATAGCCCGAGTATGAGCCCCGCGACGGCCAGGTTGAGCTGTCGCTTGGTAACCGGAGGAGTTTCGCCTTCTGGCCGAAATGAATCAGCCGAGATACTCACGGATCAATCGTAGAGTAGGCGGACTGACGCACCCGCCTCGAAAGGACAGCTATGACCAATGTCGCTGCCAGCAACGACGCGACATTGGCGAGCATTGTGTATCCGACCGCGCGACGAACAAATCCGCTCGCAAATCCAGCAAGCCCGCCAAAGAAACTCATCGAGAGATCCGCTGTGCCCTGAATTTGGACTCGTTGTTCACCGCTAATCGAGTCGAGCAGCAAACTTGAGCCACCAATCAATCCGCAGCTCCAACCAACCCCGAGTAGCCAAAGAGACGGAAAGAGTAATGCCGGTTGGTCCCCGGCGAGAGCGGCGGTCAGGGTTGCCAATAGCAATAGTGCCGCCCCGAGTGTGATCGTTGCCAAACGACCTCTGGTATCGGTGAATCGCCCAATTAACGGGCTAAATGCAAACATCCCGGCAATATGCAGAGATATCACATAGGAGCTAACCGACTCGTGTCCATGAAACTTGAGATGCACGGGTGTCATCGTCATCACGGCGACCATGGTCATCTGCGAGATGACCATGGTCATTAAAGCGAGCCGCGCATCGACGGATCTTCCGACAATGACAAATATTGCTCGCAGACTTGGTTTCTCCACTCCGATGGCAGCCTGTCGACTTAATCCCCCGCTTGCCTCCAGCGGATCGGTTCGAAGTCGCAGTGTGATGTTGACGAATGCCAACGCGAGGAACAGCGAGGCGAAGATCCATGGTCCCGTGTATTGCTCCCAGCCGAACCACAACTGACCGATTCGCTCAGCCGGTCGAATGAGTAACGGCCCAAAAACCGCACCAAATGTAGAGGCGAACAGAATTCGACTCATCGCGCTTCCCCGTTCGGTCGGAAGCGCCAGATCCGTCGCCGCATATCGAGCGAGTAAATTGGATGCCTGCCCGTTTCCGAATAGAAACAACCCGAGAATAAAAATCCACAACGAACTCGACTCGACGCCCACGCCGGCAATAACTCCGCCCACCATCGCCAAGCCGTAACCCAATTGAAGTCCTCCGCGTCGACCGCGGCGGGACATAACTCTGGCCAAAACCTGCGACATAAAGGCCGTACCCATCGTCACCGTCGCCGTGGCTATACCACCCCATGGCGTGTCGTGACCAAGGATGTCCTGAACGACGAAAGCGCCGACCGTAACCGCCGCTGCAAGCGCGACGGCGCCTGCAATTTGGCCGGTAACCAGCACCCGAAGAGTGCGTGTCTGCAGAGATGCACGGTCGCCATCGGTCAAGGGAACAAATGGGGGCGATGTATCTGTGGTGATGGTGTCGAAGAGGGGACTTGAACCCCTACGCCCTTTCGAGCGCCAGCCCCTCAAGCTGGTGCGTCTGCCAATTTCGCCACTCCGACGTGGAAACACATTTTATCTAATTAGTGAAACTACCGGCCTAAGCGAGAAAGATGCTGAGTGCAATGACCGACATTACCCACACAAGCGCAAAGACCATTGTAATGCGATTCAAATTTCGTTCGGCCGCCGCTGATCCAAGCGCGGCCGCTCCTCCGCCGCCAAACATGTCGCTCAACCCACCGCCGCGACCGCTATGAAGCAGGACTCCGACAACCATGGCGGTCATCGACACAACATTTATCACTATTGTCAGGGTGGTCATTAAACTTCGCACGGCTAGAAATTCTACTGGATTACTCGGGAAAGTGGCACGCCGAGTACTGCCCGGTCGTACGCAGGACCAATTCCGGTTCCTGCTCGCCACATATCTCTTTAGCCTTCCAACAACGAGTTCTAAATCGACATCCCGATGGCGGGTCCACCGGTGACGGCACATCGCCTTCCAGCATGATTCGATGTCGAGATCGCTCGATAGCGGGGTTTGGAACGGGAACCGCAGACAACAGTGCAACCGTGTACGGATGAGTCGGATTGCCATAGACGACATCCTTGGGGCCAATCTCCATGACCTTGCCGAGATACATGACCGCCACCCGATCGGCAATATGTCGCACCACGGAAAGGTCATGGGCAATGAACACATACGACATCCCGAGTCGCTTCTGCAAATCCGAAAAGAGATTGACTACTCCGGCCTGAATGCTCACATCAAGTGCCGACACCGGCTCATCCAACACGATCAGCGATGGATTTAGTGCCAGTGCTCGAGCAATCCCAACGCGTTGGCGCTGACCACCCGAAAATTCATGGGGAAATCGTTGCGCATGATCGGCGGAGAGACCGACCAGTTCGAGTAACTCCGTCACTCGTTCCGAGTGCACGCCAGGTTCGTTCTGCACCACAAGAGGCTCGGCGATCGATGCACCCACCGTCATCTTTGGGTCCAGCGAAGCAAATGGGTCCTGAAAAACTATTTGCATGCGCCTGCGCAACAGCCGCATGTCTTCGAACTTCAAGGACGATAGGTCGCGACCTTCAAAAGCCACCGACCCCGATGTTGGCAAACAGAGTTGCATGATCATGCGGCCAACCGTGGTCTTGCCGGAACCCGACTCCCCCACGATTCCCAGGGTTTGACCCTTTTCCACGGTGAAAGATACCCCCGACACGGCCTGAACAACTCGCTTTACCTTGCGAGCACCTCGTAATGCTCGAATTTCGAAGTTCTTAACCAATTGATCAACCCGAAGTAGCGGCTCGCTCATTGCTTGGCTCCCAAAGACGAAAATATGTCCTCGGACCGAATGCACGCCGTTTCCAAGTCGCCGAACGAACGCAGTTCGGGTAGGGACTCATCGCATCTAGGTATTGAATATTGGCAACGCGGGCTAAATCCACAACCCGTCGGAGGGCGAAGCATATTTGGCGGGAACCCTTTGATTGGTTCAAGTCTTTCCACCCCCATCCGCGGCAGCGAATTGAGTAACCCTCGGGTATACGGGTGGCTGGAATGATCGAACAGCGAATCCACTCCCCCCTTTTCCACATTTCGCCCGGCATACATCACGTTTACCCGACTTGCTACGCGAGCAATCACCCCTAGATCGTGGGTAATCAGCACGACGGCGGTACCAAACTTTTCTTGCACTCGCTGGATTACTTCCAGAATTTGGGCTTGAACCGTCACGTCAAGCGCAGTGGTTGGCTCATCGGCGATCAATACCTTGGGATTATTGGCAATCGCCATCGCAATCACCACGCGCTGCCTCATCCCACCGGAAAATTCGTGCGGGTACTGCAGAGCCCTATCAGCTGGTTGAGGAATACCTACCAGGTCAAGTAGCTCGACCGATCGATCCGCGGCCACATTTTTGGTCATTTTTTGGTGCGACTGCAACATTTCGGAGATCTGATTCCCGACACGGTGAACGGGATTCAACGCGGAGAGCGGGTCCTGAAAGATCATCGAGATCAACCGCCCGCGAACCGAGCGCAGTCGACGGCGATTCGCGCCGATGAGCTCCTCGCCATCCAGTAGAACCGAACCCGTCACCTTTGCGCTTGGCGGCAACAAACCCATCGCCGCTAAAAATGTGACCGACTTGCCCGAACCCGACTCGCCGACAACTCCCATCAGCTCTCCGGCGGCGACATCGATATCGACACCGCGAACCGCCTGCAGCTCGCCGAGTGGTGTATCGAATGTAACTCGTAGATCTCGAATCGAAAGTACTAGTTCAGGCATCAACTACCCATATCCAAGCGCGGATCCGTGGCGTCTCGTAGGGCATCGCCAATAAAGTTGATGCACAAGGAAATAATCACTAACGCGACGCACGGAAACACGGCCATCCACCAGAATCCCGTCTGCACGGCACCCTTGGCCTGGCCGACGAGCAAACCAAGAGACGTCGTTCCTGCCCCGGCCTGCGGTCCATAACCAAAAAATGACAGCGTGGCCTCGCCAATGATTGCACCTACCACCGAAAATGTTAGGGCAACCATGATTGGTCCGATCGAGTTGGGTAGCAGATGTCGAACAATGATGTAGCGCCTCGATGCTCCGACGGCCCTCGCCGCTTCGATGAACTCTCGTTCCTTAAGCGATAGCACCTGGCCACGTACGATTCTGGCAACGGTCATCCATCCAAAAATTGCCAAGAGAAAAATGATGAACCGAATCGATCCCGAGTCGCCGATTATCGGGGAGAGAAATCCAAGAGCGCCGATCATGTTTCGCACCACGAGCAATGCGACCAAGAATGGAAACGCCAGAAACAGATCCGTCACCCTCATCATCACA
This sequence comes from Ilumatobacteraceae bacterium, assembly GCA_046716325.1. Taxonomy (GTDB): domain Bacteria; phylum Actinomycetota; class Acidimicrobiia; order Acidimicrobiales; family Ilumatobacteraceae; genus UBA3006. The sequence continues at coordinate 18,922 of JBKJXI010000166.1, read as the reverse complement.
TCGTCGAAAAACCCGCCACGAAATCCAGCCACCGCCCCCACAACACAGCCGATCACAACCGAGATGATCGCGCTCGACAATCCGATAATCAACGAGACCCGAATGCCGTAGATTAGGCGGCTGTAGATGTCACGCCCGATATCGTCGGTGCCCATCCAGGCGATCTTCTGCGGAGGCAAAAAAGAGTTGGGTGGTACTCTTACCCGCTCATTGACGCCATATCGAGCGGTTATTGGTGACAGCACCACCATCAGAATGAACAGGCCAAGCACCAGACAACTGGCGATCGCGGCCTTGTGACCAATGAATCGCCGCAGCGCCATTCGCCGAGGAGAGGGAATAACGAGTGCCACGTCACTCAAGGCGAATCCTCGGATCTAGCCATGCATAGGTAATGTCGGCGATCAAATTGAACATGAGTATCGAAATAACAATGAGTACCATCCACGGCATCATTAATGGGAAGTCACCGTCGCTGAATGCCCGCAGAAAGTACCGTCCCATCCCCGGATAGTCAAAGATGTTCTCGGTGATGATCAATCCACCGACAATCGATCCCACATCGATCGCGGCAATGGTGACGACCGGAATCAAGGCATTGCGCATTCCGTGGCGAATTAGTATTCGCCTCTCACTAATCCCCTTCGAGCGAGCCGTGCGCATGTAATCGGAATTCATCACATCCAGCAGGGATGACCGCATGTACCTGCTGTAGACGGCGATGATTTGGATCGCCACGACGATGGTCGGTAGCGCCATGTATTTCAACATCAGCACGGCATTGAATCCTTCGTGCCCCGGCGGGTACACGCCCGACGTCGGAAACAGGGTTTGGCCAAACCACCGACTCCAATACACCGCGAACAACAGCTGCAACAGGATCGACGAAATATAGGGGGGAATTGAGATACCAATGAAAGCGGCGGTATTCACGGTCACATCCCGTCGACCTCCTGGGTGGAGGGCCGCGAAGACACCGATACCAAGGCCGACGGTAATTCCGACAACACTTGCGAAAGCGCCTAGACGGAGACTGTTCGCCAGAGCGTCCTTGAGGGCTGGAAACACCTCTCGGCTTCCCTTAATACTGCGCGGCCAGTCGTAGGTGACGAAGTGTTGTAACCAATTTAAGTACCCGGTTACATAGTTGGATCCGAGGCCATTCAGCTCTTTATATTCGGCAATTTTTGCGGCCGAGGCCCGCGGATTGGCCCGAAGATAGCTATTGACCGGATTGGTTCCGAGCCGTAACGCCACGTAAACGAGAAAAGTCACTAGCAACAAGGTCGGAATCGCCCATGCGATTCGGCGAGCAATGTAGCGCAACATGTTCTTCCTTACTCAACATAACGCAGACGGTGCGCGGACCAAAACTCTCGTCTGATCCGCGCACCGTTTATGCGGTACCTAATTTTTAGTAATTTGTCTAGAGAACCGTAACTACTGGTTCGCCAGCCATCAAATTGGTGAGGGCATATGCGCCATCGTTCGTCGTTGCCCAAACTCCAGGGCTAACAGGGAACACGGTCGTCCACACCATCCACGAAGAGTTTGCACACTCCGTAACTGGGTTGAGGCAACCTGGCCATTGCTCGGCACCGATGACGATTTGTCCGTCACCATCCACATCAGTCCACTGATGGAAGTTGATAAATGCGGTGTAGTTGTTCAACTCAGCGTCAACGGGACCGCCGACCTTGTCTGTGCGCCAGAAGCCCGACTTGGGGAACTGGAACAAAGGCAACATCACGTGATCCGCGGCCATGAGACGAAGAACCTGCTTGATCTGATCAGATCGAACGGCCGTGTCCACTTCACCATCGGCTGCATAGAGCAGATCCGATGCTTCAGGGTTGCACCAACCTTGGCTGTTTTGTCCAGCGTTTGAGTTGGCTGCTGTTGGGATCTGGTCACAGACAAACGAACTGGTGAGATACCCAGGGTCCGGCGGAGCCGTGCTGATGTACATCGCCATGTCATAGTCCAAGGACGGGAGCCGTACCTGGAAGTAACAATCGGCATCGCAGTTGTCTGCAGCGACATTGAAGCCCGCCGCTTGTAGCAGTGGGATCAGGTAGGCCTGGGTGTTTTCACGGCGGGTGTTGCCCGTGTTGATGATCCATCGAATCGCCGGTGCTGGCTCGCCACCTTTGGCCCAATATCCATCGCTTCCCTTTGCCCAACCGTTGTCGGTAAGCAGCGTCTCTGCGCCTGTTGGATCGTAACTACCTGCAAATTCATCTCCTTCGCAGTTTGGTCCAGGAACGATCGGACCGCACTGCAAGAGCACGCCCTGATCGCTGATGGGGATATAAATCTGCTGGAAGAGAGCCTCGCGGTCGATCGACATCGAGAATGCGGCTCGGAATACTGGATCTGCGAACGGACCACACTTCTGATTGAAGTAGAACCCTTCATAGTCTCCACCGAATGTCACCTTCGATGTGATGTTGTCCTGTGCGACTGCTTCAGTAATACCGCCGAAGTACTGCGGATAAATGAAGTCAACTTCGCCGGCCTTGATCGACGCGATTTCCGTGTCGCTATCGGCCTTTGGAACCATCACGATCTTCGGAGTCACAGCCTTATCTGCGCCCCAATAATTCTCGTTTGGAACATAGACGATCTGGCTTGGGCTCCAGGATTTCATGACGTACGGACGACCCGAATATGGAATGAAGTCGGCAAAGTCACCAGAGATGTCGGCCGTATTTTTTACCGACCCAGCCTTGATGAGTGCACCGAATAGTGTCTTGTACGGTGCGTACACCGACTTGAAGGTGGCCACAACTTGCTTGTCGCTCGTGCCAGCTTCCACCGAGGTGATCTGGTCGTAGCCAACTGTTGATAGCGAACCTGGCGTGTTCAAGACCGCATCCCATGTCGCAGCAAAGTCGGCCACAGTAATCGGCGTACCATCTTCCCACACTGCTTCCGGAGCAATGTCGTAAGTAATGGTCATCCCCTTACTGGTCGACTCCGGCGCTACGTAGTCGTAGGTCACATTGGCACAGTCAGCCAAGCTTGTTGGATAACTGACCTCTGGCACCGGCGCCTCGGTATCGGTTGTCACGGTAGCCTCATCGTCGCTGCCGCACGCTGCGACCACGAGGGCCAGAGCTGCAAATCCAGCCGCGAATCGAATACCTTTTTTGGTTTTTGTCACTATCGACCTCCCCGTCGAAATAGGTGGAAACTAACTTGTTACCGATTGAAGACACGAGCGGAATACCCGGGTCAGATTCCACAACACTAACACGGTGACCTATGCCCGCAACCTGTACTGGACGATGCGCCCAAACTCGGCTGGGTCAAGGCTGGCTCCACCCACAAGTGCCCCGTCAATATCTGGCTGCGCCATGATCTCCGAAATATTTGCCGCCTTCACGCTGCCACCATATTGAAGTCGAATCGCTTCGGCCGCCGGTCGACCGGCAAGAAGGGCAACCTCGGCTCGAATAGCTCCGATCACCGCCTGGGCATCACCGGCGGTGGCGGTTCTGCCTGTACCAATGGCCCAGATCGGTTCGTATGCGATGACCATAGAGTTCACTTGTTCGGGACGCAGCGATGCGAGTGCCGTTCGAATCTGACCCAAGACTTTCGTTGTCGTCGAACCGGCCTCGCGTTCGGCAAGTGTCTCCCCGACACAGAGAATAGGAGTCATACCATTTTTCTGAATGGCGACAATCTTGTTGTGTACGTCCTCGTCCGTCTCGCCAAATAGTTCTCGGCGCTCGCTGTGTCCACATATCACATATGAGACATTCAGCTTTGATAAAAACAACGGCGAGATCTCGCCCGTAAACGGTCCCTTATCTTCCCAGTGACAGTGCTGCGCGCCGAGCTGTAGCTGCAACGAATCGGCGTCGATCAGGGTTTGCAAACTTCTCAGATCCGTGAACGGCGGGTGGACACTTACATCAACCGAGTCGAAATCTTCTCTTGTAAGTAGGTATGCGAGTTTTTGAATCACCTGGATCGATTCAAAGTGATTGTGATTCATTTTCCAGTTGGCACTGATCAGCGGTTTCCGCATTGACCCTCGACTACTTGACATTTGGTGCTCCTCGCAACGCTGCCAAACCCGGAAGATCGCCAAGCTCTAGAAACTCAAGCGAGGCACCCCCACCGGTTGACAAGTGGTCTACCTGATCTGCTAGATCAAATTGTGACAGAGCAGCCGCAGAGTCACCGCCGCCGACAACTGTAAATGCTTTCGTATCGGCGACCGCCTGGGCAATAGTTCGAGTTCCGGCAGCAAATCTGTCGTCCTCAAACATTCCCATCGGTCCATTCCAAAACACGGAGCGAGCATCCATTATCAAATCACTAAAAACGGCCGCCGTTCCGGGACCAATGTCCAAGCCTCTTGACCCAGCCGGAAGTCGGTGACCAAAGGTGGCGAATCTACCCGCCGAATCTAGGCCGACAATATCTTCCGGCAGATGAATTCGAATTGGGCCAGCGAGCAACCGTTTACAGGTCTCCATCTGACTCGGCTCAACAAGCGAATCCCCAATCGGTTTTCCCTGCGCGGCGAGAAATGTAAAGCACATCGCTCCACCAATGAGAACTTCGTCAACAACGTGTGACAGCGCCTCAATGAGTTTAATTTTGTCGCCGACTTTTGCCCCTCCGAGAACCGCGACAAATGGTCTTTTGGGACTTTCTCGTAATTGACTCAGCACATCTACCTCATGCCAAAGCAAGCGGCCGGCCGCCGAAGGCAATGACCCGGGCGGTCCAACTACGGAGGCATGCGATCGATGGGCGGCGCCGAATGCATCATTTACATACAGATCAATTCCTCTTATTAACCATTTGACAAATTCGGGGTCATTTGACTCCTCGCCAGGATTGAAGCGTAAATTTTCCATTAGCGCAATTTCGGGAACTATTTCCGACAGTCGTTGGCGAACGGGTGCCATCGAGAATTTATCGACACTTTTTCCTGCTGGTCGTCCCAAGTGGCTTGCGCACACAACCTCAGCCCCGCGTTCAACCAGCCACTCAATCGTTGGCATCGCGCTGCGAATACGAAAATCGTCGGTCACGACCCTGCCACTGTCCGGTCCGGACATTGGAACATTGAAGTCGGTGCGAACAAGTACCCGCCTGTTCTTCACGTCACCAAGGTCTTCAAGTTTCGGCAGATGCATCATTGAGATTGGTGGGAACCGTTCTATAGGTTGTTACCGACGTGAAGTACAAGATCCACGAGCCGGTTCGAGTAACCCCATTCATTGTCGTACCATCCGAATACTTTGGCCATCGATCCCAGGCTCATCGTCAATTCGCTGTCAAAGATGCAGCTGTGCGGATTGGTAACAATGTCACTGGAAACGATCGGAGCATCTGTGTACTCGATAATTCCCTTGAAGGCGCCGCTTGCTGCGCTCTTGAATGCGGCATTGATTTCGTCCTTCGACGCGGTGGTTTTCAGGTTGGCAACAAAGTCAGTAATTGAGCCGGTGGGGACGGGTACCCGCAACGATGTTCCGTCTAATTTTCCCTTCATCGATTCCAGAACCAGACTTGTTGCCCGCGCAGCGCCCGTTCCGGTTGGAATGATGTTGATTGCGGCCCCCCGCGCCCTTCTCAAATCACTGTGTGGACCATCCACGAGTTGTTGATCCCCGGTATAGGCATGAACGGTGGTCATCATCCCCTGGTTAATGCCGAACGCATCGTCGAGAACCTTGACCATCGGAACAAAGCAATTGGTGGTACAGCTCGCATTTGAAATTACCTTGTGTTTGCTTGGATCAAAGTCCAAATGATTGACCCCAACCACAAACGTTGCATCGGCACCGGCCGATGGCGCGGAAACGACCACGACCGATGCGCCAGCCTGTAGGTGCAGCGCCGCCTTATCCCGCTCGGTAAAAAAGCCGGTGGATTCAATCACTACGTCTACATCGAGGTTTCGCCACGGCAGGTCCTTCGGATCCCTCACTTGCAGCACCTGAAGAATTTTGCCATCAATCGAAATTCCTGCTCCCGAGATTCCGGAATCGGTCGCCGATATGTCACTTGGCAGGACTCCGAGAACCGAGTCGTATTTGAGCAAGTGCGCCATAGTCGTCAACGACCCGAGGTCGTTCACGGCGACAAACTCAATGTCCGCGTTCCTTGCCCGTGCGGCGCGAAAAAAATTTCTACCGATTCTTCCGAATCCGTTTATCCCAATGCGAACAGTCATAGCAATGAACTTTAGCCTTGCTTGGCTGGTCGCCCCTTAAATTGCGAACTTGATTGACTAGCGGGCAATATCTCGATGCGTGACTCGAGGACTTTGCCCTTGCGCATTGAGCCACTCCCCGAGTTCGGCCGCAATCGCGACCGACCGATGTCGTCCTCCTGTACATCCAATGGCGATTGTGAGATAACTCTTGCCTTCGGAAACATATGCGGGGATCAGTAGATCTAAAAGTCCATGAATTCGCGCCAGAAAATCCTGCGACAATGGTTGGTCAAGCACATATCGTCGGACATCCTCGTCAAGCCCCGATTGCGGCCGCAATTGTTCATCCCAATGCGGATTAGGCAGAAAACGAACATCTAATACAATATCCACGTCGAGCGGAATGCCATATTTGAATCCAAATGAAGTAACCGAGATCTGCATTCCGGATGTGTCTTCTCCTCCGGAGAACAATTCAACTATTTGCGCCTTCAGTTGATGAACATTCAGATCGCTCGTATCTATGACTAGATCCGCGGAACCTTTGACCGGCCCGAGCAGTATCCGCTCATAATTGATCGCCTCGGCAATGCTTGAATGCTGATGAGCGAGTGGATGTTTGCGGCGTGTCGCGCCGTACCGCTTCACAAGTTCCGGAGTGGACGCGTCCAAAAACAGTATCCGAACCCGATTTCCCGCTTCTCGCAGGCGATGTACCACAGCCACTGCATCGGATTGATTTGACGCGGTGCCGACAACTAGGGCCAGCTGGGACTGCGATACGGAATTGCTTCCGGCCAGTTCGACAACCTTGTCAATGAGTGCAACCGGCATGTTGTCAACGACAAACCAACCCAAGTCTTCCAAGTCGTCGGCGGCCTGCGAACGACCCGCGCCCGAGAGCCCGGCGATCAGCAGAATGTCTGTCACGCGTAACAGGCTACTGAGAAATTAATTGACACTGCGTGTACACGGCGTCTGCGACGGACTCGGGCAGCCACTTTTTGGCTCGCAACTCGTCTCGAGTAAGCAACCTTATTCCTGCCACACCCCCACATTCCACTAGCAGTCGCGACTTGCGCGCCGTGCCGAGTCCGACTATCCCATCCAACACGCTGGATCGCAGTTTCTTGCCACGAAGTTGACGATGAAATGAATTGGCAAATCGATGCGCCTCGTCTCGGATGACTTGCAGCATGAACAATGCGTCGCTGCCGCGCGGAATCTGTACCGGATCCGCTTTCCCGGGAATATATACATCTTCAAATCGTTTGGCCAGGGCTGCAAGCGGAATTTCCTTTTCCAGTCCAAGTCTATTGACCACATCCATCGCAACACCAAGCTGGCCCTTGCCGCCGTCGACCACCAGCAACTGGGGAGGATACACAAATTTTCCTGGACGACTGCCCCGTTCTGCCACTGGAACATCGCACTCTCGGATATAGGCGCTCAGGCGCCGAGTCAAGACCTCACGCATTGCCGCGTAGTCGTCGTTACCGGGCACATCGCGGAGCTTGAATCGTCGGTATTCGCTCTTAGCGGGAACTCCGTCTTCGAGCACCACCATCGAACCCACATAGTCCGTCCCCTGCAGATGCGCCATGTCAAAGCACTCGATTCGTAATGGAGATACCGGAAGGTTAAGCAGTTACTGCAATTCGGCGAGCGCCCGGCTCCTGCTCCCGTGATCGGTTGATCGGTGCAATCGATGGCGTTTCAACTCGGCAACTGCATTCTTGGTCACGGTTTCGAGCAATGCCTTCTTGTCTCCCCGCAGGGGAATGCGAATCTGAACCGGGGTCCCCCGTTGACGAGTCAACCATTCCTCATGGATCTGAATATTCGCTGGCAGCGTTGGGACGAGCACCTGCTTTGGAATTCCCAACAGGGGTTCCTCGCCATACAGTTGTTGCAGCATCCGATCCATCAATCCATCACCCGTGACATGCTCGACCTTGTCCACGATGAACCCGTTTCGCCCCATCACGCGGCCCTTACGAACATAAAAAATTTGCATGGCCGCTTCGAGGTCGTCTTCTGCGACCCCAATAATGTCAATGTCCTCACTTCGTTCACCGACCATGAGTTGTTTTTCTACAGCCTTCTCAACCGCTGTGATTCGATCTCGCAGTCGCGCCGCACGCTCGTAGTCGAGCAAGGTGGACGCTTCGATCATCTCGGACTCCATGCGCGCCAGAACTTCCTCGCTATCCCCGCCCAGAAAAGCAATCAATTCTCGGACATGTCGTGAATAGTCGTCTGCTGAGACCTCACCGACACAAGGTCCGCTGCATTTTTCAATGTGAAAGAGCAAACACGGTCGCCCAAGGCGCTGGTGTTGTTTGAATTTGGACGGCGAACACGTTCGAACCGGAAATGTTCGAAGTAACAAGTCGAATGTCTCGCGTATCGCCCATGCATTCACGTACGGCCCAAAATATCTCGCACCATTTTTCTTGCGTGTCCTCACCACAACTGCACGTGGCCACTCCTCGTTGACGGTGATGGCGAGAAATGGATAGCTCTTGTCATCGCGCAGGCTGATATTGAATCGTGGCTGATGCTCCTTTATTAAGGTGTACTCAAGAATGAGTGCTTCGAGTTCGCTGCGGACAGTCATCCACTCGACCGATGACGCCGCTTCGATCATGCTGGCGGTTCGCGGATGCAAAGTCTTGGGATCGGCGAAGTAACTCCCGACCCTGGAACGCAAATTTGACGCCTTGCCTACATAAATTATCCGTCCGAGTTCATCCTTGAATTGATATGAGCCGGGGTCGCTTGGTATTGATTGGGCGGGAGGCTTCTCCATCAGCGGGTCGCCGCAAGTACTCCCCTGAGGTACTTGCCGGTATAGCTTTCCTTAACTTTGGCCACCGTTTCGGGTGGTCCTTCGGCAACGACCCGACCACCACCCGATCCACCTTCGGGACCGAGATCGATGACCCAATCGGCGGTCTTGATGACGTCCAAATTGTGTTCGATGACCACAACTGTATTTCCTTGATCAACTAGGCGTGCAAGTACCGTAAGCAGACGACGAACATCTTCAAAATGCAGTCCGGTCGTTGGCTCGTCAAGTAGATAGATGGTGTGCCCGGTACTGCGTTTAGCCAGCTCACTTGCCAGTTTGACTCGCTGAGCTTCTCCGCCGGAAAGAGTCGGTGCTGATTGCCCAAGTCGAACATATCCCAGTCCGACATCTACCAGGGTTTGCAAATGCCTGGCGATTCGGGGCTGGTTGGCAAAGAAAAGAACTGCTTCCGATATTGGTGTGTTTAAGACATCGGAAATATTCTTTCCCTTGAAAGTGATGTCAAGCGTGTCTCGGTTATAGCGCGCACCCTTGCACACCTCGCATGGAACATACACATCGGGTAGAAAGTGCATCTCAATCTTTATGTTTCCATCTCCGGAGCATGCATCGCAGCGACCGCCGGAGACATTGAAACTGAACCGACCCGGCATATAGCCGCGAACCTTGGATTCGGGTGTCGATGCGAACAACTTTCGGATGTCGTCAAAGACTCCCGTGTAGGTCGCCGGATTGGACCGGGGTGTACGGCCAATCGGAGATTGATCCATATCAATGACCTTGTCCAGATGTTGCACCCCTTCGACCGCGGTATGTCTTCCCGGCGCATCCTTTGACTTATAAATCTTTTGCATCAGCGCTGGTAGCAATATGTCTCGAATCAGTGAACTCTTCCCGCTCCCCGACACACCCGTCACCGTGACAAAACATCCGAGTGGAATTTTCACGTTGATGTTCTGCAGATTGTGCTGACGGGCACCTCTAATCGTTAGCCACTCCTTCTTAGTCTCGCGTCGACTATCGGGTACCGCAATAAACCGCTTTCCGGCTAGGTACTGTCCGGTGATTGACTGCGCAATTTTCGTAATCCCGCTCACCGGTCCGCTGTACACAACCTCACCGCCGTGCTCACCGGCGCCGGGGCCAATGTCCACGATCCAGTCACTTGCCCTAATCGTGTCCTCGTCGTGCTCGACAACCAGGACCGTGTTTCCCAGATCTCTCAGCCTCATCAACGTGTCGATGAGGCGATGGTTGTCCCTTTGGTGCAGTCCGATCGATGGCTCGTCGAGAACATACAGCGTGCCGACGAGTCCCGATCCGATCTGGCTGGCGAGGCGAATTCGTTGCGCTTCCCCGCCCGCCAATGTGGCCGCCGCACGTGAAAGCGATAGATAGTCCAGACCGACATCTAAGAGAAATCCAAGTCTCGCATTTATCTCCTTGGTTATCCTTTCGGCGATAAGTCGATCTCGTTCGCTCAGTTCCAATGAGACCAGAAACTTGGCCGATTCGGCAATCGCCATTTCGCACACTTCACTGATATGCAAATCGTTTACTGTCACGGCAAGTGACGACGGCTTCAGCCGCGCTCCGGCACACACAGGACACGGCACCTCGCGCATGTAACTCTCGAACTGTTCACGAGTCTGATCGCTTTCCGAAGATTCATGCCTTCGCTGAATCCATGGAATGATTCCCTCGTAGGCCGTGCTGTATTCCCGCACCCGTCCATACCGATTCCGATACTTGACCATCACATTGTCCCGCACGCCGTTCATCACCAAGTTGCGATGTTTCTCCGATAACTTGGCCCACTTTTTATCCAAATCGATTCCGAACTCGGTGGCCACCGCCTCGAGCATCCTCGTGAAATACTGTGTGTGTGCCGATCGCCATGGCGCAATCGCGCCTTCGTTAATCGACATCTCGGGATCGGGAATGACCAGTTCCGGGTCAACTTCATACTTCGTTCCGAGACCCAGGCATTCGTCGCATGCTCCATACGGCGAATTAAAAGAGAAGTTTCGCGGCGCGAGTTCGTCGTAGCTCGTCCCGCACTTAGGACAGGCCAGGTGTTGGCTAAATGTCAGCGTCTCGTTATCAAGGTTGTCAGCGACCTTGCCTTTTTTTGTCAGATTCGGTTGAGATTTCTTAGTGTTGTCGTTTTCGGCGAGCATCAGTTCGACTTCCGCAACTCCGTCAGCCAGGCGCAGTGCCGTTTCCAGACTGTCGGTAAGGCGACGCTCTATGCCATCACGACGTACCAATCTGTCGACAATGATTTCCAGAGTGTGTTGCTCGTAGCGGGCCAGTTTTGTGTCCAGCTTGAGAAACTCGTTGATTTCCACGGTCTCACCATCGACGCGTGCCCGAGTAAATCCTTGCGCGGCCAAATCTTGTAACAGCGTGCTGTACTCGCCCTTTCGACCCCGCACCACTGGAGCGAGCACCTGAAATCGTGTCCCGTCGGGTAGCTCAAGAATCCGATCCACGATCTGTTGCGGAGTTTGTCGCTGTAATCTGGTTCCGTCCTGGACACAGTGTTGAATTCCAATTCGTGCATACAACAGGCGTAGATAGTCGTACACCTCGGTGATCGTCCCAACCGTCGATCGAGGGTTACGGGACGCCGACTTCTGGTCGATGGAAATTGCCGGTGATAGTCCCTCAATGATGTCTACATCCGGTTTGTCCATCTGCCCCAGAAATTGGCGTGCGTAGGCGCTCAAACTCTCCACGTAACGACGCTGACCTTCGGCATAAATGGTGTCAAACGCGAGACTGCTTTTGCCGGAACCGGAAAGTCCTGTCAGCACGATAAGTCGGTCCCGCGGGAGATCCACATTAATGTTTTTCAGATTGTGTTCGCGGGCGCCGCGAACGATTATCTGATTGTGAGGCGACCGGTTGCGAGTCGATCGATTACGCGTCTGGGACATTGCAAGCAGGCTATCGATATTGGACCCGACGATCCTCTAGCCGGCGTCTCGCAATTCGCGCCGCAACTCCTTGACCTCGTCGCGTAGACGCGCCGCGTATTCAAATCTCAACTCGGCGGCAGCGAGATGCATTTCTTCCTCGAGTGTTTGAATAAGGCGCACCAACTCTTGCTCCGGAAGTGAGCGCAATTCGCGGACGACCTTGTCCCGCTCCCGGTCCTTGCGTTTTCCCTTACCGGGAACCGGAGAGGTGCTGTCGGGTCGCAATAGCGACAAAATATCGCCCACGGCCTTGCGTATAGTTTGCGGATTGATCCCGTTTAACAAGTTGTATGCAATCTGCCGCTCCCTGCGGCGCTGAGTTTCATCGATCGCCGAATCCATGGCGGCGGTCCGCTTGTCCGCGTACATGATGACCTGACCATCCACATTGCGAGCCGCTCGACCAATCATCTGGATAAGCGATGTGCGGCTTCGAAGAAATCCTTCCTTATCGGCGTCCAGAATCGCCACGAGTGAAACCTCCGGCAAGTCGAGCCCTTCTCGAAGCAAATTGATGCCGACCAGGACATCAAATTCACCCAGGCGCAGGGCTCGAAGAATTTCAATTCGCTGGATCGTGTCGATATTCGAATGTAGGTAACGCACTCGCAGACCTTGTTCGATCAGATACTCGCTCAAGTCCTCCGCCATTTTCTTCGTCAGTGTTGTGACCAAGATGCGATCGCCTCGAGCGACAACGAGACCGATGTTGATAATGAGATCGTCGATTTGTCCCTTCGTTGGCTTGATCACAACCTCTGGATCGACAAGGCCAGTGGGTCGCACAATTTGTTCGACAACTTGAGAACTTATGGACACCTCAAATTTCGAAGGAGTGGCCGACAAGAAAATACATTGATTGACGCGTTCGATTGTCTCCTCAAATTGCAACGGGCGATTGTCCGCCGCGGAAGGTAAGCGAAATCCGTGTTCGATCAGAGTCGCTTTCCGGCTCCTGTCTCCGGCAAATTGTCCATGCAGTTGTGGAACCGTGACATGACTCTCATCTATCACCAGGACAAAATCCGACGGAAAGTAATCCAGCAAAGTGAAAGGAGGTTCGCCCGAGGAACGACCGTCAATGTGCATCGAATAATTTTCGATTCCATTGCAAAAGCCGACCTCCGCCATCATCTCCAGGTCATACTGGGTGCGCATCCGCAGTCTCTGAGCCTCGAGAAGTTTGCCATTGTCTTCAAACCATTTCAGTCTCTGTTGAAGTTCGTTCTCGATTGCAAGTGTGGCCGTGCGCATTCGTTCGTCGCCCGCCACATAATGTGTCGCCGGAAATACCAATGCCTCGCTTTTCTCATGCAGAGTCTCGCCAGTGAGCGGGTCGACCTCGGTAATCCTCTCGACCGTGTCGCCGAACATCTCGAACCGTAAGACCGTCTCTTCGTATGCCGGATGCACCTCGATGGTGTCCCCCCGCACCCTGAAATTTCCCCTGCCGAGGACCATGTCGTTGCGGTCATATTGCAGATCAACCAGTCGTTTGAGGATACTTCGTTGGTCGTACTCGACTCCCGTATGTAGCTCGAGCAGATGTCCTCGGTATTCCTCTGGATTTCCCATCCCGTAGATGCAACTGACGGAGGCAACCACGATTGTGTCTCGACGCGTAAGCAATGCGGCCGTGGCCGAATGCCGCAACCGGTCGATCTCGTCGTTGACCGATGAATCTTTCTCGATGAATGTGTCGCTCGAGGCGATGTATGCCTCGGGCTGGTAATAGTCGTAATAGCTGACGAAATATTCGACTCGGTTGTTTGGAAAAAAGTCCCGCATTTCCTGAGCCAACTGCGCCGCAAGACTCTTGTTCGGCGCGAGAATTAGCGTGGGTCGTTGGATCTGCTCGATTGTCCATGCGATAGTTGCCGACTTGCCAGAGCCGGTGATCCCTAGCAATGTCTGAAATCGGTCCCCGCGACGTATGCCGTCCGCCAATTTCTGAATTGCCTGGGGTTGGTCGCCCGCCGGACTATAGGAAGACTCGACTTTGAATACCTGGTCGCGAGTGGTTTCCACTATGGCGACACGTCCCCACTAGCAGTCTTGGGCGTGTGCGGCAGGGACAAAATCCACTTCCATGCCCGCTCTACTTCGTTGCGCAATTGCACCAGATCGAACGAATTGTTGATGATGAAATCTGCAATTGATGTGCGGGCGTCACGGCTCGCCTGACTTGCCATTCTGGCTTCGACGTCGGACCCACTCATTCCCCGTAACTTAACCAAGCGGTCACGCGCGATTTCCGGCTCGACATCCACGACGAGGATGCCTCCCAGGTCATGGCGGGGCTTCTCCGCCAGCAATGGCAGGTCCAGAACAACCACTCGATCGGAGTCGCGTGCGGCTTCAACTCGCCTGGCGATTTCGAGTCCCAATGGTGGGTGAACTATTTCATTCAAATCGGCCAAGGCCTTGCTGTCGCTGAAAACAACGGCGGCAAGTGCTGCCCTGTCGAGTTCGCCCTTGTCGGTTAAAACCTCAACGCCAAAACGCTCAACAATTCGAGCCAACACGGGAGATTCCGGCAGTTGCAATTCTCGAACTATCGCGTCACCGTCGATAATTAGTGCGCCGCGCTGAGCGAGCATGGCCGAAACAGTCGACTTGCCCGCACCAATCCCACCGGTGAGACCAATGAGAATCATTTCAAGTCATACCCAACGAGATTTAGGACTCTTGGATCGGGCCCGCCTGCGCGATTTGCGCATCCTCCGAAGCCGGCGTGGCGGTGGCAGCACTATCGAAGAATTCGGACCACGCCGCCTCGCGTGTGGAGTCATCTCCCCCAACCCAGTTTCCTTGGTCGTCGACCTGGAATTGTCCGCGGTATTCTTCGGCGAGTTCTCCACCTTCTGCGGCCTGCTTAATCGACAAACTTATTCGTCGTCGCGCCAAATCTAGATCGATAATCTTCACCCACAATTCCTCGCCCGGAGTAACTACCTGCTCGGGCGCCTCTACGTGGTGAGTGGACATTTCGGAAATATGAACGAGTCCTTCAATTCCATCGCCAACTTGAACGAAGCCACCGAATGGAACAAGTTTGGTCACTCGACCGTAAACGAGTTGACCTACCTGATGAGTGCTGGCAAATTCCTGCCACGGGTCCTGCTGAGTTGCTTTCAGTGAAAGGCTGATTCGCTCCCGCTCCATGTCGACTTCGAGTACCTTGACATTGACTTCGTCACCGATAGTTACTACCGCTCCGGGATTGTCCACGTGCCTCCACGACAACTCCGAAACATGTATTAGGCCGTCCATTCCTCCTAGATCGACGAACGCGCCAAAGGCGACCACACTTGAAACTCTTCCCTTACGAATTTCTCCAACCTTCAAATTGGTCAGGAACTCGTCTCGCGCGCCGCGCTGATTTTGCTCCAGCAGTGTTCGACGCGAAAGAACGACATTGTTTCGGTTCCGATCCAGTTCGAGAATCTTTGCCGTGATCCGTTGCCCGACATACGGCTGTAAATCACGAACTCGTCGAAGTTCGACAAGGGAAGCGGGAAGGAATCCGCGAAGTCCAATGTCAACGATCAGACCGCCCTTGACGACCTCTATGACGAGACCCTCCACGGTTCCGTCGGCTTCCTTGACCTTTTCGATATCGCCCCATGCCCGCTCATACTGCGCACGCTTCTTGGAAAGTAGAAGTCGACCTTCCTTGTCCTCAAGAGTGAGCACCAAGGTCTCAATCTTTTCGCCAAGTTTCACAATTTCGTGGGGATCCACATCATTGCGAATCGACAATTCACGACCGAGAATCACGCCTTCGGTTTTGTATCCAATTTCAACCAATACTTCATCACGAGTAATCCGGACGACCGTACCGGTTACTAACTGCCGTTCCTTAAGTTCAACGAGGGTGTCGTTGATCGCGTCGGCGAACGATGTGCCGAGATCACGTTCGGTGACTTGGCGGGGTGTGTAGTTACCTTCTGAATCGAAGGTACCCATGGGTGGGGAAACTAGAAGCTGGGAGTCGGACACGTTGAATTCTTTCAGGCGGATAGGAGAGTCGGTCACATACGGGACGACGGGCTCGTTCAATACGGGTTCTACCAACGGTAGAACGGATTCACGCTACCACTTCACCTACGCCTTTGCGCTGGCCCATGAGTTCCCCCAAGCCGCATTGACTTCGAGTGGAACGATAAGCGTCGCCGCTCCCTTCATTGCGCCGAGCACCAAATTCTCGACGGCGTTCTTTTCATCAATGACCGTTTCTACGAGGACCTCATCATGAACCTGGAGAATTAGCCGGCTCGCTAGTTGCGCCTCCTCCAGGTCGTGGTCGATTCGAACCAACGCGATCTTAAAAATGTCGGCCGCCAGGCCTTGAATTCCGGAATTCATGGCCTGCCGTTCCCCGGCCTGTCGAATTCGAAAATTTGGATTATGCAGCTCGGGAATTGGGCGTCGACGCCCGAAAATTGTCTCCGTGTACCCACGTTTTCGGGCTTCGGCAACTGTTGAATCCATGTATTCCTTCACGTTTGGAAAGGCGCGAAAGTACGCCTCCAAAATTTCTGAAGCCTCGGAGACGCCGATTGCCAATCGTTGAGCAAGTCCAAACGCCTCCATCCCGTAGGCAAGACCGTACGAAACCATCTTGGCTTGACTTCGCTGCTCATATGTCACCTCGGCAGCCGGCACACCGAACACGCTTGCGGCCGTAGCCGTATGAATGTCGACTCCGTTGACAAATGCATCGATTAATCCCGGGTCATTGGCCAAATGGGCGATACAACGCAGTTCAATCTGATTGTAATCGGCCACCAATAACATGTGTCCCTTTGTTGGCACAAAGGCCTTGCGGAACACCCGACCTTCCTCCGAGCGAACCGGAATGTTGTGAAGATTTGGCTGGTCGCTACTCAGGCGTCCGGTTCGTGCAACCGTCTGATTGAAGGTGGCATGAATTCGTCCGTCGGCGCCGACCGCCTGGACAAGACCCTCGCCGTAAGTCGATCGCAATTTTTCAAACTCGCGATATTGCAACAGTGGATCGATGAACTCCGGCCATTGCGAGCGAAGTGTGTCGAGTGTTGCGGCATCTGTGCTGAAACCTGTTTTTGTCTTTCTAGGCGGTGTAAGCCCATGCTTGGTGTACAGAATCTCACCAAGTTGTTTTGGAGAGTTGATGTTGAAGGTTGTTCCGGCAACCTGATAAAGCTCGGCCGTAAGTCGATCGACTTCGTTGCGGAGGTGGGCGCTTATAGCTTGTAACTGTTCGAGGTCGACACCAACGCCTACCTGTTCCATCCGTGCCAACACTCGGACAAGCGGAAGTTCGACGGTTCTATACAAGTTCTCAACTCCTTGTGCGGCGAGAGCATCAATTAGCGGAGTGCTTAAATACGCCACGGCCATTGCTTGGAGCGCGAACCGTTCCACGGAATCGCTCGTCGACATTCCGACCTCAAAATTCAATTGCCCCGATTTTTCCGAGCCATCTACGGCGAGTATGCGATCGGAATAACGACGCAACAGGTCGGCCAATTCGTACCTACCTTCAGATGGATCCAATAGATAGGCAGCAATTGCCGTATCGAGATCGATACTCGCGATGTCAATGCCACTTTGCAACAGCACACGCAACATCGGCTTAAGGTCGTGTCCCCTCAGACCTGCGCACTGCGTTAACGCACGGGTGACTTTCTCGTCGCCCAATAGATGTATCGGAATCCAAGAAACTTTGCACGCGTCAATATCGGTTACGACACACAACCCAGATAGCGTCGACTGTTCACGCGGCTCGACCCACGTCGCCGCGATATACGTCGGACCGGAATTTGAAAGCGCCGAAACGGCGTCGCCGATTTCGCTAACGATGCTGATCAGCGCGGCAATCTCGACGGAATTTAACTCGGTTTCGTCCGGCGTTGGTTCGTTCGAGCCTGAGCCGGAATCCAGGTCGAGATACTTGAAGGCTTCCTTCATCCGAGCAGCCATGGTTCGAAACTCAAGAATCTCAAATAGTCCCCTAATCGCCGCCATATTTGGCCGAGGTGCGCAGTCACGCACATCTATATCCAGCGGAGCGTCTCGACGCAACACCATCAGCCCGGCATTACGAAGGACTCGATCTCGATGTTCGACAAGTGACTCACGAAGTTTTGGGGTCTGCTCGTCGGCGTGGTCAAATACCGCCTCCAGAGTTTGATACTTATTGATCAGCTTGGCTGCGGTCTTTTCCCCGACTCCCGGAACGCCGTCAAGATTGTCACTCGGATCCCCACGTAGAGCGGCGTAGTCGGAATACTGACTTGGAGTGACACCGGTTCGATTGACTATTCCGTCCTCGTCGTACAACGCGTAGTCGCTAACCCCTCGCAAGTTGTACATCACCCGAATATGCGGATCCTTCACCAACTGAAACGTGTCACGGTCGCCCGTAACAATTAATACATCTATACCCTGGCCTTCGGCACGGTGGGCAATCGTGGCGATGAGATCATCCCCCTCAAATCCGGCGACATCTATTGATTGGATTCCCAGAGCTACGAGAAGTTCCCGAATGATGTCCAGTTGCTGGTACAGGATGTCTGGTTGTGAAATCCGTTGGGCTTTGTATTCGGGCGCCGCCACGTGGCGAAAAGTAGGTTCCTTGCGATCAAACACCACGATCACAGAGTCCGGAGTGTGATCCTTCATGACGGACAAAAGCATCGAGGTGAATCCAAATACCGAATTGGTCACCTGCCCGGAAGCCGTCACCATGTCGGTCGGGAGAGCAAAAAAAGCTCTGTACGCCAGAGAATTTCCGTCGAGAACCATCAACTTCATGGTTGCAGTTCGCCAGCTATGACTCGTTCGGCTATCTCGCGCATCTTGGTGCGAGTGCTCATCGCCGTCTTTTGGATGAAGTCAAACGCTTGCTGTTCGGTCAGGTGATGCGTGTCGATAAGTATCCCTTTGGCG
>JBKJXI010000165.1:0-12032 GCA_046716325.1 Ilumatobacteraceae bacterium | reverse complement strand
AGGGCTACAAGTCACTCAGCGAAGGCCAGGCCGTCGAATTCGACGTGGCTCCTGGTCGCAAGGGCGAAGAAGCCCAGAACGTAAGGATCGTCTGAGGCAACCCTCAATCTGACGTACCTGCGCAACTTGCGCAGTTCTTAATAAAATCCGACAGGATGGCGAATTCGTCAGCCTGTCGGATTTTTAATTTGTCTCCGGTTAATTCAAGCAATTGGATCGATAGGAGTATCCAACCCACACACAGCTTCAATCTGCTCGGCAATCGCCAGGCAGCGCAAATCCGTGAACCGCGCGCCGATTACCTGCACCCCCGTTGGCAATCCCCCAGCCATTCCGGCGGGTACCGCGACACACGGAATGCCCAGCAAATTTCCCGGCAACACCGGGCGCAACAGTTCGAAGGTATCGAGCGCGCCTTGCGTACCGGCAATGTCGGCATCGTAGACAAACGGTGGCTGGGTCCATACCGGTGAGAGCAGAATGTCGTAGTTCTGGAACCACAACGACCAGCGGCGAGCAATTCCGTTGCGGGTGAGCTGGGCATTCGCCCATGCGTCTAGGTCGACATCGGGCAGCACTTCGCGTGCGAGGTTGAGAAATTGCATACCGCCAATCCCGACAACCGATTCGAGTAACGGCCACTGCAACAGGAGCTCGCCGTTCAATTGTATTGACCACGTGGCACAAGCCAATTCATAATCCGGCGGAATCGCATCGGTGACGTGATGTCCGGCGGCCGCCAGCGCATCGCCGGCTCGACGGACTGTCGACGCGATCTCCGAATGAGTCGAACCTCCAGGTGGTTCGGCAAGAACGGCAATACGTAATTTCTCGCCACTTTTCAGTTCAACCAAATTTGCAGGCACGCTGATCGGGTCTCGTGGGTGGGCACCGGCGACCACCGAGAAGCCGGCCCGAACATCGGCAATTCGTCGAGCCATCACACCCTGGTTAAGCATTAACTGGGCGCTCAGACCGATGTCTTCAATGGGGAACATCTGGGCGTCAGGGATAACTCCCGTCGTGGGCTTGATCGAGGCGATTCCGCAACAGTGGGCAGGATTGCGCAACGACCCACCAATGTCATTGCCAAGGCCTAGCGGGCTCATTCCGGTCGCCAACGCTGCACCCTCTCCACCGCTCGAGCCACCGGCGGTTCGGTCCGACTTCCACGGATTTTTAGTCCGGCCATACAAAGTCGAGTCCGTATGCACTCGTAATCCGAGGTCGGGAAGATTTGTCCGCCCAATTGGAATTGCTCCGGCCGCACGCATTCGCTCCACCACCGGCGCGTCGAGTTGCGGAACCGCTTCGGCTAGCGCCGGGATTCCCTGTGTAGTCGGCAATCCGATCATGTCGATATTTTCTTTTACCGTAATCGGTACTCCGTGCAAAGCACCGAGTACGTCTCCCCGCGAGACCGCCGCATCGGCCAAGTCCGCGGCAGAGCGCGCTTGATCGCCTAGGACACGAACGATCGCATTTACCTGTGGGTTGACCTCGGCGATTCGACTTAGATGGGCCTCAATTACTTCGCGACTCGAGACTCGACGTTGTCGAATGTCGATGGCCAGTTCTACCGCCGATTTGCGCCATAGTTCATCCGACATTTGTCCCCCATCAATACGTAACGATCGCGTGCTCTAGGCAACGCTACTCGCGGATGAAAATACCATCGCAAGGTGTTAGTTGTCACCTACCCAAATGCGCGAATAGCCCGTACACGAAATGGTCTCTGTGGCGGCAACTTGTTTGCCGACAAGGTCTTGATCCGGTCAAATTGCTGTCCATCGGTGAAGTACTCCGTCCAGGTGTTCTGGAGGTCGTACTCGGAAGATGTCCAGTAGTAACCCTTATCAAAGCCCCCAAGCGGCGTATCGAGTGACTTCAAGTTGTTAAACGCAAGGTCGATCTCTTCCTTCGACGGCAGGAACCAATCATCGGCTTGGCCACAAACGAGTTCTTGGGCGTACCGGGCGGCATACATGAAATTAGTTTTATAGCGACTGACCACCAGCGCCGTATTGGCCTGACCCATTCCAACAGCCTTAGCCAGCACTCGCTTCTGCGCCGCGGAGGCACCGCCTGTCGTATTTATATATAGCGGCGGAAGTACAGCGGCGTTTGGTTTCCACGGCAGGGCCACACCTTCGCATTCGACCGGCGAAGCTTCCAAATATCGGCCCCAACTTTGATGACTTCCGGCGTCGTAGAAGACGATTCCTCCGCCTGGTCCGGTGGAGCCGATTGCATACTCGCCTACAGGATTAGGCGTAGGTATTCCGCTGCTCTCCGGAAATGCTCGAATTGGTGTGGCAATCAGTGGCATCGGTGGAAATGATGTTCCGTGTTGACGGGTCATGGTCGATGACTTGTTACCACTCAGACCGGGAATGATTCCGTTGGCATCGGTGTATTGCGTACCGTCGACGAATAGCTGAAACCAGGCGAAGGAATCGGCCGCCTCGGACGATGACCACATTGCCGACTGCGTGAACTTACGGTTGATCGTTGCGGAAACTGTTGCGTTTGGCGCGCTCTTACCGACGAGCTTGAGATAGTTGTAGAGGGCATTGGCCTCATCCTTTGACGGAAGGAACCAGTCCGATTTTGGCGATTTCACAAGGCTCGCGACTCGTGCCGCGTAATTCTCTGTGTTTCCGTATCTGTTGATGATCGCCGCTGTATTCAATTTTCCGTAACCGATTGACTTGCTCAGCGTGCGCTGGCGCAATACGGATACGCCAGCCACCGGCGCCGGATACACGGCGGTAAACGCGGACTCGGTTGGACTCCAGGGAACGCGCCACTGGATCGCGCCCTTGAATTCAAGATACCGACCCCACCATTTCAGCGATCCCGCATCGTAAAACACGAAGCCCCCACCCGGACCCATATCGCCAAGCTTGCAGGGCCCTCCCTCTCGACAGGAAGCCGCCGACGCTGGAGTCGCTTGTATTACCAATGCACTGGCCATACATACAACGGCGACAATCGACCGGGCCAATAGACGATGCATAGGAAATTATTTTACCCCATAATCCCTGAATATGATCGGCAGCACTAGAGTCACTCGGTGGCCACGCGACCCCGCCTCTTTGGAGTCGCATGTGTCCTTGTCGCAAGTGTTGGTTTTGGATTAGCGCCAACGTTTGCAAATTTCTCATTCGCTCATGGCGCAGATGTGGTCGGAATACTTCTGGCCCGATTTACCATCGCTTCACTGCTGATGTTGATCGCACGTCGATTCTTCGTCCGTGGAGCGCCTTGGCCCAACCGCCGGCTGTCGATCCAGATCTTTCTTCTCGGCTCCATCGGATTCTTTCTCGGCACCTTGATGTATTTCACCGCGCTTAAGAATATTGACAGCGGTCTTGCGGTGGTGATCTTCTACAGCAATCCGGTGTTTATCGTATTGCTCTCGTGGTGGGTGAACCATCACAGGCCAAGTCGAACAGTCGCGACTTGTCTAGTGATTACTCTTCTTGGAGTTGCCATCACCGTCGGTCAGGTAGGCGGCGGAAACCTAGTCAGCATTCTCTTGGTATTGGGGACCTCGCTCGAGTTTTCCATCTACATAATTGTCAGCGTTCGAGTGATGCCCAAGACCGACCTCTTTACCGGTGTCAATATCGTGATGATAGGTGCGGCATCGGCGTACGCGCTGTATTGGTTATTTGCGCCAAACTCGGTGGCCGTGAGTTTCCCAACCGATGCAATCGGGTGGATGAATGCCGTACTGCTTGGAATCATCTCGACGGCATGTGCGACGGTCGCGCTGTTCGCAGGTGTAAGAGCCATTGGCGCGGCATCATCCTCCGTAATCATGACGTTCGAACCCGTCGTCGCGATTGTTGCCGGTCACCTATTCTTCGGCGAGCAACTGTCGGCCGCACGAATTATCGGCGGTTCGTTTGTAATCGGCGCGGTACTTGTCCTGGCCCTGGTGGAGTCGCGATCTGCGCCGAGCGTCGAACAGAACCTGCCGATTCACCCTTAGGGATTGTTAATGGTTAACAATTGAGACTCCATTGGCTAGCAACACGACCACATTGAGCCCGACCAAGATCAACATCAGTGTCCATGCTGTGCGATGCTTGCCGGCCAGTCCGGTGATGCCAATTGCGATTGCATTGCCCACAGCCACGACCAGAAGTGCAATTCGCAATCGGCTTGTCGAGTCAATGGCGGCCGTGGCGATGACAACTGTAGATGCGGTAATAAGAAATGTGCCGAGCACCAGTGACGCCACAAATCCCAACCGGTGTGGCAGTCCGTTAACGCCTGTGGCGCGATCGGCCTCGAGATCCGGCAGAACATTGACAAAGTGAGCTCCAGCTCCGATGAGAGAAGCCGCCACCATCGCCCATGGTCGTGGCCAAAGGTGATCGGCTAGCCCAAGCGTCACAAATGCCGGGAGGAGTCCGAAGGCAACGACATACGGTACGGCACTTGCCATGGTCGACTTCAACTTGATGTTGTAGAGCCACGCCATGGCCACGGCGGCGAGATGCACCACTGCGGCGCGCCAGCCAGAAAGCATTGACAACGGGACGCAAGCGACCAACGCCAAAATGGCGCAGACGCCAACTAGAGATGGGCTTACTTGACCGGCGACAATCGGCTTGTCGTCGCGTTTTGCAGAGGCGTCTCTCTTTCTGTCGAGATAATCGTTACTCCATCCAACCGACAACTGACCGGTTAGCACGGCGAACATGACCACGATTGCGCCGGT
Organism: Ilumatobacteraceae bacterium; assembly: GCA_046716325.1. Classification (GTDB taxonomy): domain Bacteria; phylum Actinomycetota; class Acidimicrobiia; order Acidimicrobiales; family Ilumatobacteraceae; genus UBA3006. The sequence goes on along the minus strand of JBKJXI010000165.1, from coordinate 7,297 downwards.
CCCACGACCAATCGAGACTGCCAGGGCCGTTGTCATCGCGGTCACGGCGATTGTTGGCTGCAGGTGGCTGGCACGCAACAGCGGAATTACATTTTTAACTGGCATCTGTTCGGCGAAGTTTCGATTCGTGGGACGAACTGCGCTAGGCACTGGGAAATGCGTCAATAATTGAGACCAATGACTTGACGACCGCATTTCGCTTTTCGGCCGGTGTCTTTCCGAGTCGAACGAGGACAAGGTCTCGATGTGGAATGACCATGATGTATTGGCCCTCATATCCGCATGCGGCGAGACTGTCCGGTTCACCGGGAAGTGTCCACCAATGCGCCCCATACCCGAGGCCCGAGTCGGCGTCGTGGGCCGTAACCGCGCGGGCGTGGTCCACCCACCCGGATGGAAGGACCCGCCGACTACCCCACATTCCATCGTTGAGGTAGAGACACCCGAATCGAGCGAAATCGCGCGCGGTTGCAAATACATATGACGAACCGACAAATGTTCCAGCGGCATCGAATTGTGCCTTCGCGCTCGTCATTCCCAATACGTCAAAAAGCCGACGCTGAATAAACGCGGCCATCCTCTCGGATTGACCGGGAGCATCCCCTAGAACATCTCCGATGATGCGGCAAATGATGTTTGTCGTGCCCGACGAATACAGCCACTTGTTGCCCGGTACATCTACGAGCGGTTGGGTTATTGCGTAGGCCGCGTGATCCGCGATACCCGAACCGAAGAGCATGGCGATCACATCGGATGCGTCGCCGTCCACATAGTCTTCAACCCAGGACAGCCCGGAGCGCATGTTCATTAGTTGTTGCAGGGTGATCTCGCTTCGCCGATCATGTTTCCATTCACTAATCGGAGCCCGAGCATCGATATCGATGAGGCCATCCTCTACCACAATTCCGACTAGCGCGTGTGTAATGCTCTTGGCCATCGACCATGAGATCAAGGTTGTGTTGCGATCAACTCCATCGTGATATTCCTCCGCCACGATGCGTCCCCGATGAATTGCCAGCATGGAAAGAGTCGTTCCCGTCTCTTCCCGAACACCTATGACTGATGCAATTTCATTTTGCATTCGGCTTGCGTCAACGTCCGAGTCTGGCCCGCCAGATTCCCAATCATCGGTTGGAATCACATTGTTAGACGCTAGAGCCATTGGTACTACTCTCGTGGCATGACCAACGAAGAACTTGTCAAGGAAGTATGTCCGATCTTTAACTCGACAGGTTGGGCGCACTACTTCGTTCCCGAAACTCAGTCCAAGGGGGCCGAGTTGGGGCTGGACGGACTGCAGTTTTATGTCATTGGTCGCGGTGGATCTATGGGCGATTGTGAAGGCTCGGTCGTCGCTTCCGCGTTCGGATATTTCAATCCAACTTTGATCACTACGGCATGGGACTCGGCAAGAGCCAAAGTTGCGCCGCGGATCGCCGGTAAAGCGCACCTAGAGTGCTGCGCCAATTTGGGTCGCGCAAAATTGTCTGATCTCTCACATCTCGCCGAATTCGTCATCGCCGCGGACGCAGTGAATGAAGCTTCCGACACCGACGGTCTCACTCTCTATGCAGCAGTGAAAGCGGAACCTCTGGCAACTGATACATCGGGTCGTGCGATGCAGTTGATTACCGTCTTGCGCGAATTCCGAGGCAGCGCTCACCTACTTGCCCTACGCGCCGTCGGCCTTGACTCTAAGACGGCACATTTCGTCAAGCGTCCGAACGACATCAAGATGTTTGGCTGGAGCGAAAGCGATGCGCCATTGATTGACGATGCCGTGATTCAAAAAATGTCCGAAGCCGAATCTCTCACCGATCGACTTGTTGCTCCGGCTTACGGCGTACTCGATGAATCGGGCCGTGCGGCTTTATTTGCCGGAGCACAAGCGATCAAGGCCGCGCTCGGTAGGTAACTCACATTACTTAACGATCCGAAATACCTTCCCCCCATGCGTAAGTACGAAGGCCGCCCCATTGTGGACAGTTCGAATTGCCGTAATCGATCCGACATTCTTGAGGAGTGAAACTACTTTCGTGGTTTTACTACCTTCCACCCATATTGCGGTGACGTCTCCACTGCAATAGTCGCCAAAGACATACCAATCCTTTAGAGAAGCGAGATTCGAGTCGCGAATGCGGGTACCACCCGATATTGAGCACCTGGTACTTCCGTGTTGATAGGCAAATACTGGTGGCTGGTGTCCAGTCGCGGGTTGATCGGTGTTGTACCTGGCATTCGCCTCGAACGCGCTCCATCCAAAACTCTTGTCTTTTCCGAATCCATCACTGACCCGTGCCAGATTCACCTCCTCCCACGAATTTTGACCGACGTCGGCAATCCATAGATTCCCCCGCGAGTCGAACTCAAATCGCCACGGGTTGCGCAGGCCTCGCGACCAGATAAATGCACCGTTGCCGGCTTGACTGGTTGCATTTGGATTCAGCGAGATCATTTTTCCTAGTCGTGATTTCGGATTTAGTGCACGCCGTTGCGGATCTCCTCCGCTACCACCGTCTCCTGTCCCAATGAATAGTCGTCCATTTGGACCGAACGCCAGGCCACCCCCATTGTGGTTGGCATATGGTTGCCGCAGAGTAAAGAGAACGGTGCGAGAGGACTTAATTGCGGTGCCATCTAATTTCATTGCATAGCGAGCCACGACGGTGTGGCCATCGACATCGGTGTAGTTGACGAATATTGATTTGCCGGTCGGGTGAAAAGCCAATCCGAGTAGTCCCTGCTCGCCACCGGAGCTGACAAGTGCGGTCAGATCAAGCGCTATGGTTCGTTTGCCGTTCGAACCCAGCCTCACGATCCGACCGGTCTTCTGGACTACGTATAAACCTGTGTCGTTGGCGCGCGAAGCAATATCGACTGGTTGCTCGAAGGATCCGACCAACGAAAGTTGAGCGGTGGGAGTCGTCGCAGCGTGGAGCGGCTCACGGACTCCGGCGTTAACGACGACCGCTAGGGCGGTCGCCAAAATTATGACTCTGCCTCGACAATTTGGCGAGTAAAACCAACCCATCGCAACTCTATGTATTCGAATTGGGATACGAATCGGTAATCGGATCAATGGTCAAATGTACGACTCACAGAACTTCGCGATCCGGGTCGCGCGCAACGTCGTGCTCGGCGAGCGCATCGGCAGCCCACTCACTTGACTTCCAACTAGGCACCGGAGTCACTACCCCACTCTTGGGCACGAAACGCGAGCGCTCCACGACCGTCATTTTGTGGATGTAGCGAGGGCAGTTGGCGAAAATCTCGCGCGCTCTTACACGCACGACAAACTGCGCCTCCGGAAACTCGCTCTTCAATGGATCGTTGAAGTCGATTGAGGCAGTTCCGTTGAAACGCATGCGATTGCGATTCTCGAAGTCAATAAAGAGAATTCCAACTTCCCTTGCATCGAGCACATTTCCCATTGACAGAAACATTCCGTTGCCATCGTAATTCGGAAAAACGATCGTGCGCTCGTCGACGGCGCGCACGAAACCGGGCTCGCCGCCCCGATACGAGCAATTTACATTTCCGTTTGCATCCACGGTGGCGAAGAAAAACATGTCGCGTGCCGCGATGTACGCCTGCTCTTCGACGGTGAGGATGTCATGCACCAATGTCTCCTCGATTCGGTCCGCGAGACGACGGGTATCGAACTGTTCCTGCAACTCGCGATGGGTGGCTCCGTAAAGTTCGGACATGGTTCCTCGGTTCTACGAACTGTAGGTCTTAGAATTAGATACAATATGTCAGCCTCGACCGAGAAGCCGAAGACATGATCCTTGAGTCCCTTCATCCCGAACTTGCTCTACTGGACCGCCGATATCAGCAGACCTGTGTGGCCTTCGAAAACGGCGAGATTTCGGCGGCCGAGGCGCGGGCTCGAATCCTCAATCTCAATTACAAGGACTCGGAAGGCCGAATTTGGCGTATCGATACCAAGAAGTCTGGACGTCGGGCCGCCTTTACCGATGAGATCGCCGATCAGAGTAGCCCGTCAACGAAATACATCCACGATGTGCCACGCTCGGACTCAACGCCCAGAGCCTCCGCAGAACTTGCCCGTCTCGATCAGACATACCAGCAGACTTGCGTCGCCTTCGAAAACGGTGAAATTTCGGCGGCCGAGGCGCGGGCCCGGATTCTCAACCTCACATACACCGATCAGGTGGGTCGAACATGGCGAATCGACACCAAAAAATCTGGGCGTCGCGCCGCATTCACCGACGAAGTCGCCGGGCTGGTTGCTTCGCCCGCCAAATTCACTCTCGATGTGCCCCCTGTGGTTCAAATTCCGACGGAATCTCTCGACCCTACGGTTGCAATTCAAACACCTGGCTCCGGGCGACCAGTACGCGAACAGGTATCCGAGCCACGCCGCAAAATTGTCACGGACCGTCGGCAAGGAATGCAGCTGCTGGCCAAAGTCGCGGTCGTTGTTGCAATGCTGGTGGCGAGCCTGCTAATCGTCCTCGCCGATAATGGTCCGGCGAAAACCAGTTCAGCGACCTCAATCCCGATTGTCACTACGCAGGCTCCGATTGTGCAACAGGCGATCGACATCTCCACATTTGTGACCCGTGGCGAGGTCCCGTTCAATGTTGATCTCGAATTTGGTCGCTCCGTGCGCAACACGCCGCTGTTGGTGCACCGTCGAGGTGTTCCCGATGGCGTAACCGTCCTGGTGATTGGAGCCATTCACGGCGACGAAGATGCCGGAGTGGCCGTCGTGGATCTGTTACGCACGATGGAGCTAAGTCCAAAGGTGGACCTTTGGCTGGTGCCAACTATGAATCCCGATGGACAGGCCGATCGAACTCGGCAAAATGCGAACGGGGTGGACCTCAACCGCAACTTCCCGATTCGATGGAGTTCGAATCAATTACCGGGAAACTGGGAATACGGCGGCCCAAGCGCGGCGAGCGAACCCGAGGTCCGGGCAATGGTCCGCCTCGGAGATTTGATTAAGCCCCAGATCGTGATTTGGTATCACCAGGACTACTTTCGGATCGCACCGAGCATTGGTCGAATAGGGGATATTAGAGCGCGCTACGCGGAATTGGCTCAGTTGCCCCTGATGCCGATAGTCGGCGGAACCTATAGCGGAACCGGTGCCATTTGGTCTCGATCGATTCAGGGGCCGAATAGCATCAGCCTCACTGTCGAGTTTGGCCCGTCACCTCTCCGTCCCGGCGAAGCAAAATGGAACGCCGACGCGATCATGACAATCGTCGATGAGTTCTTCTAGAAGTTTCAGTCGACCATCTCCGCGGTGGCGTTGAATCTATAAGCGCCGATCCCGAGTGCACACTCGCCTTCGACTGGCGCCATCCTCGTAACACTGAATCTCCGTGTCGTCGACATCAAATACCGTCATCAAGTCGATCCTTGGATCGATCATTTCAGGCACGGCGCACGGATAGAGATTGGAAAATGGACATGGATTGTCCGCTACGGTCGCCACGATATGAGATATGTACCATCCCAGGGCTACAGATCCCTCGATGCTCAAGTGAATGCCGTCTCGAAGAAACCACTCTCCCTTTCCCCAGCTAAACAGGTTCCAGTCGGCCATAAAGACGTCGCCCGAATCATCATTTGCGACCACTTCTCGCAGGATCTTATTGAAGTCCGTATACACCGAGCGTTTGCCCCGTGAACCTGGGGCTGGAAACTTGAGAGACTCCTTGAAATTTAAAATGACCAATTTGACATCCATGACGTGTATCTCTTCGATGAATCGCTTCAATTCATTGTCGACTCGATTGACGCTGCTGTCGTATCCCGCCATCAAAATCACATAGTCCAATGGACCCTCAAATTCTTGTAGAGCGCGCAATGCGCTTCTCGGAATTCGTTTCTCGCGGCCGTAACACGATGAGTCGGCAATTCTTCGACACGACTCGGCGTCCAATTTGTAGTTGAATCCATCGAGACCGACGGTTCCCTGTTCGAACCAGCGCAGCGCCGCCATTGTCGAGTCGCCCAGCAGCAAAACATTCACCAAGTTTTTCGATCGGACGACATTGCTAGGGGCTGCCTCGGGCACACTCGCAGATGAGCGCACAAGATTCCCCGAACCTGTCAAACCCTCGGCCGGAGTGGTCGGGGCCGCCAGGGCCTCGGACCGAGCGTCGAGGCGTGGAGCGACCGAATACAGAGCCAGCGCACCTGTTAGCCCGATTGCTATCGCCGCCATCCCAGCAATGACACTTCGCAACGGCCGTACCGAAAGCCACACATGGCGGCGAGTTGGTTGTTCAATATAGGTATAGGTGGCCACCGAGAGCAATACGCTGCCTGCGAAGAGCCCAAGTTTTGTCGGCACGGACGGAATTCCGAATCGCGACTCGACCAATACCAGGACCGGCCAGTGCCATAGGTACAACGAGTAACTCCATGCTCCAACATATTGCGCGGGAGTAACTCGCAATATTTTCTGTGGCCCCCATCTCGTTTCCACCGCCGCAATTACCGCCACGGTTCCAAGCACCGGTAACAGGGCTGCCCACCCTGGGAACACGGTTTCCGAACTGAAGAAAATTGCGGCCCATAAGATGAAAACCAAACCAACCCAGCCGACAATTGCGCGGACCTGTTCGGGGATTCTAAGAATGTGCGCTCCGACTACTGCTAGCCCAGCTCCGGCCAAGATTTCCCACACTCTGGCGTGCGGCATGTAGTAACCAAGTTCGGGATGCGTCGGCGTAACGACAATCGAGTACAGCAGGGATGAGCCGCCAAGTACTGCGACCACCACGGCTAGCCACATCTTCCAACGAATTCGTCCAAGTTTGACGACGGCAAACAAGATCAACGGCCAAAGTAGATAGAACTGCTCCTCAATCGCCAACGACCAGTAATGCTGCAGCGGCGACGGCGGAGTTACCCCAGACAAATAGTTTCCAGTCGTAAAGTACAGAACAAAATTGGCGCTGAAACCGACGGCGCCGAGGGCAACTGTCGAAAGTTCTCGACCCCGTCCGGGTTCCAACATATAGAGCCCGGCAACGACGGTGACCACGATGACCAGTAGAGACATCGGAATAATCCGGCGAATCCGACGGGCCCAGAAATTACTGAGGCGTATGTTTCCATCGCGAGAGGCTTCATCGATCAAAAGCTTGGTAATGAGAAATCCAGAAATGACAAAAAATACGTCAACGCCGACGAATCCGCCGCCAATTTGCTCGACCCCATAGTGGTACGCGACGACAAGCAGAACGGCGAGGGCCCGCAGTCCTTCGATGTCACTTCGCCGTTGGCTAGCAATAATGGACAAGTTCCTCCG
>JBKJXI010000164.1:0-4692 GCA_046716325.1 Ilumatobacteraceae bacterium | reverse complement strand
ATGTTGGCCGCATTGCTCATCGCGATCAGCGCGTTGGTATTGGCCGGATTTCCGACGACGAGAACCTTCACATCTTTTTTCGCACTTGAACTTATTGCCTGACCCTGGGGTTTAAATATGCCTCCGTTTGCCGACAGCAAATCGGCGCGTTCCATCCCATCCTTGCGCGGCATCGCACCGACAAGCATGGCAATATCGGCGTCGCCAAATGCAATGTTTGGATCATCTGTCAAAATGACCTCGACAAGCGAGGCAAATGCGCAGTCGTCGAGCTCCATTTTTACTCCGCCGAGAGCACCGAGTGCCGGAGTTACCTCAAGAAGTTGCAAAATTATTGGCGTATCGGGTCCGAGCATCGCCCCAGAGGCAATACGAAACAGAAGGCTGTATCCGATTTGTCCGGCCGCACCCGTGACGGCGACTCTCACTGGCGAAGTCATGAAAAAACCTTATCGTCCGATCGCTTGCATGATGAGATCGGCATACACTTCTTGACCAAATTCGTTGAGATGAATTTCGTCACCATAGAGATATTCGGGATGAGCCTCGGCGATCGAATACCAATCCAAGATTTTTACGTTTCCGTATTCGTCGGCCAGTGCATTAATCAATGCATTGTTTGGATCTTGCCATGGCTTTTCCGGAACGTGCGTCGTCAGGAATAGCACAATCGAGACATCCGCAAGCGGGACCATGATCGCATCCAATGTTTCCTTGCTCACATAGTTGTTCGTGCCGAGATGGATGATCACGGCCTCGCCAAGTCGGTTAACGGATTTCAGAAAGTTCGCGATCTCCAAGGCTTGAATAAATGCCCGGCTTTTCAGCGCGTCTACCGTTATCCCGCGATTGGTAAGGATGTCTGCGGCGCCAAGCATGACCGAGTCACCAATGGCGAGAATGTCGATTATTTGCCCGTCGAGCACCGTCGTGGTGACCGCGGGAATTGTTGTGAACACGGAACCGAGCGAGCTAGTCGTGACGGTTGCCGCGATCGTCGTCGTGGTCAACACGTTGACAACGCTTGACTCGTTGTCTTTCAGCCCCTGAGCAATCACGTCTAGCTTCACTTCGGCGGTCGCCAAACTTGCTACCGCAAATATCGGCACGATCGCCAGAAGTAGACCAAGGCCAAAGTTGCGCCGGCGGCGGGCTCGATAGGCACCGAGCTGTGGATGTCGAATGTCGTACCACCACGCCGAAAGTGCACCCGTTCGCACCGGCATTTCAATGAATCGATACGACAGCGCGGTTGCAATCAGCGCCACAATCATCAGCCCGCCGAACTCGGTGGCGTTGAGCGATTTGCCGGCGAAGCTGCGATAAAACTGAAATATCGGCCAGTGATAGAGATACAACCCGTACGAGCGCAAACCAATCCAGCGCAATACCCCCAGATCGAGAATCCGATGCGTGATGCTCTGACCCGGATAAACGGCGGCAGCGATGACGGCAACGCTGGCAATCCCTACGAGCAGGAAGCCCCCACGAAATAGCAGGTCATAGCCGCGCGAGCCCCCGGCGGCATCGCCTTCGATGACGTTGTGGAACTTCCACATCATCACGCCGAGGGCCGCGATCCCCCCGATACCTACGACATCGACCCCGCGACGCAGACCAGGAGGAGCGACTCGAGTGCGTTCCCATGGGCGCCAGTACATGGCCACCGCAGCCCCGATTAAAAGTCCACCGGCTCGACTGATCGTTCCCAGGAACAGATAATCAAGACGCAAGACCGGGTGACCGACTAGCGAGAGATAGTGCTCCGGCGACTGTTCAACCGACACGGCGACGCCGGACTGGTAAACGGATGCGACATAGATGCTGACTGCCACCGAACCGAGCAGAAACAAAAGACCGATCGAATGCAGGTAGCGGCGTCCGGCCTTGAGCAGAACCAACATGACGAGCGGCCAGACAAAATAAAACTGCTCCTCCACCGCAAGCGACCACAGGTGGCGCAAGGGAACGAAACCAAATGCACTGAAATACGACGACCCGGTCCAGATCTGAAACCAGTTGAACGCATACACCAGCGAGCCGACCACGTCGCCGCGTAATGTGCCCAATGTGTCGCGCTCAAACAGGGCGCAATAAATCGTTACGGCCAGTAAAAGTGTCCATAGGGCGGGCAACAGCCGTCGCGCACGGCGCAGCCAGAATGCCTTGAGGCTGATTCGCCCCGTGGTGGCCGATTCGGTGACCAACAGTGTTGTGATCAGATAGCCGCTGATGACGAAGAACACCTCGACACCGAGAAACCCTCCGCCAAGCCAGGACTTATTGGCGTGATAGATGATGACGGAAATGACGGCGACGGCACGCAGACCGTCCAGACTCGGTAAATACGGAAGCGAACCAGTTTGTTTCATTGAAAAGCCACTGCTAAGGGTAGTCAGCGGTGCTATCGAATTGACTTCACTATTTCGCCCATGAGTGCCCCAGCCTCGGTGGGGTTTAGACCGATCTTCACTCCGGCGAATCGCAGCGCATCCATTTTGCCGCGCGCGGTACCTTTGCCTCCGGAGACGATGGCGCCGGCGTGCCCCATTTTTTTACCGGCGGGCGCCGTCACTCCCGCGATGTATGCACTCATCGGTTTAGTCACATGCGACGCGATGAAATCTGCCGCCTCTTCTTCCGCCGACCCGCCGATTTCGCCGATCATCATGATTGCGTGTGTCTCTGGATCGGATTGAAACTGCGCAAGACAATCCACAAATGAGGTGCCCGGAACCGGGTCGCCGCCGATTCCAACACACGTGCTCACGCCAATGCCTTGCTGTTTGAGTTCGTAGAGCGCTTGGTATGTGAGAGTTCCGGAACGCGACACGATTCCAACATTGGGCCCTTCGCTGGTTGGCAGGTGGGCGATTTCTCCGGCGGTAATTCCGATGTTGCATTTTCCCGGACTGATGATTCCCGGACAGTTTGGTCCAAGCAGTCGGGTCATCGGATAGTCGCGTTGAAGCGTGGCAAAGATCCGCGCCTCGTCTTGCGCCGGAATACCTTCGGTGATACATACGGCAAAACCGATGCCCGCGCGAGCGGCCTCGATGATTGCCGCCGGCGCTGCCTTGGGAGGCACCGCAATGAACGACGCGGTGGCACCCGTTGCCAAGACCGCCTCGGCGACCGTGTCGAACACGGGAATTCCCTCGACATCCTGTCCTGCTTTTCCTGGCGTTACCCCGGCCACGATCTGTGTTCCGTAGTCGCGGTTTCGCAAACCATGAAAGCGACCTTGCCCACCGGTGAGACCTTGCACGATCACCTTGGTGTGTTGATCAACAAAAATTGCCACGGCGTTACCTGGCGAGCTCAACCGCGGCGCGTGCCGCCTCGAGCATCGTTGGACGTGTCGAAAGTTGCGACTCGGGTATTCCGGCGTCGACAAGTATCCGATGGCCCTCGGTGGCATTGGTGCCATCGAGGCGAATCACAATTGGCGCCCGCAGCTTCACGCGTTTTACCGCCTCGACAATTCCCTTCGCCACCTCGTCTCCTCGGGTGATACCACCAAAAATGTTGATCAGAATGCTTTTCACCTTGGAGTCGGAGTTGATCACTTCGAGCGCGGCCGCCATCACCTCGGCATTTGCACCACCGCCAATATCCAGAAAGTTTGCCGCAGTTCCGCCCGCCTGGTTCACGACATCAAGCGTGCTCATGGCCAGGCCGGCCCCGTTGGCGATGATTCCGACAGTTCCATCGAGTCCGATGTACTGGAGTTTCTTTTCCTTGGCGAGCTTCTCGCGGGGATCGAGTTCCTCGGTCGCGCTGAATTCGTCCCACTCCGGATGGCGAAACGCTGCGTTGCTGTCCAAACTCACCTTGGCATCGAGAGCATGCACCTCGCCATTGGGTTTCAAGATGAGCGGATTAATTTCGGCGAGATCACAATCACCTTTGGTGAAACATTCATACAACTTAACCAAGATGTCCGCCACCCCGTCCAATGCCCGATCCGGAATCTTGGCATCGAGCGCCGCTCGTCGCGCGGACTCGGTGCTCAATCCAACGATCGGGCTGATGTGCAGTCGGACAATTGCGGTTGGATCGTTGGCGGCGACCTCTTCGATCTCGATACCTCCCTGGGCAGAGAGCATCAGCAAGTGCTGTTTAGCCGCACGATCAAGAGTGATCGAGGCGTAATACTCCTCTGCAATATCGGATGCGTGTTCGACCCACACGCGCTTGACGATGTGGCCCTTGATGTCCATTCCCAGAATGTTTCCGGCGTGAAGTCGTACCTCGTCGGCGTCGTTGGCCAACTTGATGCCTCCGGCCTTGCCGCGTCCCCCGACCTGTACCTGTGCCTTGACTACGACCGGGTACCGCGCCTCGTTGGCTGCTGTAACCGCTTGATCAACGGTCGTAGCAACTCCACCGGCCGAGACCGGAATGTTGAAGCGGGCAAAATATTGTTTGCCCTGATACTCAAAGAGATCCATAGTTCTACTTTCGCTGATCGAGAGTTGTTTCGAGCCAGGTTGCAATATCTTGCAGCGACGACCCGGGGCCGAAGATCTCGGCGACACCTTGGGCACGCAGTTCACGGGCGTCGCCTTCGGGGATTACTCCGCCACCGAAAATAAGCACATCGGCCATGTCGCGAGCTCGAAGTTCGTCCATCACCCGTTTGAAAAGTGTCAGATGCGCCCCCGACAGCAGCGAAAGCCCTACGGCATC
>JBKJXI010000163.1:0-6897 GCA_046716325.1 Ilumatobacteraceae bacterium | reverse complement strand
CGCTCACCCAATTGCGGTCGCGGCTTGGCTCGATCGCCGACGTCGGAGCTCGAAAGACCGCCGGACAGCTGATTCACGATGCGGCCCGAGCCATCGATCTGGCACTCAGTAGCCGCCTTGCGCTGCTGTCGACGCGAGACCGGGCCTCCCAGGTGGCCAACGAATATCTGGACCTGACCGAATTTGTCACGACCGATCGGCGCGGCCACGCGCACATCGTGACCCAGGCCATCGAGCGTCTCGAGACGATTTTTATCGGACTCGGATTTCAGATCGCCGAAGGTCCTGAGGTGGAAACAGAGTTCTATAACTTCGAAGCCTTGAATACGCCAAAGTCGCATCCGGCCCGAAGCGAATCGGACACGATGTATCTCGCCTCGGGAACACCCGGATCGGTGTTGCTGCGGACTCAGACGTCGCCGGTCCAGGTTCGGGTCATGCAAACGTGGGACCTTCCCATTTATGCGGTGATGCCTGGTCGCGTATTTCGCCGCGACACACCAGATGCGACCCACATGCCCGTCTTCCACCAAATCGAGGGGCTCGTGATCGATCGCGACATCACCTTCGCCCACCTAGCAGGAACGATCGAAGCGTTTACGAAGGCGTTTTTCGGCAGCGAATTTACGAGTCGCCTGCGGCCGTCGTATTTTCCGTTTACGGAACCGAGTGCAGAGTTTGACATTCGTCGTGCCAATGGAAATTGGATGGAATTGGGCGGGTGCGGAATGGTTCATCCAAATGTGCTGCGCTCGGCCGGCATCGATCCCGATGTGTACACGGGATTTGCCTTTGGATTCGGTATCGATCGGATGGCAAAGGAACGACACAAGGTCGATGACATTCGCGAGATGTATACCAACGATCTTCGCTTCCTTAGGCAGTTCTAATGAGAATTCTTCACTCGTGGTTACGCGAGTTCACCGATGTTGGCGACGATATTGAGGCGGTTGCCTCCGCGCTGACCAACCTCGGATTGAACGTGGAAGGCATCGAGAGAGTCGGCGCGCCTGTAGCCGGCGTGGTCGCGGCCAAGGTCGTGCGCACGCAATCACATCCCGATGCCGCCACGGTTCATCGCGTGTTTGTCGACACGGGTGATGGCATTGAGAGACACGTATGGTGCGGAGCGTTCAACATGTCCGTAGGCGATCTGGTGCCGCTGGCCACAATTGGCACAACGATGCCGGACGGTCGCGTCATGTCCTCGCGCGGCATTCTCGGTATCGACAGCGAGGGGATGCTGTGCTCCGCCATCGAATTGGGCCTTGGTAGCGACGCCGCCGGAATCTTCATTCTTCCGCCGGACCTTCCCTTGGGCGCAGATGTATTTGCCTCGCTTGGGATCGAAACCGATCATGTGTATGACCTCGACGTCACCCGTAATCGACCCGATTGCAACGGCTATCTGGGAGTCGCACGTGATCTCGCCGCGAATTTTGGCAAACCGCTTCGTGTTCCGCCAGAGGATCAGCTATCTCTCGGCGGACGCAAGAGCGTCCCGGTAAACATCGTCGACCAGGATCGTTGCGCCCGGTTCAATGTCACCGTGATGTCAGGAATCAAGGTCGGCCCGTCACCAAATTGGGTGGCCAGGCGACTCACTCTCGCGGGTATGCGACCGATCAACAATGTCGTGGATGCCTCGAATTTTGTGACGCTTGAGCTCAATCAACCAAATCATGCCTACGATTTTGATCATGTCCAGGGCGGATTCATTATCCGAAGTTCGCGCGACGGTGAAACGATCGTCACCCTAGATGGCGTTACACGCGTATTAACGAGTTCCGATCTGCTCATCTGCGACTCGGCCAGCGTTCCGGTTGGAATTGCCGGAATTATGGGCGGACTCACTTCGCAGATCAATCCATCCACGACAACCATTGCGCTGGAAACCGCGTGGTTTGAACCAATCGGAATTACCGAGTCGGTGACGCGGCTAGCACTGCGTACGGAAGCCTCGCTTCGATTCGAACGAGGAGTCGATCCGTACGGTATCGATCATTCCATCCTTCGATTTGCCGCCATACTTCGAGAGTCGTGCCCCCAGCTGACTGTGCATCTAAATGCCGTCGACGCGCGGACGACCGCACTACCCCCCGAAACTAGCGAAGTTGCCCTTCGACTGAATCAGATTCGCCGGGTTCTGGGTGTCGAAATTTCGGCGGCTCAAGTCGCCAAATTGCTCACGCCAATCGGATTTTCGGTCACCGATCGACGCAAGCCAACGATCAAAATCTCCGTCCCGTCGTATCGTCCAGATTGTTCGGCAGAAATCGACATTATCGAGGAAATCGCGCGCCTCTACGGCTACGACAAACTGGGCAAGGCCGTGCCGCAGTCGCCAAGTCACGGACGGTTGTCATCCTCGCAAGTGCGCCGCCGACTTGTGCGCGAATTGTTGCTCGGGCTTGGAGCTTCAGAGGCGATGCCCAATCCATTTCTTGCACCCGGCGATCTGACAAAGTGTGGCCTCAGCGAAGACAATGCGTTGCGGCTCGCCAACCCACTTGTGGCGGAGGAAAGCGTGCTGCGCACGACGCTTCGACACGGCATGTTGCGCGCGATCGCGTATAACCAATCGCATCGGGTCGGCGATATTTCGCTGTTTGAGATCGGCCATGTTTATCCGCAGGGATCGGAACAACTGCCAGACGAATACGAGGCATTGTGCGTGATGGTTGCACACTCGGATGCCACCGCGGCGGTGGACATTTGGTCGCAGCTCTCTGCCGGACTTGGAGTAGGGGCACAACTGAATCAAGAAAAGCCCCCGGCTGGTTTTCATGCCACCCGGAGCGCGGAGCTGAATCGCGGCCGAATTTCGGTAGGCGCAGTTGGCGAAATTGATCCCCTAGTGTTGGGCAATTACGGCATCGTCGGTCGAGTGGCGTGTGTCGAGCTAAATCTGTCGGATCTGCTGGCAGAGGAACCCAAGATTCGCGTCGCCCAGTCAGTAAGTAAATTTCCATCGAGCGACTTCGACCTGGCCTTCGAGACTCCGCAATCGGTCGCGGCTGTGGTTCTCACCAAGGCGCTGCGACAGGCGAGTGGGGCACTGATAGTCGATCTCGCGCTGTTCGACATCTATCGCGGCGCCGGAGTGGCGTCGAACTCGAGAAGCCTGGCGTATAGGTTTCGGCTTCAGGCCACAGATCGAACCCTCACCGACAGCGAGGTCGCCGCCGTGCGCACTAAATGCATCGCCTCGGCGGAGAAACTCGGAGCAACCCTGCGGGGTCTAGCCTAAGTCCGTTTCTCCGGTCATTGTATATTCATACAGCGAGTTGTATGCTAATTCGACAATGTACAAAGTCGGGATAGTCGGCGCATCCGGATACACGGGAGTCGAGCTGTTGCGCCTATGTGCCCAGCACCCACAATTCGAAGTTGTCTATGCAACAGGGGACACCCAGGCGGGCACACTGGCGTCCTCGCTATATCCGTCGCTGGCCGTCGCGTATCCGAATCTCGTGTTTGAGGAATTCAGTCTTGCTCGGGCATCACAGTGCGACATCGTGTTCCTTGGCCTTCCCCATGAGGTATCGATGCAAATCGTGCCTCAACTTTTGGGAGTGGTGCGGCTGGTCGTCGATCTCTCGGGGGCGTTTCGACTGTTGAATCCGGCGAGCTATCCGCTGTGGTACGGCTTCGAACATACCAGTCCCGAACTGTTGAGTCGGGCCGTTTATGGATTACCGGAGCTGTACCGAAAGCAATTGATCGGCGCGAACCTGATCGCGACCCCGGGTTGCTATGTCACCGCCGCCAGCCTTGCACTTGCGCCGCTCGTATCGGCCGGCGTCATCAATCCGCAAGGTGTCATCGTTGATGCTGCATCGGGAGTGTCGGGTGCTGGTCGAGCATTGAAGGACAACTCGATGTTCGCCACGGCTAACGAAGACTTCAGCGCCTATGGATTGCTGGTGCATCGCCATACTCCGGAAATCGAACAGGTGACGGGGGCACAGGTGTTGTTCACCCCGCATCTGGCGCCCATGAATCGAGGAATACTTGCTACCTGTTACGCGCGACCAGCCGACAAATCTGCGTTGAGTACCTCGTCCCTCCTCGCCACGCTTGCACGCGCATACCACGACGAGCCATTCGTTGTCGTGCGACCAGCATTGCCGTCGACGAAGGCAACGCTTGGGACCAACTCTGCTCATCTCACCGCTCGGTTCGACGACAGAACGGGGTATGTGGTGGTGTTGTGTGCGATCGACAATCTAACCAAGGGCGCCTCCGGTGGCGCGGTTCAGGCGGCAAATGTCGCCCTTGAGATAGACGAGACGCTCGGACTTGCCAACGTGGGTCTATACCCATGAGTAAATTGAATTCGCTCGATCAGGCCGCCGGCACGCTACTGATCGAGGCATTGCCATACATTCAGAAGTTTCTCGGCAAGATTGTCGTCGTTAAGTACGGCGGAAATGCCCTTGCCGGTGCCAGCGATGATTTTGCCGCCAGCACATTTGCCCAAGACATAGCTCTGATGCACGCCGTGGGAATCAAACCCGTGGTCGTACACGGTGGTGGTCCGCAGATCAGCGCGATGATGGAACGGCTGGGCAAGAAGCCAGAGTTTCGAGATGGATTGCGAGTCACCGACGCGGAGACCGTGGAGATTGTCAGCATGGTTTTGCTCGGAAATGTAAATCCACAATTGGTGGCGGCGATCAACATCCATGGCGCGAGGGCCGTCGGAATATCTGGTCAGGACGCCGGACTGTTACGAGTTAGCCAACGGGATCTGTCGCTTGGATTCGTAGGCGACATCGCCTCGGTGGATTCAACGATTCTCAAATCGATGCTCGCCGACAGTGCCGTACCGGTGATCGCCACTATTGGATCTGATGCGACTGGACAGGCTTACAATGTGAACGCCGATACAGCCGCCGGGGCCATTGCAGAATCCCTCGGCGCGGAGAAACTCATTTATCTCACCGATATCGAAGGCTTGCGGGTCGATGCAGACGATCCAACAACTCTCGTGCGCCAGACATCGCCGGAAAAATTGCGGGCGATGATTCGAAACGGCAGCGTCGATGGCGGAATGATTCCCAAAGTCGAAAGTTGCATTCATGCCCTCGAACATGGGGTCAAGCGGGTCCACATATTGGACGGACGGATCGCCCATGTGCTCCTCGTCGAACTATTCACCGATGCCGGTGTGGGCACGATGGCCGAAATGTCGTCAACTGACGGGACCGCGTGATGTCGACTCACGCCTTTGCCTCTTCAAGCGTGGCCACCACATTGTTGGCGGGACGCGATACCTGTCCGTTTATGCCTGTGTTTGGTGCGCCACGGGTGATGTTCGAACGGGGCAGCGGTACCGAACTGTGGGATGTCGACGGCAAACGGTATCTCGATTTTCTCTGTGGCATCGCCGTCACGTCGCTGGGTCACAGCCATCCGATGGTGACGAAAGCGATCGCCGAGCAGGCCGCCACGCTGATGCATGTGAGCAACTTTTTCACCAATCCGGTGGCTACTGAAACCGCGTTACTTGTCGACGAGCTACTCGGCGGCGGCGGGCAGGTGTTCTTCTGCAATAGCGGGGCCGAATCCGTCGAGGCCGCCATCAAGTTGGCTCGCAAGTTTGGGGGCCGGGGCCGACACAGCGTTGTCAGTGCGTTCGGCAGTTTTCACGGCCGCACTCTGGCAGCACTTGCCGCAACCGGACAACCCGCCAAGCACGAACCGTTTCAGCCGATGCCTGAAGGTTTCCGCCATGTTGCCTTCGGCGATATTGCGGCACTAGATGGCGCACTCGATGGCGAGGTGGCCGCCGTGATGCTGGAGTCTGTGCAGGGCGAGGGTGGCGTCGTCCCGGCGACCAATGAATACCTGCAGGCGGTCCGCGCCATGTGCACCGAACGCGGCGCACTCTTAATTATGGACGAAGTGCAAACGGGATTTGCCCGCACTGGCCGCTGGTTTGGTTTTGAATATGCAGGGATCAAGCCCGATGTTGTGACATTGGCCAAGGCGATGGGAAATGGAATGCCAATCGGCGCACTGTGGGCCAAGAAATCGGTCGCCGGAGTATTTCAGCCAGGCGATCACGGCAGCACATTCAGCGGAACGGCAATCGCCACGGCGGCTGCAAGAGCGACAATTCAGGTGATGAAGGAAATTGAAGCGCCGGAACTTGCCAGAGCCAAGGGCGAATACCTGAGCGAATCCCTGCAAAAGATTCCTGCAATTGTCGGTGTTCGCGGCCGAGGACTCTTGCTCGGTGCAGAGCTGCAGCCCGGCATCGATGCCAAAATGGTGTACAACACATTGCTTGATCGTGGACTGGTGACAAATGCCGTTACGGCCACGGCCCTCAGGTTGGCCCCGCCGATCAACGTAAGTACCGAACACATCGACGAGGCGGTCGCCATCATCGCCAAAGTCTTGAAATGAACAACTCATGAGAGATATCTATCCACCGCGTAACTTTCTCGAGGTCAAGGATCTGAGCGCCACGGAACTTGGCCGTGTATTGGATCTCGCGACTCGACCGATTGGTAAATTGGGTAAGCCCTTGGCGGGAGGGGGAGTCGCCCTCATCTTTGAAAAACCTTCCAACCGGACTCGCCACAGCATGGAGATGGCGGTCACTCAACTAGGAGGGCATCCGGTATATACGCGTGGCGAGGAAATCGGTTTCGATGTCCGTGAAACGGTTGAAGACGTCACTCAGGTATTGAGCGGCTATCACTCGATTCTGGCGGCACGGGTATTCGACCACACCACGCTGCAGCGGATGGCTTCGGTCGCCACGATCCCAGTCGTCAACATGCTGAGCAACGCGGCACATCCGTTGCAGACGCTTGCCGATGTGCTGACCATGCGCCAGGAATTTGGTGATCTCGCTGGCAAGACAGTCTGCTACATCGGAGA
>JBKJXI010000162.1:0-2567 GCA_046716325.1 Ilumatobacteraceae bacterium | reverse complement strand
GACTGAAATTCGGCACTTATTTCGTATGAGTCGCTCATAACGAGTGTCAGTGTAGGCGCGTCAAAAGTGTTTCTGCATGCGCCGCTGCGGCGTCGACTTGCATTTTGAAAGGCTCGAGTTCGGCCGGGTTTCGATCGCCTAGTGCTCCACCCAAATAACGTGCATACACGCCCTCGATGATGCAGGCGTACTTCCAAAGTGCAAACGCAATGTAAAAATCAAGTTGTGAGACGTCACGACCCGAGACCGCCGAATATCGCCGAACCAAATCATCGCGATTGAGAAACCCGGGTGTTTTTGTCGCCTGGTATGCGGTTACCATCGCGTCGTCGCTTGGACCGGTCCAATACACCATTAGTAGACCGAGGTCGGCGAGCGGATCGCCGAGCGTACAAATCTCCCAATCTAAAACAGCGACAAGTTCGCCCGTTTCGGAAACAATGCAATTGTCCAGGCGATAATCGCCGTGCACAATTGTTGCCATTCCCTGCGGCGGGATGTTCTCCAGAAGTCGGTCGTGAACCCTGTCGATTGCACCCAGCGTTCGTGTTTTCTGGGCATTCCATTGGCCATACCAGCGCTTGAGCTGTCGCTCGATGTATCCATCGTGGCGAGCCAGATCGTCCAATCCGACATCGCCGATATCGACCGCGTGAATCGCGGCCATGGTGTCGATAAGAGACTCGCTTGCTCGCTGTCGAATCTCTGGTGACACCAGTCTTTGTGCGCTCTGTTGATCTCGAATGATGAGACCCTCGACGAATTCCATCACATAAAACGGCGCGCCGTTGACGGTTGAATCGCTGCACAATCCCAACACGGGAGCGACCGGCACCGCCGAGCGCCGCAGCGCGGAGATGATGCGGTGTTCGCGGTTCATGTCGTGCGCGCTTGCCAGGGCGTGACTTAACGGAGGGCGTCGAAGCACCATCCGACGACCGCGTGAATCGGTGACGCAAAAGGTGAGATTCGAGTGACCGCCCGCAATGACTTCGAATGTGAACGGAGCCTCGGCACCCCGGACATGAGTCGTCAACCATCGGCTGACTCGTTGGTGGTCGACTCCCTTGACTTCGTCGTGTCCATCTGTGTGCGGCATCACCTTGAAACTTAGCGATAAGCCGCTTAGCTATCCGCAAAGCCCGTTCTCAACCGTTTAGTTGGCGGTAGCGTGGCGATCGTGTCAATCGATGTCACCGATGCAACATTTCAAAAAGAGGTGCTGGATCGTTCGATGACAACTCCGGTGATTGTCGACCTGTGGGCACCGTGGTGCGGCCCGTGCCGAACCATTGGCCCAATTCTTGAACGGCTCACCGACGCAACTATCGGCAACGTGGTACTGGTCAAGGTCAATGTGGATGAGAATCCGCAGATTTCGGCGGCGTTCCAGGTGCAGTCGATTCCCGCCGTATATGCGATGAAAGATGGCAAGGTCCTGAATCACTTCATCGGCGCCGAGCCGGAGCACGTGATCGATGCTTTCGTGAATTCGCTTTTGCCGGCCGCCGGTGCGGATTCCGTGGCGGCGTTGATCGCCCGAGGGGACGAAGATTCTCTGCATGCCGCGCTCGTGCGTGAACCGACCAATGAAGACGCCGCCGTGGCATTGGCAAAACTATTGATCGCACGAAGCGCGATTACCGAAGCGTTCGAAATTCTGGCTCGGGTTCCCCAGACCGCTCGGGTCGTCGGTGTCGTTGCCGACGCACGATTGGCATTTCGACCCAGCGATGACTTCGATACTCAACTTGCCGATTTACTGCCGAATGTCAAAACCGACGAATCGGCCCGCGCCAAGTATTTAGAAATTCTTGAAACGATGGGTCCGCTGGATCCGCGTACTGGACCGCATCGGAAGAAGTTCACGGCTCAGCTTTTCTAATTCGCTTGCCGATCTGGGCACACATCGTCGGTGATGGACTACTGGCGGCGACTTCGAACTTACGTGTCCGATTTAGTGGATTGGATCGGCATTGGTCGAATCGTGGCCACCATCGGGGGAGTGGCAATCGTTTTGGCAGGAGGGTGGTGGGTGATGCGCTCGCCCCCATTTCCAATTGAAGCAAAGATTCCCTTCGCCTCGTCCACAGCCGCAATTGCAGGCGAGGAATTGTCGACTGCGCAGATTTTCTCGTCTTCTACTGTTCCCTCCACGATCATGGTTCACGTCGCCGGCGAGGTCATGCATCCCGGAGTAGTAGTTATCGCCAGAGGATCCCGTGTGATCAATGCGCTAAGTGCAGCGGGGGGACCAACTTCGCGCGCCGATCTGAACTCGGTAAATCTGGCCGCGCCACTTGTCGATGCGGCCCAGCTCTACATTCCACGCCGCGGTGAGATTTCAAGGCCCCTGTCGAGTCGCCCACGGCCAGGCGTTAATTTGCCGCCGCCATCCACAAGCGACTCAACACTGGACACCGAGGTTTCTCAAATAATTGATGTGAATACGGCAACCGAACAGCAACTCGATACCTTGCCGGGTGTGGGGCCCTTGACTGCACGGGCAATAGTCGCCTATCGATCAGTACACGGACCGTTCGCCCGAGTCGAGGACTTGCTCAACG
>JBKJXI010000161.1:0-2975 GCA_046716325.1 Ilumatobacteraceae bacterium | reverse complement strand
CATCGATTGTGGCCAAGGTGACGAGGGATCGTTTGATGCGCCAATGGGCCGAGAATTTTCCTCAATGGCATTTTGATACGAACAAGGGTTACCCGTGCCCCAAGCATCGCATGGCGTTACAGGGTTATGGTCCGTCGGCCATTCACCGTACGAGTTGGGCGTTCATGCCCAACTATGTGCCGTGGATGCATGTGGACGCGGTTGCGCCGACGACCCGGATTCGGCAATACCGATAGGGATTTGCGGCGGTAATCATCCACCATGCCATTGCTATGCCGCTGGGTGTCTGTTACTTTGAGCCTATGAGCCGCTCAATTCGTCGTTTTGGCACATTCATGGTGGCAGCCACCACGCTCATTGCCGGTGGATTTGCGACAGTCGCATACGCCAGTCATTCGTGGGGAAATTACCATTGGGCAAACACGGTGAGTCCATTCACATTGCAACTTGGAGACAATGTTTCCGCCGTCTGGGATGGGCACTTAGTAACCGCATCGAGCGATTGGAGTCTGTCTAATGTGTTGGACACCTCAATCCAGCCCGGCCAGACAAATCCAAAGAATTGCAGACCTCGTCAGGGTCGAGTGGAAGTGTGCAACAGCAAGTACGGCGGCAATGGTTGGCTGGGCCTAGCTTCAATTTGGATTAGCGGCGGCCATATAACGCAAGGCACGGTCAAGTTGAATGACACCTATTTCAATAAAGAGAAATACAACACCCCGGCCTGGCGACAGTTCGTCATGTGCCAAGAGATTGGGCACACATTTGGATTGGATCATCAAGACGAGAACTTTGACGATCCGAACATGGGCACATGCATGGATTACACGGACAATCCGAGTGGTCCACCGTCGAACGAGTTCCCGAATGTTCACGATTTTGATCAGCTCGAGCTGATCTACGCTCACCTGGACAGTGTGACGACAGTCGGTCAGGTAAGTGCTCTACCGCTCGGCAATGGGAATGCGGATGATTTCGGCAGGGTGCTCCGTCAGGACAGCAGGGGTCGCCCTTCGCTCTACGGTCGCGACCTAGGTAATGGCGAGAAACTCTTTACCTTTGTCTTTTGGGCCAATTCGTAAGA
Source organism: Ilumatobacteraceae bacterium (assembly GCA_046716325.1). GTDB lineage: Bacteria > Actinomycetota > Acidimicrobiia > Acidimicrobiales > Ilumatobacteraceae > UBA3006. Next base: position 1,891 of record JBKJXI010000161.1, on the reverse strand, counting down.
TTCTTTTCCGCGGTGGCCGCGAGGATCTAGCCCGCAAATCCCGACCTAAACGCTAGGGTATTGACGTGGCTAATTTCCGCGACCTGCTCGCCCAAACAAAGTCTCAGATCACCGAGGTCGATACCGCTACCGCGGCGACACGTATTGATGCCGGCGGAGTGGTCGTGCTGGACGTGCGCGAACCGGACGAATATGACGAGGGCGCCCTACGGGACGCCATTCACATCCCTCGCGGGAATCTGGAGTCACAAATTGAAGGCAAGATTGTCGACAAATCGACACCGGTCGTCATCTATTGCGCGGTAGGTGTGCGCAGCGCGTTTGCCGCCAAGACCCTGAACGACCTCGGATATCAAGATGTTTGTTCTGTGGTCGGGGGCTTTGGTAAGTGGAAGGACGAAGGCCGTCCATGGAACAAGCCGGAAGGGCTCACCGCCGAGCAACGAATTCGCTATCAGCGTCACCTGTCGCTGCCGGAAGTAGGAGTGAACGGCCAAACGAAACTGTTGGCCAGCAAGGTGTTGCTACTCGGCGCGGGAGGGCTCGGGTCTCCGGCGGCGCTGTACCTCGCCGCCGCCGGTGTGGGCACACTTGGCATCGTTGACATGGATGAGGTGGATGCATCGAATTTGCAGCGTCAAATTCTGCACAACATCGATCGCGTCGGAGATCGCAAGGTTGATTCGGCGAAAAAGACGATCACCATGCTCAATCCCGATGTCAATGTCGTCACCTACGACACGCGACTTGATGCCGGAAATATTTTGGACATCATCGACGGCTACGACGTCATCGTCGATGGCGCCGATAATTTTCCGAGCCGCTATGTGCTGAACGACGCCAGCGTAAAATTAGGAATACCTGTCGTGCACGGGTCGATCTTCCGCTTTGAAGGAATGGTCACGGTGTTCGATCCAATGAATGGACCCACCTATCGCGACATGGTGCCCCAGCCGCCGCCCGCCGAACTGGCGCCGAGCTGTGCCGAAGCCGGAGTGTTGGGTGTATTGCCGGGAATAGTCGGCTCAATTCAGGCTCTCGAGACAATTAAGTTGCTGCTCGGAATCGGTGACTCGCTAATTGGTCGAATTCTCAGCATTGACACGACCGAGATGACGTTTCGCACTTTCAAGTTGAAAGTTGATCCGGACAATGAAGTGACATGGACAAATCGTGATCGCATTGAGGTGCGCGATGTCGATGGTCTATGCGCACCCTGGCTCTCGCACTAGGGGTCCTTCCCGTAGTATTTAGGCGTGGTGTCACGGTCGTTCGCCATTGTTGGCGCCGGATTTTCTGGTGCCGTGGTGGCCCGAGAACTGGCCGAGGCCGGTCACCGGATTGCGGTATTTGACTCCCGAGATCATGTGGCGGGCAATTGCCACACGGGTCGGCACGAATCCGGAGTGATGGTGCATACCTATGGCCCGCACATCTTTCATACTCAGCACGAACACGTGTGGCAGTACATCAACCGCTTTGCCACGATGCGACCTTATAACCACCGCGTCAAGGCAACTTCGGCCGGCGCGATCTATTCGTTGCCGATCAACCTGATGACGATCAATCAATTCTTCGGAACCACATTCACTCCCGCCGAGGCCGAGTCATTCATTGCTTCCAAGAGCGACAAGTCGATTTCCACGCCTGTCTCATTTGAGGATCAGGCGCTCAAGTTTGTCGGCCGCGAATTGTACGAAGCGTTTTTCTACGGATACACGAAGAAGCAATGGGGAGTCGACCCAACGGAGTTGCCGGCAAGCATCCTGGCGCGACTGCCAGTTCGGTTTACCTACGAAGATTCGTATTTCAGTCATCCGTATCAGGCGATTCCTGAACACGGCTACACGCCGATCGTGGAGGCGATACTTGATCATCCATTAATCGAGGT
>JBKJXI010000160.1:0-2570 GCA_046716325.1 Ilumatobacteraceae bacterium | reverse complement strand
GATATCCGACATGCCCGCATTCAAACCTTGGGAAACGAAGTTATCGACTCGTTTTATGTGCAGACAGTTCACGGCGGGAAAGTGACCGATTCATTTCACCGACTTGAAATTGAGCGTGCGATTTTGCACGCGGTACGGTAGGTAGCTTCACTTACCTTCGCCCTGATCGCGGAGAAATTGTTCGACCTCATCCATGAGCGTCGCGGCACCAGTTTCGTCGTCCATTTTGTCGGCCGCAAAGTCAAATTGCAATTGGTCGTCGTCAACCTCGTCGTCCAAATTCATACCATTGTCGGACATCGTCTCCAGGCGCTCGACATAGGCCACGAGATCATCATCGTCACTGACGAGGGTGTTCACCTGCTCCTCGTAGCGCTCAATAAGGTTCATCACGGTTGCAACCGGAGCGGGGGTTCCGATGATCTCACACGAGCGACGCATGAGCGACAACGATGCTTTCGGCGAGGGAACCTGTGAGGCGTAGGCGGGGACCGCTGCCCACAGGGCGGCAGACGGAAGACTTGCCTGAGAACATGCATCGTGCAGCACACCAACGATTCCGGTGGGACCCTCATACCGTGAACGCTGCAGATTGAATCGGTCAACTAGGTCTGAGTCGATTGCTGTGCCCATAATTTGCACCGGTCGCGTGTGTGGGACATCGGCGAGGAGTGCTCCGAGCGTAAGCATCATCCTTGTCCCGAAGTGATCGGCAATACCCAAAATCTGTTCCGAAAACAGTCGCCACTTCAAACTGGGTTCGGGACCAAGCATCAATATCACATCCCCTCCGGCACCCGAGACATGCCAGAGTCCGACCGTCGGCCACACGATATTTCGAATTCCGCCATCCTTTAGACGTACGTGCGGTCGAATTGTTGCGTAGTCGGTGAATTCTTCAGGGTCAATCTCGGCAAGTGGCAGGGCACCCCAACCTTCCACCAAATTGCGAACAGCATTTGACGCCGCGTCCGCGGCATCGTTCCAACCGGTAAAAGCGGCGACAATCGTAGGATTCTTAAGGACTGGTTTGGACAACCAGCGAACGTGGTTCATCGTCGTCATCTGACGGGAACGCTATCTAGTTTGAAGCCGTTTTTGCTGCCGCAATCGCCATCTCTTGAGGTCCCCGCTTTGGATATCCAAAACCATCTTTGATTGCCTGTGCAAGCGGTGTCAAAATTTCCATGAGTTCGGCGAGATCGTCTTCAATTGCGTTCATTGCCGCGCTCATCTGCCTGTCTGTTTTCAATTCAATACGTGACCGAATTTCTCGCCCCAAGGTGGTGAAGGTTTCGCCCTTTGCATCCAGTAAGCCACGCGACACAAGTCGTTCGGTCGCTGGATCAAATTGCTCAGTTCGCCACCCACGAGTTGCGCTGTAGGTTCGCATCGGCAGGCCAGAAAATGCATCGGTAAGAAGACAGACTTCAACCGCGTCAAGACCTTCCGAAACCCACGCGGCGATATGGCTATCGCCGCGATACTCGCGCAAGGTGTCAGCCAGTCGCCATGTCGCGCCCAACGCCGAAGTTGGCATCTCTAGCGACCGAAGTCCGGCAAACAGCGCCCGGCCTTCAAGCCTCAGTGGATCTACCGCTCGCTGTAAAAGATCTTGAGCCCGATTGATTCCCTTTGGCGAATGCCCAAGGATCCGTTCCAGTTGGGCAATTGCGCCACGGTCGCGGGCGTCGCAAATACTTGTTGCATCGGTAAGTTTCCATCCCTCGTCGACGGAGGGAATCACGATGTCGGGGTTGAACACGGCAAATGTGGCGGCCACCACTTGACTCGATACTTGTCCCATCACCGAACCACGCGACGTAAAGTATGCGACACGGTTACCCATCGCCACCCCATCTTGCACTCCGCGACCTTCACCGAACCCGAGCGCCTGGTAGTTGGCATGACATTCGGGGGAGAAATACACCTGGCCGGCAATTGGTTCGAGGACGGCGGCTAAATGGCGTGATGCGGAACCAAGGCCGGCGGAGTCCATATCCCAAAATTAGAGGCTTGGAGGCGGATTCGACGAGTTGATCCGATGTGGCAAGGTAGAGGGAATGACCATCTCCGTGGCGATCGCTGAACATGTGGATGACGAACTGGTGAGCGCATTGGGAAAATTGATTCCCCAGTTATCCACCTCGAGCCCGCCCCCGACTCGCACCCAGCTCGAAGAAGTTATTTCGTCGCCGGCGACGACGCTGTTTGTCGCCCGAGTCGAGAATCGTATTGTCGGCGCTCTCACGCTGGCGATATTTCAGATTCCCACGGGTCTTCGGGCATGGATCGAAGACGTTGTCGTTGATAGCGAAACACGAGGGGCGGGCGTCGGCGAGGCGTTGAATCGCGCGGCACTTGACATGGCCTCAAGGCGTGGTGCGCTTACCGTCGATCTCACATCCCGACCGTCGCTAACGGATGCCAATCGGCTGTACCAGCGTCTTGGATTTGATCTTCGAGAGACGAATGTGTACAGATTCAAGATCAAGGATTGACGGTCCAGATGCAGCGTGTCGCATGACCAAATACATTGACGAACCAATTGGGCGTGCGCGGCAGATGAA
>JBKJXI010000159.1:0-4006 GCA_046716325.1 Ilumatobacteraceae bacterium | reverse complement strand
CTGCAGTACCGTAAACGAACCAAGTCCATTCTCATCACAGAGCGCTTCGGACTCACTTACTCGGCTGCGCATTTTCATCGCCTTCAAATCTGGAACGCCCAATTGCGACGACCAGTACTGGCGACCTTCGTTGAACAATTCATCGAGCCCCCATTGGCGTAGAAATTGTGATTGAGAACACTCCGATGTTGGTTGCGGAAGTTGTTCGATGACGACTTGGCTGGTGATGTCCTGTTCTCCTGGTGCCACCAAGTAGTGGACGCCTCGTTCGTGGAGACGAAAAGTGCGCAGCCATTCGCGCCAAGGACGGATCGCCAATTCGGCGGTCGTGGCGGAGCAGTAATCGATCGCAACAAGTCGTCCACGATCAATCAATCCGCGCGCGTTACTGATCCATTCGGTGGCACCCGTTTGAATGGGGACTCGTGCCCCATGACTGGCAGTAGTCGGCAAAAATTTTGGTACAACCGCATTGCGCAACACTTCGACGAATCGGCCATCTTGGTCGACGCCCACAAATGCCTGTTTCCATTCGTCGTCAAACACGAAAAGATCGAATGGGAGATTATCCAGCAACTCGTTGGCCAACACAACCCCAACAAATGAACGCTCGGGCATGGTGGGGCGAGACTCGATCCCGTGCGGATGCAATTCTCGTTGCGATGCCGACACTTCCACCGCCACATATCGCATGGCACCCATGCATTCGGGTTCGGCGGCTTGAATGCTTCTAGCCAATGTGCCGGGTCCGGCGCCCGCGTCGACGAATGTAAATTCGACCGGCTCATCAAGATCACGCCACCAAGCATCCAATGCTCTGGCCATCACCGCGCCGAACAGCGGACCGACTTCGGGCGACGTTAGGAAGTCACCGCGACGGCCGGCGCGACCGGAATGTGAATAGAACCCGAACTCGCCGTACAACGAAAGCCGCATGAACTCGCTAAACGGGATTGCACCTCCCGCTGAATGAATCGCCGCAGCGATCTGATCAGCCGCCGAAGGCACCGGTGATGCGTGCAATGTCACCGAAGTGCAACGCTACTCCTGGAATAATGCCAAACGCCAGAGTCGCAACCGTTGTGATGCCAAGGGCAATGGTGAGCGAACCGTGGGTGCGAATCGGGCTGACGTCACCATCTGGAACCGGCCGCATCCAGATTTCGCGCATCACATTTCCGTAATACCCGAAAGCAATGACCGAGTTCACGGCACCAATCACGGCCAGCGAGTATCCCCAGTTTGAGCCGGCGCTGATGAGTGACTGAAAGGCGACAAATTTGGCAATCCAACCGCCGAGAGGCGGGATACCGGCCAGAGACGCCAAGAAAATTGTTGTCAAAACTCCGAGGGCCGGCGCATAGGAGAACAATCCGCCCCAACTGGTGATCTCGCCGCTGCGAGTCTTGCTCGACACGGCAATGATGACTCCGAACATTCCAAGATTTGTTGCGGCATAGACAATCAAATACACCACGACCGCCCGCAATGCCGAGTCCGACGAGTCCGCATGACCGGCCACCGCCAACGGCATCAACACGAATCCACCTTGACTAATCGATGAATAGGCGATCATGCGCACGATATTTGTCTGGCGAAGGGCCACGATGTTGCCGACCGTCATCGTTAATGCCGAGAGCGCCCAAATGAATGGTTGCCACACACTAAATGCCGCTGGGAAGGCCACATACAGCATCGTTACCAACGCCACAAAGCCGGCTGCCTTTGATCCCACGGAGAGAAATGCGGTTACAGGAGTCGGCGCGCCCTCGTATGTATCCGGGGCCCAGGTATGAAATGGAACCGCCGAGATTTTAAATCCAAAACCAACTATCACGAACACGATTCCAAGAGCATGCAATGAACTGAAACCGCCGTCGACTGTCACGCTTTTGCCTAAATCGACTAACAGCGTGCTATTGGCCGCCCCATACAACAGAGACATCCCATACAACATCACGGCCGAAGCAAAGACGCCGAGAAGGAAATATTTGACACCCGCCTCGTTGCTCTTGAGATCGCGCTTACGCCACGCCGCCAGCATGTATGCCGGAATCGACAGAAATTCGTAGGCCACAAATACGGAAATGAGGTCTCGTGCCGACGACATCATCACCATCCCGAGAATGCTGGAGAGCAACAAAAACCAAAACTCACCCCTCCAGTAATCGCCTTCCTCAACATGAGCCGACGACAACAGGACGACGACATAACCAGAAAGCAAGAAGAGGCTCTTTACAACCAGACTGAAATCGTCGACGACATAGCGGCCGTCGAACATTGACCACACACCTTGGTCATTTAGACCAAGGATGATCACGGGCAACATCGCGCCCAGCAAAGAGAACCCGGCTATCGCCGACAGCACCCACTTATGCCGATCGGCTAGAAATAGATCCGCGAGCAGGACCGCGATGACGCCTGCCGACAACACCAACTCGGGAGCAAGTGCGTAATAACTCACCGACGGAGACACCCACGGAACCGCGCCCGCTATGGAATGAATCGCGTTGAACACCTGCTCAGCCTCCAAAGGCGTGCAGCACGCCCTGTACTGCCGGATCAATGATCTTGAACAACAGGTTGGGCAAAACGCCAAACACCAGAATTGCTACGAGAAGTGGTGTCCACGCAAGCCACTCAATGGTCGTGACATCCTCAAATTCATGGTGTTGGGCGTCCTCGCTAGTTGCCGTAGCGAATTCTGCTTTTGGTTCACCAAAGGCAACTCGCTGAAATAGCCACAGCAAATATGCCGCGGCAAAAACGGTGCCGACTGCCGCGACCACCATGTACACGCGAAACACATTCTCATTTAGCCCAGCTGCAGGATTGTATGCCGAGAGGATCGCCGGAAACTCTCCCCAAAATCCCGCCAAACCAGGCAACCCCAGTGAGGCCATGCTGGCGAATCCCAAAATCCATCCGAGGTGAGGCATTTGCGTGAGCAATCCGCCGAGACGTGAAATCTCCAAGGTGTGATATCGGTCTTTCATGCTCCCGGCGATGAAGAAGAGCATGCCGGTAATGAGCCCGTGCGCGACCATGCCATACACCGCGGCATTGACGCCGAAACTTGTCAGTGTGGAAATTCCAAGCATGACGAAGCCCATGTGCGCCACGGATGAAAAGGCGATTAGTCGTTTCATGTCCGTCTGGGCAAGACAGCCAAGCGCGCCGTAAATGATCCCAACCACCGCGAGCGCACCGATGTACGGCGCCCATTGCCTAGCCGCCGCCGGCAGAACCGGAATGGCGATACGAACAAATCCGTACGTACCAAGTTTCAGCAAGATGGCAGCAAGAATTACGGATCCTTGTGTCGGTGCCTGAGTATGGGCATCGGGTAGCCACGTATGAAACGGAAACATCGGAACCTTCACGGCGAACCCAACGAACATGCCAGCGAAAATCCAGATCTGAACGTCCTTGGCGATCGAGCCACCATGCTCGATCAAATACGGAATGGAGAAACTCTCCGCGCCGGTCTTGAAAAACACGGCAAGGAAGGCCACCAACATCAAAGCCGAACCGAACATCGTGTACAGAAAGAACTTCATCGATGCGTATTGACGCTGTTCGCCTCCCCACACTCCGATCATGAAGTACATCGGCAACAGCACGAGTTCGAAAAATACAAAGAAAAGGATGAGGTCTTGGGCTATAAAGGTTCCAGCCATGCCGGTTTGCAGCACCAACATCAGAATGAAAAATGCCTTTGGATTTCCCGGTGCCGGAATGTTGTTCCAGCTATAGATCACAACGGCGAGCGTGATCACCATCGACAGGAAATACAGCGGCAGACTTATCCCATCAATGCCGATGAAATACGTGCTCTTGATGACCGAAATCCAATTGGTTTCAGCCACGAACTGCATATGTCCGGCTTGTTGATAGTCGAATTTGAATAGCGTGTACACCCCCACCCCGACCGTGGCGATCGAGGTGGCCAGCGCTACCAATTTGATTAGCTTTTCGTCGGCCTTGGGCACGAGAAGCAAGGCGA
>JBKJXI010000158.1:0-14764 GCA_046716325.1 Ilumatobacteraceae bacterium | reverse complement strand
CTCGGGCTCGACAGTCACCCGCAACTCCGTGACACCTACTTTGGCAATTACGAACGAGTCATGCTGTTGTCGCAATCTGATGATCCGGCAGTCGTTCGCGCTGGCGAGCAAGCGGCCAGCCAACTCGGATTGAAATTTGAACACCGACATGTCGGGCGAGCAGGACTGGCCAACTCAATTCCAGTGTCGTTCAAAGATGCGGCGAATACCTCGAACTTGGTGAACGGTCTGTGAATCCATGACCCGAGGCGGCAATTCCGTGGTTGTCATACTGTGGCGCGACATTCCGGCGCAGGTGAATGCTCAAGTTGGACGCGAGAGATATCAAATAATGCTCTCGGCCAAATTTCAGAGAGCAATTGATCGCGCTAAGCGAAAAGCCCACATCTACACCGCCGATGAGGACGTGGCTCAGTGGCGTCGATTGTCGATTGAATTCAGCGGCGATGTCAAGGAATCGGCACAGCGCGAGGCGGATCGACTCGAACTTGAATTCAACCGTCGCCGTCTGGGATTGCTCGCATTTGCCGGCGGATTTGAACACGCGGTCCAGGAACATTCGGTTGCGTCGAAGGAACTCGCCGCACTAGAGGAACTCGCGGGCGAATGACAACGCATCGATCACTGACAAGCGAAAAGGGACGATCATGACCAACACCATCCTGAGCTCAGCAACTCGCGAGGTCATCATCGGTTTCGACCGACCATTTGTGATGATTGGTGAACGCATCAACCCCACGGGCCGAAAGCTACTGGCAGAAGAAATGAAGGCTGGAGACTTTAGTCGCGTCGAGGCCGACGCAATTGCTCAAGTTGAAGCCGGAGCACACATGCTCGACGTCAACGCTGGGATACCCCTTGCAGACGAACCGGCACTTCTTGCCCGGGCGATACAGCTAGTGCAAGCCGTGACAAATGTTCCACTTTCAATCGACTCTTCAATAATTGCGGCACTTGAGGCTGGTCTCGCGGTGTACCAAGGAAAGCCTTTGGTAAATTCGGTCACCGGCGAAGACGAGAACCTAGAAAGAGTTTTGCCACTCGTCGCACGCTATGGGGCAGCCGTTGTTGCCATTTCCAATGACGAGACTGGTATCAGCGAAGATCCAAACGTTAGGTATGCGGTGGCGAAGAAAATCGTTGAACGGGCCGCAGATTTCGGCATACCGGCCTGCGATGTCGTGGTTGATCCGCTGGTGATGCCAATAGGGGCCATGGGCACGGCGGGGCAACAAGCTTTCAGGCTCATCCGACGATTGCGCGAAGAGCTAAAGGTGAACACCATTTGCGGCGCCTCAAACGTTAGTTTTGGATTGCCAAATCGACATTCGGTAACTGGCACCTTTCTGTCTATGGCGATTGCGTCGGGAATGACCTCGGCAATCATGAGTCCACTTCACCCCGAGGTAAAACGCGCGGTAATGGCAGCAGATGTGCTCGCCGGTAACGACCGAGACTGTGCGGCTTGGATTCGAGCAAATCGAGACCCGAATGCACCAACGGGTGCCCGAGCAGAGCGTGAGGGTGGTCGCCGTCGTCGGCCACCGCAATAGCGAATCGACTAGGTCTTCGCTGACGATGCACCGCATAGTTTTCACTCCGTCGGGACTTGACGCAACAGTCGAGTCCGGAATATCCGTATTGGACGCTGCTCGTCAACTTGGGGTGGATCTGGACTCCGTGTGCGGTGGTCGCGGAATCTGCGGACGGTGTCAAATCACTCCAAGCATCGGCACATTTGCCAAGTGGAGTATCGACTCGTCGGTGAATTCATTGACGTCCCCGGGTGAACTCGAAACGGACTACCACGGAAATCGCCCACTTGTGGCAGGTAATCGCCTTGGCTGTAGTGCCCGCATCTGCGGAGACGTTGTGATCGATGTTCCGGCATCGAGTCAAGTCCATCGGCAAGTAGTGCGAAAGGACCTAGATCTTGGTCCGATCCTCGTTGATCCGAGGTTTGCACTATTTTATGTCACGACGAAAGTCGCGCTACTAGGTGAATCGGTCGCGGCCGCCGACGCGTTGGCCACAGCCGTCGTCGAGCAACACAAGGTAGGTCGACCGGATGTGGCTGCGACCGTGTTATCAAGAGTTCACAATGCCGCCGAACAGGGCAATGCCGGTGCAACCGTCGCGGTTCGCCTCGCCGAATCTCCGAGCGACAATTCCGAAATTATCGCTGCCTGGCCCGGCTATGTGGGTTCGGCATTTGGAGTCGCCATCGATATCGGTTCGACGACCGTTGCCGGTTACTTGTGTGAGGTCTTTAGCGGCGAAGTGATCGCCAGTGCCGGTGTGATGAACCCGCAAATTCGTTTCGGAGAAGATCTAATGAGTCGTGTCTCGTACGTGATGATGAATAAGGGAGGCGACAAGGAACTCACTCGAGTCATTCGCGAAGCGGTAAACGACCTGATAGGCGAGCTCGTCGCCAAAGCATCGGCCACACGCGACAGAATTCTTGAAATAGTCATGGTTGGCAATCCGATCATGCATCACATCCTCCTGGGTATCGATCCGACTCCCCTCGGGGGCGCGCCATTCGTACTGGCGACGGACAAGGCCGTCATTGGCTCGGCGTCTTCGCTCGATTTGGACGCGCCCTTCGCAAGTTTCTATGTTGGGCCGTGCATCGCCGGACATGTTGGTGCCGATACTTCGGCGGCAATTCTGGCGGAGGGCCCGCATCGGGGAGACTCGATGCAATTACTCATCGATGTTGGCACAAATGCGGAAATTGTGCTCGGCGACAAGGATCGTCAGTTTGCGGCATCGAGTCCAACGGGACCAGCCTTCGAGGGGGCGCAGTTGAGTTGTGGGCAGCGGGCGACGACGGGCGCGATCGAAAACGTGAGAATAGATCGCCAGACCTTGGAGCCGTCATTCAAGGTGATTGGATCGGACAAGTGGTCAAACGAGGCGGGATTCGCTGACTCGCTGTGGGGCAAACCGATCACGGGTGTGTGCGGGTCTGGAATTATCGAAGTCATTGCCGAGTTGTTTCTCTCGGGTGTGATATCGCACGACGGTGTGATCCAGGGCGCGTTTGCGTCCCGGACGTCACGAATTACCGCCGACGATCGCACGTTTTCGTATTTGTTATACGAAGCCGGCGATATTCGCTTGCTGATCACCCAAAACGATGTGCGCGCGATTCAGTTGGCTAAGGCGGCCCTGCGCGCCGGTATCGACCTGCTGATCGAACACGCCGGTTCGCCCGAGGTGCACGATATTCGTCTCGCCGGCGCCTTCGGTGCACATATCGATCCGATGTATGCGATGGCTATCGGGCTAATTCCCGATTGTCCGATCGCCGGGATTCGTTCGGTAGGTAATGCCGCCGGATCGGGTGCGATACAGGCATTGCTATCACGAGACAAGCGAAATGAAATGCAAGAAGCCGTGCGTCGGGTCGTCAAGATTGAAACCGCCACGGAACCGCGATTCCAGCAGCTCTTCGTAGCCGCCATGGCGTTCCCCCATGCGACGGCGTCAAATCCATATCTCTCTTCGGTACTCCAATTGCCGGAGAGAATCTCGGGAAGCGGCGACGACGCCCGGGGTGCGCGACGACGTCGCGTCGGCATCTCATCTAGGAGACCCAATGACTGAGGGCGAACGGAGTCGACGCTCGGGTGGTCGGGCGGCTCGTCAGTCGACGCGCAGTTCGGCCACCGTCGAACGAGACGCGTATCTCACTCGGCTGCTGACACCATTCGAACTGGTGTCCGACGAGGTATTGGAGCAGCTAGAAAATAACGCCGACACGATTCTTGAGGAAATTGGCGTTGAAATTCGCGACTATCCAAGCGCGGTACAACGGTTCAAAGTCGCGGGGGCGACCGTAGACGGCACGCGTGTTCGATTTCCGCGAGGAATGTGTCGCGAGATTGTTCGGGCGTCGGCGCCGCGCGAATACATTCAGCATGCGCGAAATCCTGCCAACAATGTAAGGATCGGAGGAAATACGACGGTGTTCGCGCCGAATTATGGTTCGCCGTTCGTGCACGATCTGGACAATGGCAGACGGTACGCGACCATCAGCGATTTCCAGAATTTTGTGAAACTCAGTTACATGTCGCCATACATACACCACTCGGGCGGCACCGTATGCGAGCCGGTCGATATTCCGGTCAGCAAGCGACATCTCGACATGGTGTACAGCCATATCAAATTCAGCGACAAAGGATTTATGGGGTCGGTTACGGCAAGCGAACGCGCGCAGGACTCCGTAGATATGGCCAGGATCGCCTTCGGTGGAGATTTACAAGATCGAACCGTGATCACGAGTTTGATCAATGCATCGTCGCCACTCGTTTGGGACGCCACGATGCTGGGATCCGCCGAGGTTTACGCGAGCAATAATCAGGCGACGATAATTACTCCATTTATTTTGGCTGGGGCAATGGCGCCCACCACATCCGCCGGCGTCATTGCCCAGACCCTTGCCGAGTCATTGGTAGGAATGGCCTTCACACAGCTTGTCCGTCCCGGAGCGCCAGTGATATTTGGTTCGTTCGCATCATCGATGTCAATGCTTACCGGCGCACCCACCTTCGGTACTCCCGAACCTGCCCTGGTGTTATATACCGTGGCCGCACTGGCGCGAAGACTCGGAGTTCCATTTCGCTCGGGCGGGTCGCTCACTTCCTCCAAGCTTCCCGATGCGCAGGCGGCCTACGAAAGCGCCGCCACCCTTGTACCGACGATCATGGCGGGAACGAACTTTGTGTTGCATTCTGCAGGTTGGTTGGAAGGCGGGCTTGCGATCGGGTACGAAAAGTTCGTCCTCGACTGCGACCAATTGGGGATGATGATGACATTTGCCAAGGGTCTTGACATGTCGGAAAACGGTCAAGCCCTCAGCGCGATGCGCGAAAATACGCCGGGGCAACATTTTTTGGGAACCGCACACACCCTGGCGAACTTTGAGACTGCGTTTTACCGATCCGACATCGCCGACAACAACAGCTACGAACAGTGGTTGGAAGACGGCGGGCTGGATGCATCCAAACGGGCCAACAAACTGTGGAAGAGTCGGCTCGAGTCGTACCAACCACCAGCGTTGGATGAAGCCATCGACGCCGAATTGCAGGAGTACATCGCTCGTCGCAAGGCCGTACTGCCGGACGCATTCCAGTGAGCATTTTTCACAGCATGATCGGCTCGTCGCGCAGGACAACTGCGCCGTCCGCGGAATTGAAGCGACTCGTGCGCCGCATGTGTTACGAGCTCGTTCCGATCAAATCGGTGGATCAGGCAATCTCGGATCTTCCCGACGCGGCGTCGGTATCGGTCACATGTTCACCTGTTAAAGGAATTGCGGCCACCCTTGAACTTTGCGTCCGCTTGATTAATCGGGGCCACAGCGTCATACCGCACTTGGCCGCTCGATTGGTGGAAGGTCCCGAACATGCGGCCAAACTTGCGCAGTGGTTCAAGCATCATTCGGTCACGGAAGTGCTAATCATCGGCGGCGACTCGGAAAATCCGATTCACTATGTCGATGCGCTTTCGTTCATGCGCGACTTTCTCAGTCTCGATTCGGGCGTTCAGGTGGTTGGCTTTGCCGCATACCCCGATGGGCATGCGCATATCGATAGGTCAAAATTGCACGAGTCACTGCACGCCAAGCAGGCATTGCTCGCCAGCGTCGGATTGAAGGGCTTGGCTTCCACTCAGATGTGCTTCGACGCAGACAAGATTCGCGAATGGTTGCGCGATGAACGCAAATCGGGATTTATGACTCCAATCAGTCTGGGCGTGCCTGGAGTTGTCGACCGCACCAAGTTGATGACCATGGGAATGCGGCTGGGAGTTGGCGCATCGATGCGTTATCTAAGCAAGAACAGGGGCTCCATTACCAGGTTGTTCGCCCCCGGTGGATTCGACCCAACCACTCTTGTCGAGAAATTGGCGCCGGTGGCCGAACAGTTGGGAATCGCCGGAATTCACTCGTTCACGTTCAACAACATTGCCGACACTGCATCGTGGCAGCAAGCACTTCTCGATACAAAAACGTGAGCTCGCAGTCGCCACAGAAATCGGTCGATGCCGTAATCATCGGTGCCGGTGTCATTGGTGCTTCAATCGCATTCGAACTATCCCGCACCGGACGCAAAGTTGTATGCATCGACAAAGGCGGCGCGCCCGGCGCGGGCTCGACCAGCGCATCGTCGGCGATTATTCGCTTTACCTACGCAAATTACAACACAATATTAATGGCCTGGGAGTCGGCATTCTTTTGGTTTGACTGGGCAAATTACCTCGGAGTTCAGGACCCGGACGGTATGGCCAAGTTCATCAAAACCGGTTATCTGGTATTTCTTACGGAGGGCTACGACGGGGTTAAAGTCCGTGAACTTTGGGATGAATTCAGCATTCCGTACGAGGTGCTCAGCGCGACGCAGATTCGCGAGAGATTTCCGTCATTGGATCCCGGCAAGTTTTGGCCACCAAAGCGAATCGACGACCCCGCGTTCGGAGACGATCCCTACGACGAGCTAGCCGGCTTGTACGACCCGATGAGTGGCTTCATCGATGATCCGATGCTGGCAACGCACAACTTTGCGCATGCGGCGAAATCGCACGGCGCCGAATTTCGATTTCACGAGGAGGTATCGGAAATTCAGCGCCACGCCGGCGCGGTCACCGGTGTCGCCCTGCTTTCTGGTGAAACAGTACATTCGCCGATTGTGATCAACGCGGCCGGACCACACGCAGCAAAAATTAATCGCCTGGCCGGGGTGGCCGACGAAATGAAAGTACGGCATCGTCCGCTTCGGCAGGAAGTATTCTCGCCACCCGCTCCCGTTGGTTTTCGACTACAGGACAACGCCCCAATTGTTGCCGATTTGGACATTGGACAATACTTTCGGCCGCATATGGGTGACACCCTGAATGTCGGCGCCACCGAGCCCGAGTGCGACCCGCTCGAATGGATTGAGGATGCAGATGATTGGAAACAGGAAACAACCGTCGAGATTTGGCAGACCGCGATGTATCGGTTGGCTCGTCGGATTCCGGATTTCGGCATACCGCTGAAACCCGCAGGGATTGGTGCGCTCTATGACGCCACCGATGACTGGATTCCTATCTACGACAAGTCGAGCCTCAACGGATTTTTCATGGCTTGCGGAACGAGCGGAAACCAATTCAAGAATTCACCGCTAGTTGGTCAATTTATTCGCTTACTCATCGAAGCCGCTGCGGCAGGCCGCGATCACGACAATGATCCCGTGCAATTCATCGGTGCCCATACCGGCCGAGCCATCGATTTATCCGCGTTCTCGCGACTTCGCTCACAGGGGATAACTTCCGGCAATGTGATGGGGTAATCTTGACCTATGCGTGCGTCACTTTCCGATCTGCTGTCCTCCGGAAAGATCTTGTTGGCAGACGGCGCTACGGGCACCAACTACTTTGCGATGGGTCTCGAATCGGGCGATCCTCCGGAGTTTTGGACAACTGACCACCCAGATCGGGTCACCTCACTGCACCAACAGTTTGTCGACGCCGGTGCCGACATCATCCTCACCAATACCTTTGGTTGCAACCGCCATCGGCTCAAGTTGCATAGGGCTGAATCACGAGTCCACGAGCTCGCCAAGCGTGCCGCGGAGCTGGCCGGTGAAGTTGCCGACCGTGCGGGTCGACCGGTAGTTGTGGCCGGCTCTGAGGGACCAACAGGTGAACTGTTTGAACCCCTTGGCGCCCTGACCGAGGCGGAAGCGATCGACACATTCGCCGAACAGATCGCTGGGCTTCGAGATGGCGGAGCCGATGTGGCGTGGATCGAGACGATGTCCGCTCCTGAAGAGATTCGTTCTGCCGCCCAAGCCGCGATCAATGTTGGCGTCCCATATGTCGCCACAATGTCGTTTGACACCGCCGGTCGGACCATGATGGGGCTCAAGCCCGATCTTCTCGAGTCCGTTTTTGAGGGGCTATCGATTCCTCCGCTGGCGATTGGCGCAAACTGTGGCGTCGGTGCGGCAGATGTGCTGATTTCAGTGACCGAGATGAAAAACTTTCGAAATTTAATTGTCTCCAAAGGAAATTGCGGAATTCCAAAATTTCAGGGAACCACCATTAGCTATTCAGGAACTCCCGAACTGATGCGAAACTATGCGACACTTGCCGCCGATGCCGGGGTGAGAATCGTAGGCGGTTGTTGCGGGACTACTCCAGAACACGTGGCGGCGATGCGCGCCGGTCTCGATCATCGAATACCCGGACCGCCACCAACACTTGAAGATGTCATCACCAAAATTGGTCCACTGATAAATTCGATTCCGACGGACATATCATCTGGCCGGAAACGCCGACGCGACAACAATTAATGGGAGCGCAAGCCGCACTTTGGACTCCCTCCGAAGCGCGGTGCGAACACAGCCGACTGCATAAATTCGCGCGCTGGACACAAGTGTCACGCGGAAGCACGAATCTGGATTACGCGTCGCTACACGAATGGTCAATCGAACAAACCGACGACTTTTGGACGTCTATCTGGGATTTTTGCGGCGTGCAGGGAGTAAAAGGCGAGCGGGTACTCATTCCTGATGCCGTCATGGCGTCGGCTCGGTTCTTTCCAGACGCGTCCTTGAGCGTCGCGGAGAATATTTTGTCACGCACGGGCGATGGCGAGGCGATTGTCGCAATAGACGAAGCAGGCACTCGAGTCGTGCGCACTTGGGACGAACTCGCGCAACGAGTCTCCTTCGTTGCGGGCGCCCTCGCCCAGCGCGGAGTGGTGGCTGGTGACCGAGTCGCGGTATGGCTACCAAATGGGATCGAAGCGATCGAAGTCATGTTGGGAGCGACCTCGATCGGAGCAATTTTCTCATCGTGTTCGCCGGATTTTGGGGTGGCGGGAGTTCTTGATCGCTTTGGTCAAATCGAACCCAAGGTTCTGGTTGCCGCGGATGGATATCGGTACAACGGCAAAGATTTCGATTGTCTGGAACGTCTGGCCGAGATTCAGCGTCAGATGCCGACTCTGGTTGAGACCATAGTGGTGTCAACCAACCTGGGCGCTGGAGCCTCACATTCGTATACGCGCTACGACGAGTTCATTACTTCGGGACTGTCTACGCCGAAGTTCCCGCAACGTTTCCCTTTTGATCATCCCTGGTATGTGCTGTATTCATCCGGAACTACTGGGGTACCGAAATGCATCGTGCACCGAACTGGCGGAGTGCTCCTTCAGCACGTAAAAGAACACCAGTTGCATTGCGATATTAATGTCGGCGATCGAGTGCTCTACTTCACCACAACCGGATGGATGATGTGGAATTGGCTGGTGTCCGTTTTGGCGAGTGGAGCGACGGCGGTGCTGTTTGATGGTGCTCCAATGACGCCGGCCGTCACACGATTATTTGACATCGTCGACTCTGAGCAACTTACGTTGCTCGGAGTATCCGCCAAGTACATCGACACATTGCGAAAATCGGCTGCCCGTCCAATCGATACTCATTCGCTGAAATCGCTGCGAACCATCTGTTCGACCGGATCGCCACTTAGCCCCGAGGGATTTGAATGGGTGTACGAGTCTGTAAAAGACGATGTGCATCTAGCCTCGATATCTGGCGGCACCGACATCTGTTCCTGTTTTGTGGGCGGCGATCCGACATCTCCCGTATATGCCGGAGAAATTCAACGTCCGGCGTTGGGAATGGCCAGCGACGTGGTGGACGAGAATGTCAAGTCGCTCGCCAATCGGCCCGGTACATCAGGCGAACTCGTGTGTCGTGAACCATTCCCGTCGATGCCGCTTGGGTTTTGGAACGACGGAGCGGTCGGTTTGCCTTCTCCAGATCGGCCAGGACCTAAGTTTCTCTCCGCATACTTCGAGCATTTTCCCGGCATCTGGACGCAGGGGGACTTCGCGTGCAGAACCCAACACGGGGGATTCGTGATCCAAGGTCGAAGCGATGCAACTCTCAATCCCGGAGGAGTTCGGATTGGAACTTCCGAAATCTATCGTGTAGTCGAGCAGCACCCCGACATCATTGAGAGTCTGATATTCGGCCAGGAATGGCAAAACGATGTGCGCATCGTTTTGCTCGTTCGACTAGCCGGTTCTTCCCAATTGACTGATTCGATGGCAAGCGACCTCAAACAGAAGATTCGATCGTCCTCTACCCCTCGCCATGTTCCGGCCATCGTCTTGCAGGTCGATGACCTGCCGCGAACCCGGAGCAATAAATTGGTCGAACTTGCCGTGAGCGATGCGGTAAATGGTCGACCGGTACGGAACAGAGATTCAATTGCCAATCCGGAAGCAATTGATGCAATTGCCGTTAGACCCGAGCTTCGTCGGTAGTTTCCTCCAGCACACGGCGGCGGCTCTCAAAGTCCTCGCGATTGTGGTAACAGCCGATGAATACCCTTCGACCGCGGTATGCCATCCGGCCATGCAATGTTCGCCAGTTGTCAAACAGAAGTGCATCCCCGGGTTCCAGACGCACGACCAGCCACGTATCGCGATTGTTTAGCAGTTCATGGAATTTGGTGTATGCGCGGTAGAACTCGGTCTCCTGATCGGGTGGAAGTCGAAACGGTGCACGATCATAATTGTTGAACGAAATTTGTTCGACTCTGCCGCCTAGATCGAGTCGGATGACTGGTCGCTCTGCTGTGAGATGAATTCCTAACTCTTCGTAATGAGATCGCACGAGGACTGTGGTGAGTTGTTCAAAGGCGGTTGGATCTGTGTCACGAAGTTGTTCGGCAATCGCATAACCATCAACGAGGATGCTCTCGCCTCCTTCGCCCTGTCGCTCCATGCAACAAAACATCTGAAGACCGGGCGCATCGCTCGAATAGGTGCCATCGGTGTGTGGTTCGAGATGTGTCTGTGAATAGGCAGAATCGTTATGATCGGTTACCTCGGACGAAAGCGTCCATAAACCACCAAAGATCGTTTCCCGCGGATATCCGACTCGTCGAGCAAGTGTTTCAACCCCTTCGCGCGTATTGGGAATGCCGCCCACTAATCCGTAGCCGAATTGCGCCACGTCATTTAGCCACCACGAAAGTCCTTGATCGGTCGCCACAACTTCGTCGAAAGTTAGTCGTTGAATGTCGTCGGTCGAAGGCGGAGTAGTCCACGACCTGGTCGGAGACCCGTGGTCGACAAGTCCGGCCACCTCGGCCAGTACTCGAGTCGGATATTGACCGGGTTCGGAATTGTCCGACCAACCGACTTCCACCAGTTCGCCAACGATGCCGACTATGACCCCTCGAACTAGGGGGTCGATCGTGAAGGTGTCAACTTTGCGCTGTTTCGTGTCCGCGTCGTATCGAGTTCGATCGTGGCTGTGATCCAATAGCCATCTCCACTAATAAGACTCGGGAATCTCGAGCGAATCAAATGTCACGTTGAGGCCGACCTGAGTAATCTCAACTGCGGTAATTGTCGGATATTTCATGTCAATCTGGATCGATTCTATTCGTCAAGGCGTCGGCGAGTATCGGTAGGATTTAGCGGTCTACCTTCCGGGGTAGCTCAGTTGGCAGAGCAACGGACTGTTAATCCGTTTGTCGTGGGTTCGACCCCCACCCCCGGAGCCCGTGCTAGAACAAGGTCATCCTTGCGAAGAGGGGATCACATATGACGGTCGATTTGAGGGGGTTGGCGCTTCACCGTGCGGTGATGGAACTCATCGTTTTCGAGACCGAACTTGCGGCAACGCTTAAGCGAGGCCAACAAGCCGTTCGAGGACACTCTGACGCGGTGGCCACTATTCAGCGCTTCCTCCCCATGGTCAAGATGCAGCGGGACCAATTGGCAACTTACATCAAGACGACCGGTTCCGAGTCGGGTGGTGAAACTTCAACCGCTGGCTTCACGTTCAGTTCCACAACTACGGTCTCGGCTGTGCTGCGTCAGATCAACGTTGCGTTCAACTACGGCGCGACAAGTTACGCGATGCTATTTGAGATGGCGTTGCAGCTGTATGAGCCGCCGCTGCGAGAAATCGCGCCGAAGCATCTAAAGGCTTATGCCGAGGCAGCACTAACCATCAATCGCCTCGTGCCGGCTGTCGTCGCCTGGGAATTGGCTCGCGATGATCTTTATTGCTCATGCATCTGTCCCTTGTGTGGGCTCGGCGCCTGCGCGTGTGTTGCGTTCGGGACGCAGACACTTGTGGCTGCTTCGCGGGAACCAGAATCGTCATTACCCGTGTTCGTCTTTCAGCCTCCCAAGCCGGAAAGTGAGTTGGCGCGAGCTGGCGTGCAGGGCGGCGAGCGACTCCTTGCCATCGACGGTCAAGAAGTTCGCGGGATACCCGAGATGCAGGCCGCGATTCGGAAGCATGTGCTCGGTGAGCAGGTACAACTTCTGGTGCAGCGAGGTTCAGAGCCTCCACGGGAGGTTGCGGTCCGGCACGTGAGCGACTATCCCAAGACGTAGAAGATAGGCGTCGACATCTTTGAATTGTCATTCCGTACAACTGTCCACTCAGACACAAAAGATCTTTCCAATTTGTTTGCCTGGATCGGAGATCATTCAGTCCCTCTCTGCAGAGGGCGGGAATAGGTTTGCAGTATTGTCTCCTTAACTCGGATGTTTTGTCAGAAGGAAACCCTCGTTATGACCTCCAAGCAACCACATGCAGGTGACCTGAGTCCAGACGAGTTTCGCCGTGTCGGGGGTGACGTGATCGAGGCCATTGCTCAATACCATGCCGGCCTCGATCGACGTCAAGTTCTCCCCAATGTCTCGCCCTCGCAGGTAGCTGCTCGGTTCACGGATGCGCTCCCCGAAGCGGGGATACCGGCCGATGCACTTCTTGCTGACTGGATAGATCGGGTTGAGCCGCTCCTCACCGCTGTGGGCTCGGCGCGTCACTTCGGATACGTAAATGGATCGGGGTCCATGGTTGGAATCTTGGCGGACGCACTGGCCGCGTGCGTGAACACGAATGCCGGAGCGTGGAAGCTCGGTCCAGCAGCCACCGAGGTTGAACTTCAGAGCTTGCGATGGATCGCCGACCTCATCGGATACCCCACGGACTGCGGCGGAATCGTCGTAACGGGCGGCACTATGGCGAACTTCACTGCAATTCTCACGGCCCTTCGTCACGTGGCTCCTTACGATTCCACCCCGGATGGTCTGCAAAGTGACGATCGTCGAGGGCGATTCCTGATCTACATGTCGGACCATGAGGGTCACATTTCGATCGCCCGCGTTGTCGACATGCTCAACCTGGGGCGCAATGCCGTGCGGAGAGTGCCTAGCCGATCGGACTTCACCATGGACGTCGACGCTCTTGCAAGAATGATTGCGGAAGATCGGTCGCGTGGCGACTTTCCGTTCTGCGTAGTTGCACAGATTGGTTCCATCAATGTCGGTGCAATTGATCCTATCGATGCGATCGCCGACGTCTGTGCCGAGCAAGGAATCTGGCTCCACGGGGATGGAGCATGCGGACTGCTCGCCGCAATCGTTCCCGATACTGCAGCACTCCTCAGCGGACTCGACCGCGCAGACTCCGTCTCGTTCGATCCACACAAGTGGCTCGGAGTGCCTTACGATTGCGGCGTCGTCCTCGTCCGTCACGCTGAACGGCTTCGCCGCGCTTTTTCGATTAGTGCGCCGTACTTGCGTGGCCCAGAGGACACCGACGACTCAGTCGGTCTGGACTTCCTGGAGTATGGTCCCGAGATGTCGCGGGGTTTTCGGGCCCTGAAGTTATGGATGACGCTCCGCTTCTATGGAGCCAGCGGTCTGCGAGAGGCCTTCGCCAAGAGTCAGCGCCTTGCACGCCATTTACACCAGTTGGTGCGTGACCACCCCGATTTCGAGGTAATTCACGAGCCGACGCTTTATCTATATTGCTTTCGGTACGTTCCGCGTGCGCTTGTGAAATCCGCGCATGAGCCGGAAGTGCGAGAGCGACTGGATCGGCTCAATCAGCAGATTGCAGACGCGGTGCAGAAGAGTGGAACGGCGCTCGTGATGACCTCACGCATTCGTGGACGCATCGTGCTCCGAATGTCGATCTGCTCGCAACGGACAGAAGAGGAGGACATTGAACGCACGCTCGGTGCCCTCGCACAGGCGGGACATGACCTTCATTTGTCGAGTGAGGGATGACACCTCGCGGATCGTCTTCGACAGTAGTTGAATTCAAACGCCGGGCTTCGAACCACGCGAAGAAGGAGTTGACCATGGACAATAAACAAGTGACTGACATCTGGAAGAGTGGGATCGCCTACGAGCAATTTGTAGGTCGATGGAGCCGTCAAATTGCC
This sequence comes from Ilumatobacteraceae bacterium, assembly GCA_046716325.1. Lineage (GTDB taxonomy): Bacteria > Actinomycetota > Acidimicrobiia > Acidimicrobiales > Ilumatobacteraceae > UBA3006. Next base: position 499 of record JBKJXI010000158.1, on the reverse strand, counting down.
CCCGTGTTCCTTTCGTGGCTGGGTATTCCAAATGGACGACGGTGGCTGGACGTGGGGTGCGGTACAGGAGCACTTAGTGGGGCAATTTTGGATCACTGCTCGCCAGAGTCGGTCGCAGGCGTCGAACCGTCGGAAGGATTTCTCAAAACTGCAGTGGGGTATCTCGGCGACCGCGCGGCGCTCTACAGGGGAAGCGCGACGGCGATTCCACTGGATGACGCAGCCATTGATGTTGTGGTATCGGGACTTGTGCTAAATTTCGTCCCAGATCAGCCCGCCGCACTCGCCGAAATGGTGAGGGTAACGGACAACGGGGGAGTCATCGGCGCATATGTATGGGATTACACAGGAAAAATGGAACTCGTGCGGTTCTTCTGGGATGCAGCGGTCGAGCTCAATCCAGATGAGACAAACCTTGATGAAGGCGTTCGATTCCCGTTGTGCCATCCACAGGCGCTCGCGACGCAATTCGCCATCGCTGAATTAAATGAACCCGAAG
>JBKJXI010000157.1:0-7653 GCA_046716325.1 Ilumatobacteraceae bacterium | reverse complement strand
GCCCAAGACACCAAGAATGTCACTCTGAAGTAATCGAGCCCAAGATGAGAATCGAACTCACGACCTACGCATTACGAGTGCGTTGCTCTACCCCTGAGCTACCTGGGCGGGTTATAGCAGCCCTAGTTTACTGGTGCGACACGGGCCATAATCATGAGCGAAGGCAGTTGCAGGAATAGCGACTGCAAAAGAAGAGTTTCGTTGACATTCAGAGCGAGTGCGCTCATTGCCTTGTGAATTCGACCGATCGCATCGGAGTATCTTGCGGTCTCGGGGTGAGAAGAAGCCGAAGTGATGAGGGAGTGATAGGTCGCCGCAATGGCGCTGAGACCGCTTCGCAGTTCGTCGCTCTTGAATTTTCGCGCCTGTCGCTTGTGTCGATCTTGGATCGTCTTTCGGCCGCTTCCACGCTCGCCGGTAAGCGCCACTCGCGCTTCGAGCTCCTCTAGTTCGTTGGCATGTTCGGTAAGTAGCGGTTCGGAGGCATTGTCGATGTGCTCAAGGAGTTCCTCGACGATCTGTGCCACAGTTGCTCCTGTCCCATCGAGACGATTGGGAACCTCGGCAAATGCCTGTTGTCGCCGAGCAAGCCACTTGTCGCTGACAAGCATCTGGGCGCGCTGCATGTTTCCGTTGGCGGCACGGGCGATCGATCGCGCAACCTCATCCGCGACACCCGATTGCACCAGCTCGGCAATGATCGTTGCATCGTCGGGGCGGACAAAACTCAGGACCACACAGCGCGAATTGATAGTGGAAAGTAATGGGACGAGCTGATCGGCAAGCAAAATGAAAATCATCGTTGGTGTTGGTTCTTCGATTGTCTTAAGCAGCCGAACTGCCGCAGAGTCTCGCATCAGGTGCACTTCATGCACGATGACCACCTTGACAGGGCTTTCGGTGGGTGTAGTTGAGGCCTGTCGAACAATATTGTCGGCCTCGTCCTTGTCCACTGCAGCACCTTCGCGCTGTACTTCGGTGACATCAGCAAATGCTCCGCGGGCGATGAGTCGGGCTTGGCGCGACGAAGAATCGTCACTTCCGGTTATCAGTAGCGTGGCAAACGCGCGGGCCGCTTCTTCCTTACCGCAGCCTTCGGGTCCGACGAACAGATAGGCGTGAACCGGGTTGCGCGCCAATTGCACCAGTCGCTCGACTGCTCGATCTTGACCCACGATCGGATCCCAGACGCTGCCCATCGAATTCGTCTTTAGAGGGAGAGTCGCTGGCGAACGAGCGTGGCAATCATAGGTTCAAGTTCGCTCTTAGGTGGCAGGCCGTCAACAATCAGCCAATGGTCGGGGTCGGCCGCGGCCATTGTCATGTAGCCGTCGAGGACTCGTTCAAAAAATAAGCGGTCCTCCCGTTCCCACCTGTCGAGTTCGCGTTTCTTCAGGCGATCGAGCAAAACGTCGAGCGGAACACTGATGAATACAACGAGATCCGGCCAACGACCTCCGATGGCCCAGTCGTTGATGCGACGCAACTCATCAAGGTCGAGCATTCGGCCGTAACCCTGATATGCGAGCGACGAGTACACGCTTCGATCACTCACGACATGCCGCCCTTTTGCAATGGCGGGCGTCACTACCTCGGCAAAGTGTTGGGCCCGATCTGCGGCCATCAACAAGGCTTCGGTTCGCGGCGATAGCGCTGTATTAGAGGTATCGGCCATCATCGCCCGAAGCGACGCGCCGAGGGGAGTTCCACCCGGTTCACGAGTTGCGACCCCGTTCAAGGTGGTTGCCAGCCGGGTCACGTGAGTCGACTTACCGCAACCCTCGAGGCCCTCAAAGGCGATATACCGGGCAGCGCTCACTTGGCCTTTTTCTGACTAGGCTTCGGTTTCTTTTTCGCTACCTTTTTGGCGGCCTTTCTTGTGGGTCGCTTGGCCACCTTCTTTTTCACCTTGCCTCGCTTACCGCCATAGGGTTTGGGGCCGTTTTCCCGGCGTACCGCAAGTAATTCAAATGCTCGCTCGGGAGTGACGTACTCGAGCCGATCACCGCGGGTGAGGCTGGCATTGGTTTCGCCATCCGTGACGTACACCCCAAACTTGCCATCCTTGGCCACTACCGGCCTGGAGCTCATCGGATCGATACCGAATTCCCGCAGCGGTGGCTTAGCCGGACCACGCCGGCCATAGACCCGTGGTTCGGCAAGCTTGGCCAATGCGGTTTCGAGGGTGACCGTGAAAATGTCATCCTCTGAATCAAGGGAGCGGCTGTCTTTACCTTTATTAATGTATGGACCGTAACGGCCATTTTGTGCCGTGATGAGTTCGCCGTCATGTGGATCGGCGCCGACTGTTCGAGGAAGCGCCAATAGTCGTTCGGCATCGTCCATCGTCATCGATTCGAGGCTCATCGTCTTGAACAACGAGACCATCTTGGGTTTCGCAAAACCTGGAGGAAACAATTCGCTTGTACCCCACTGCACATACGGACCGAACCGGCCGGTTTTCAGATAGACCGGCAGACCATCTAATTCGCCGATGGGTTCATCGAACTTTGGGGCCGAAAGTAATGCCACCGCGATCTCGACATTGAGTTCGTCAGGGGTCATCGTGTCGGGAACGGACGCGGTGTTGTCGCCACATCGTACGTACGGTCCGAATTTTCCGGGCCGTAACACGATCTCTTCGCCAGTTTGAGGGTGCATCCCGACGGGAAAAGCATTGAGTGCCGCGGCATCAATATTTTCGATGTTGTGTTCCACGAGCGGTTTGAGTCCGGGTAGCTCCTTGCCATTGCCGAAATAGAATTCGCCCAGCCAGGTGTCGCGTTGTCGAGTGCCTTGGGCGATCTCATCTAACTCTTCTTCAACTGTGGCGGTGAAGTCGTAATCGACCAGGGTGCCAAAGTGATTCACCATCAGACGCACAACGGCAAAGGCTGTCCACGAGGGAACGAGCGCCTGGCCCTTTTTCCACACGTAGCCACGATTGATAATCGTGCCGAGGATTGATGCATACGTAGACGGGCGTCCGATTCCCAGTTCCTCAAGTTTCTTCACCAGTGTCGGCTCCGTGAATCGCGCCGTCGGAGAGGTGGCATGTCCGATCGAATTGACCTCCGTAATTTCAACCGGGTCACCGACCTTTAAGTCGGGAAGCAGCGCTTCCTTTTCGACCTCCGTGTCCTCGTCAACTTCTTGGTAAGCCTGTCGATACCCGGCGAATGAGATCGTTGTGCCGCTTGCAGAAAATTCGCAGTCACTCTCCGGTTCAGTTCGTGCCGAACCGCCGAGCCGAACGGTGACCGTCGTGCCGATGGTGTCAGTCATCTGTGACGCAAGTGTGCGTTGCCAGATCAATCTGTAAAGTGCCAACTCGTTTGATCGCAGTTCACCAATCAATTGCTCCGGACTGCGTAGCGGAAGCGAAGGTCGGATTGCTTCGTGTGCCTCTTGAGCATTCTTGACCTTCGACTTATATACCCTCGGTTCTCCCGACAGGTACGAGTCACCATAATTTTGCGAAATCTCGGATCGCACCGCCGCCAGGGCGTCGTCGCCGAGAGTCACGTTGTCGGTGCGCATGTACGTGATGTAGCCGGCCTCGTACAGTCCTTGGGCCAGTCGCATCACTTCGCTTGCCGTAATCCGCAGCTTGTTTCCGCCTTCCTGTTGCAAGGTGCTGGTCATGAATGGCGCGCGCGGTGACTTGCGGTAAGGCTTTTCCTCCACGCTTCTGACCTCGAGGCTGACACCCTGTAGGCCGACGCTGAGATCGTTCGCGCGAGACTCACTGACGACGACTACGCCGTCCTTGGCGATGCCTTTGTCGTCAAAGTCCTTACCGGAAGCTATGCGGGTACCGTCGACATTGATCAAAGTCGCCGTGAAACTTGGCTGAGTCGCGGTGACGGCTTCGAGATCCCAATATCCGGCCGAGACGTGTGCCATTCGTTCCTGTTCCCGCTCGACCACTAGTCGAATTGCTGGGCTTTGTACTCGTCCCGCCGAGAGTCCTCTGTTTACCTTGCGCCACAAGATCGGCGACACTTCATACCCATAGAGCCGATCAAGGATCCGACGAGCCTCGGCGGCGTCGACCAATTTGTAGTCAATTTCACGAGGATTGGCAATCGCGGCGTCGATTGCGGCCTTGGTGATCTCATGAAATACCATCCGCTTCACCGGCACCTTTGGCTTGAGGTATTCGAAAAGATGGCCCGCAATGGCCTCACCCTCCCTGTCTTCATCGGTTGCGAGATAGAGCGCGGTGGACTCTTTGAGGGCGGCCCGAAGTTCCTTAATCACCGTCGCACCGCGCTCGGTGAGCTCATAGGTTGGCTTGAAACCGTTATCGACATCGACCGACAAACCCTTGCTCGGTAGGTCGGCGATATGGCCGACGGAGGCACGAACGTCAAAATCACTGCCAAGAAATTTGGCAATAGTTTTTGCCTTTGCCGGGGATTCAACTATGACGAGAGGTTTAGACATGTCATTTCATCGTTAGGTTGTTTAACACAGGCTTGTCAAGGCTATCCACGCAAATCCAATTGCACTATGGCTTTGATTCTGCACTCGAGTGGCGTCCAGCGCACCCAGATGCGCCGCGACTGTCGATTGTCGACTCGGTATCGTCACTAGGTGGATGACTAGCAAAATTAATTCGAACGATAAAAAGTATCTGATCGATCTTGGGTGGGATGCTTCCGCGCAGTCGTCCCTAAATTCCGTCACATTCGGTGATATCGAGACACTTGTGATCGGTCGTGTGAGCAGGCTCGATCGTGGCTGGAGCACGGTGATGATGAGTGCACACGGCGACCCGATTCGCACAAGAAACATTGGCGCAGACGTGGCGGTCGGAGACTGGGTAGTTATCTCTCCAGATGGCGAACGAGTTGATCGAGTTCTCCAGCGGAGTTCGGCACTTACCCGGCGTGTGTCGTCCGATGTAGTCAAGGCCGAGTCGCACACGGTGGCGGCCAACATCGACACGGTGTTTCTTGTGCAGTCTGCCAGCAATCCTCCAAACCAGCGTCGACTGGAACGCGAATTGGTCTTGGCATTTGATAGTCGTGCTCAACCAGTCATCGTGGTGAATAAGTGTGACTTGGTGGACGAGCCGATGTTGAAGTCGATCCTTTCGGATATTCGTCCGATCTGCGAAGGAGTGGCCGTTCACTTCGTGAGCGCGGTAGACGGTACTGGACTGCACGAGTTACGCAAGTATGCCGGAGGACATCGAACCTTGGTGGTCCTTGGCGCCAGCGGAGTCGGCAAGTCCATGCTTGTCAATGCCCTTGCCGGTTCGGTGCTTCAGAATATTGGCGAAGTGAGAAGCGGTGATCAGCGCGGACGCCATACCACGGTTGCCGCGGAGCTTGTAGCGCTTCGTGGAGGCGGTTGGCTCATCGACACACCGGGTCTTCGTGCGGTGAGTTTGTGGATCAGTCATCGAGGAATTGAACAAGCGTTTGCCAATGTATTTGCAGCCGCCGAGAATTGTCGTTTTCGTGATTGCAAGCATGAGTCCGAGCCAGATTGCGCAGTTCGCACTGCGGTAGCCGCCGGCACGTTTAGCCAGGAACGACTAAACAATATGCGAGCATTAGTGGCCGAAGAAGTGTCACTAGAAAACGAGCAAATTCGATACAAGAGATCGGCCAGTCGCAAGGGGGTCCGACATCCGAGACCCGCATAGGCGATTCAGTCGGCTTGCGACATTGTCTACTTAAGTTCGTGCAGCGAACCGATGCAATTCACTGCCCGATCGAATCCCGTGATCGCGAATCGCTTGTTTAATGATGAGCCCGACGCAATCACCATCAATTGACCGCCGTTGGAGCGGGCTCGTCCGGCAGCTCCAAGAATAATTCCGAGTCCCACATCGTCGAGGGTTCCAACCTGATCAAGATCTATTGCTACGACTCGGCCAGGGTGATCATCGATGGTTTTCAACACGACTTGGGTGAAGTAGGGAATTGTTCCGAGGTCGATGTCGCCTTCCACGAATAGCACAGGCGTCGTTCCAATTATGGAGTGTGAAGTATGAGGCTCGATGGTGGCAACGCTACCGACGACAGATCATTGAGTTGTCATTTCCCTCCACATGGCGACGGTCGCTTGCAAGGTAATATCAGGAAAGAACAACCCGATGATCGGCAAACTGGTGCGGTCGGTATACATCACATGCACCGAAACGACCTCGTCGGCTATATGGATCGTGACGCGTAGTGGACGAATCCCGACCGCGTCGTTGGCCGCGCGTTGGGCCGCCAACAGTGGGTCGGGCGAAATGGCGGCGGCCCGTGCGGCGCTTCGTGCTGCGGTCCACACCGCCAACTGATCCACAACGATGAGTCCACATTGGATGAGTGCCGCGGCGAGCAACACAATGAACGGCATAATAATTGCCAGTTCGACGGTCGCCTGACCACGATCCGAACATTTATGGTGCTGTCGGGATAGTGCCATCGGCGCGATCAAGCACATTGGAGAAAACCGAGTCGAATAGTTCGCCAATCCGACCCGCGCCGCCGCCGTCCGTGGCCCACGCAATGACTAAAAGAGCGATTACCGCGGCACCTAGCAGGACAAGTGCGTATTCGGTTGTGGCTTGTCCCGAGTCGGACTCAACTTTCCGCATCCACGGTCGTTTCATGATCATTGTGTGCTTTCGTCGCTGTGAGTGCTTGCGCTAACCGAGATGTGTGCGAAGGCTAATCAGAGTGCTGGCAAGCAGTGGTACAACCGTGAGCAACATAAACGACGGGAGAATGCAACACAACATCGGAAAGATCAGTCGAATCGGCAGCTCGCGAGCCTCGGACTCCGCACGCACTTTGTGCAGTGCGTGGGCCTCGCTCGAGAGACGATTGAGGGTTGTCGTCACGGTAAAGCCGTCTATGTCAATTTGAATCAAAGCATCCACAAGCCCAAACGCGGGAGCCCCAATGTGACGACGCAATTCGACGACGGCACTCGAGAATCGAACTCCACGATGGACCAACGAATTCACCTCGGCGACGACGCCGTTCATTGGTGAAGGAAGCCAAAGTTCGAGTTGTCGGAATGCATTTGCAGGGGTGAGTCCTGCGCGAAGCAGGACAATGAGCAGATCGACGAGTTCCGCCATTTCGTCATGCAGGATCTCGATGCTGGTGGGACGCGCTCTGTGTCGGTGCCGACGAAGGAAGAATCCGATGGCAAACAGGATGAGGAGGACGGTGATCAGGCTGTTCCCGTCACAACTCGATTCATCCAGCATCGGCCGAACCAATTCAGTCCGAGTCCGCCGGCTAACAGTGTCCATCCGAGTGGTGAGGCGAGTAGGAACCATCGTGACAACGGGTTGGTGGTTATTTGCCACCCGAGAAATGCAATGGGAAGCCACGTGAGAATCTTCACCGAGAGACGGGCCTGAGCCGATTGCGCTCGGCGCTCATGGTGAATCGCGGTGCGTTCCCGTAATGTCGTCGCGGCGCGTTCAAGCGCAAGCGCCCCAGCGTTGCCCATTGTTGCCGCCCACATCGCTCGAATCCCAAACACAACGCAGGAAGGCATCTCCGCTGACGCCGTCGCTACGCCGCCTCCCAGGACTTCGGTAATTGAATTACCCCGCTCACAGGAATGTGCAATTGGTCTGATGTGCGCGGCGAGTAGAGGATATGAAAGATAGGTATGAAGCAAGGCGGA
>JBKJXI010000156.1:0-15700 GCA_046716325.1 Ilumatobacteraceae bacterium | reverse complement strand
CCGGTCGTATCGTAAATATTCGTTACGGGCGGCACATCGATGCGTGTTGTGGTGTTGTCCCGAGATACTGCCACCGTTGGTTGGGCGCCACGTTTGATGACTGTGTGGCATGCGCCAGCAATTGGATTGGAAGCTGAGAGTCCGAGTAAATCCGCCTCGTCGCCGTTGCACATGAACACATCGGGTGTGAGCCGGGCAATGAGCTCACAAAATTCCCCGACTCCAAAGTCACTAAGCACAGAGACCGACGAAGCGTCGATACTGACGAGAATTCCCCGAGCCGACGCTTCCCCGATCGCATCCTTCGCAACCGTGGCGAGTGGATCAATGGTGAGCGAATATGCCGGCACATGCAGCGCGGTGATGCCGTCGAAGCCACGTTGAGGAAAGGTCGTCAGATCCGTGCATGCCCCGCGGTCGCTGAGCATGGTCCGTTCACCGTCTGGGTACACGAGAACGACAATTGATCCCGTTCGGCCCTTTCGCTGGACACACACATCCACCCCACCAGCCACGAGTAAATCGAAGAGCTGAGTACCTAGCCGATCATCGCCAATCTGACCAATGAAACGGGACGATCCGAAAACGGATGCCGAAAACAGTGCCACGTTTGCCGCACTGCCACCACGAGTCCGAGAAATGCGCGCCGGCGTATCACTTGCGTGGTGCGGTTCGTGCGCCAGCCACACCACAACATCTTCGACAAGATCACCAATCGTGCACAGCACGGGCGACTAGACAGATCCGCTAAACGAGCCCGCGACTACACCGACAGCAAGTCGCGGGCGCCGGTATCGCTTGACGGGTGTCGCAATTTACTCATCGCCCGTGCCTCAATTTGACGGATGCGTTCGCGAGTGAGATTAAATGCCTCACCGACCTCTTCAAGGGTGCGGGGCTCTCCACGATCGAGACCAAACCGCAGCGCAAGGATCTCCCGTTCGCGTTGATCAAGCGGGGCAAGAAGTCGCGATATCTCTTCCGGTAGCAGCGCCGTAGCGGCAGCCTCAAACGGCGATTCGGCGGCGCGGTCTTCAACCACATCACCAAGTTCGGCATCACCGTCCTCACGGAGAGGTTCGGACAGCGACAACGGTTCCGCTGCGAAACGCAGTGCCTCCGTGACCTTGTCTTCGGGCATTTCCACCTCGGCCGATAGCTCGGCCAGCGTGGCTGGGCGACCAAACTTGAGTTCGAGACGCGAGCGGGCCTTTTGTAGTCGAGCCAGAGTGTCGCCGGCATGCACCGGTAGCCGAATCGTGCGCCCGGTGTTGGCGATTCCACGCGTGATGGCCTGTCGAATCCACCAAGTCGCATAAGTCGAGAATTTGAAACCCTTGCGCCAGTCAAACTTTTCTACGGCGTGCATCAGCCCGAGGTTGCCCTCTTGAATTAGATCCAAGAGGGGAAGTCCTGAGGCCTGGTATTTCTTGGCAATCGAAACCACGAGTCGGAGGTTTGACTGCACAAACTGACGCTCGGCACGAATGCCATCTCGCTGGATTTTGCGCAATTCGCGGCGTCGGTTAGGTGTCAGCGACTTGGTGGTTTTCACCAACTCGGTGTCTGCTTCCTTGCCGGTTTCGATCAGTTTTGCAAGACGAACTTCATCGTCTTTGGTGAGCAAGACATATTGGCCGATATCAGTGAGATAAAGCCGTACGAGGTCTTCTTCATCACGATCGATACGGTCTTTTGCCACAGTGACTCCTTGTTGGCGGTAACGGGGTAACGATACCGACAGGGTCAAGCCGCACAACCAGAAAATTGGAGAAATCGGCGTGAAATAGCCGTCAGAGTTAAAACGCGTATTCGGGCGACCCCTCGTTGCTGGGACCATTCACTACCATGTGTTCTATGTCAAATCCCGTACTCAACGACAAGGCCTTCGCCAAAGCTGTGGCGCGCACTCCAGATCAATCAGGTTGGGCGTCGCCATCGGGAACCAGCCACGATGTTCGACGTGGGCCGGATGCCGAAGCACCCAAATGGAATCCGCCAGTCAGCGATGGACCAGTAACTCCGTGGCGGTCCGCTGACCCGATGACTGCTAGTGGTGCGGTGAGCGCAACGCTGCTGCTAATGGTCGTGCTCCTCGCGGCCGCAACAGTTGGTTGGATACAGGTTCCCGATGCTGTTCCCGGCGAGGCCGCAAAATTTCCCGCCTGGACCTTGATTGGAATGCTTGTCGGTCTTGGCTGTGCGCTCGTCCTCACCTTCAAACCGACGCTCGCGCGAGTGCTTGCGCCGGTTTACGCAATAGCCACCGGTGTGGCGGTCGGCGCCATTTCGAAGGCCTATAACGACGCTTACAGCGGAATAGTTTTGCAAGCGGTGGGCGCCACGCTTGGCGTGTTCGTGGTGATGCTCGTCGCCTATCGCAGCGGAATTATCAAGGTAACCGCTCGATTTCGGCGCGTAATCATTGGCGCAACCTTTGGAGTAATGCTGTTTTACGGTGTGTCGCTGCTCCTCAGTTTGTTTGGGGCCGATATCTTCCCAAGAGGCTCGAGTTTGATGAGCATCGGATTTAGTTTTCTGGTGGCCGGAATCGCGGCGATGAATTTGGCGCTCGATTTCGATTTCATTGAAAGGGCCGAGGCCGCCGGTGCGCCAAAATACATGGAGTGGTATGCGGCATTCGGGCTGCTTGTCACGCTTGTATGGCTATACCTCGAAATCCTGAGGCTGCTCTCCAAAATGCGCGACCGCTAGGAGCGGCGAGCTATTGGATTGCTGATCAATAACTGTTCATCGAGTGGTTTGCCGGTGACTTCGTCCGTGAAATAGGTTCCGTTTTCGAGGCGAACTAAGGCGACTTCGACGGCATCAAGTTTTGCTTCGATCTCGTCGAGATCGAGCGGACCGTCGATTGCGGATTCAAAATTCGGAGAAGTGTCAGGTGCCATACGCAGAATCATATGCGATGAACAATGGTCCCGCTAAGGTTCGTGGCTATGTCCAACAACTTTCCCCCTCTAGATGGATCCGCACCCAAGATGCAACGATTTTCTCAACCACCGGAAATGGGAATCGATCTGTCCAAGCGATACACCGCCACGATGGAGACCACGATAGGCACGTTGGTCATCGCACTTGATGCGATCGCGGCCCCGAAAACGGTGAACAATTTCGTGTTCCTTGCCGCCCATCACTTTTACGACGGCGTCGTCTTTCATCGCATCATCAAAAATTTCATGTGCCAGGGTGGCGACCCAGAGGGAAGTGGACGAGGAGGACCCGGGTACAAATTTGCCGACGAATTACCGGCCAAGGGAAAGTATCAGATTGGATCGTTGGCCATGGCCAATGCCGGCCCAAACACCAACGGCTCGCAATTCTTTGTCGTCAGCGGCCCAGCCGGTTGCAGTTTGCCACCGTCGTATTCACTGTTTGGTCAAGTGGTGAAGGGACTAGATGTTGTCGAGGCGATGCACAACACGCATACAAGTGCCGGAGATCGACCCGTGACCGATGTGGTCATCAACTCGGTGACCATCACGGTGGCGGATTGACGCAGTTGGTCGGGCGCCACTATTCATGCCCCGAATATCAGATCAACTTTCGATAGTCGAGGCTCGGCGCATCGCCCTCGGCGCTCAGGGATTTGCCACACCAAGGCCTACGACACCCGTCACCCAGAGACATGTTGCCGGCGTGTTACGCGATGTCGGGGTGATTCAGATCGACTCGGTGAATGTCTTGGTCCGAAGCCAAGAGTTGCCGCTTTTTTCCCGGCTTGGCGCACACAAACGGACGGCAATTCCAGAGGCAACTAAACGCGGCAAAATCTTTGAGTATTGGGCCCACGAAGCCGCCCACGTTCCGGTTGAATTACATCCACTGTTTCGCTGGAAAATGGATCAAGCTCGACGCGGAGACTCAACCCATTGGGGACTTTCCAAGTTCTATGCGGCGAACAAATCGTTCGTTGAAAAAATCTTTCAACGAGTTAAGTCCGACGGACCAATCAGTTCACGGGAGTTTGCGGCGCGAAAAGGTCCGAAGGGAACATGGTGGGATTGGGACGAAGCGAAGACGGCCCTCGAGTATCTATTTCTGACCGGGCGGGTGATGTCACGAGCTCGTGGAAGCGACTTCTCTCGCATCTACGACATCTCGGAACGAGTGTTGCCCGATTCGGTACTGGTCATGGCGACTCCAAGCGAGCATGATGCACGGAAGGCACTCGTCTTGCGTTCGGGAGCGAGTATGGGTGTCGCCACCGCAACCGATCTAGCCGACTACTTTCGCCAAAAATTGATCGCCGTGCGCCCCCTGATCAAGGAATTGGTGGAGGAGGGCAAATTGCGTGAAGTCCGTGTCGAGGGTTGGAAGGAGTCGGCCTACCTTCACCCGTCTGCTCGACTTCCCCAATCCATACAGACCCGCGCTCTGCTATCACCATTTGATTCATTGGTATGGTGTCGACCTCGCAATGAGCGCCTGTTCAATTTCCACTATCGCATCGAAATCTACACGCCTCAGCACAAACGAATTTTCGGGTACTACGTGTTGCCCTTCATGATGAATGGCGAGATCGTTGGTCGTGTCGATGTCAAGGCGCATCGCGCAGAACGAACCTTGAGGGTGCATGGGGCCTATGCGGAGGTCGGAGTAAATCTCGGCGATGTTGCAAAACATCTCGCCTCAGAACTTTTCGAGATGGCGGCATGGTTGGGCTTGGAGAAAGTGGACATTGTTGGTCGGGGAAATCTCTCGACAAAGTTGAGGTCGGAGTTGAAAGTTGGTGCTTCGGTACAATGACCGGTGTGTCACCGTTAATTGCCGTTGCCGGACGCAACGGTGCACCAAGTCGGGTCTCACGAGATTCCGTTGCATTTGCGGGTCGTCGTTATCTCAATTGTATTCTTCGGGCGGGCGGCGAACCAGTGGTGATTTCGCCGCAGCAAATTACCGATGAAGATGCCGAGTCACTCATGTCTCGCTTTGACGGTCTGGTCCTCATGGGTGGCGCCGATGTGGACCCATCGCTCTATGGCCAGGAAGCTAGTCCTCATATATACGGAGTGTGGCCCGAGCAGGATGCCTTTGAGTCGGCGCTACTTCGAGCCGCACTGCAAGTCGGTGTCCCGGTGCTCGCGATTTGTCGTGGTATGCAACTTGCCAACGTGGTGTTAGGCGGATCTCTTGTCCAACACCTCGGTGACTTGAGCAATGCTGGCGAATTAGTAGATCATGCCCCGACAAACTTTCCTGTTGGCGCAGAGTTCGTTCTACATGAGGTTCGCCTCGAAGAAGAATCGTGCCTCGCCAAGTCGATGGGAACGATCTCATTCCAGGGCGCATCATTTCACCACCAAGGAATTGGCGACCTAGCACCCGGGCTAGATGTGGTGGGTAGAAGTTTGGACGGACTACTCGAAGCCTTCGAACATCGTGAACATTGGCTAATTGGGGTGCAGTGGCATCCCGAAGACACGGCTGTCGACGATCCGTACCAGCAGAACCTTTACGACGCCTTTGTCGAGCGGGCTCGTTCCTCGACATCTCGAGCGTAAGGTGAATTCAGCGAAGTCGCCCAGCGAAGCACTCGAGTAATGCCCCCGCCAAGTGGTCGGAGCGCGATTGCTTCGGCAAATGGGATGTAGGGGAAACCCAACATCGAGCGTGACCACGGAGGAAGTGTGGCAACGGTTGCAGCAACTAATACCGAGTAGGCCGCACGCCCCGGTAGCGGCAATGGCGGTCGCAGTATTAGGTATCGCAATGTTTCGCGAGACTCGGGAGTGCTGCGCAGTTCGTCTCGGTACGACCGAAGTTGATCACCGAGTGCTTGCTCCGACTGTGGTGGGGCGGGGATGCCAAGCGCTCGGGCAATAATGGCCATGTCGGCTACATACTGGTCACGACCGGTTTGGTCCAGCGGTGACGATCCGTATCTCTGATACACGGAAAGGAAGCTGTCGACTTCGGCAAGATGTACCCACCGCAATAGATGCGGATCGCTAGCCGAATATGGGCGACCATCGCTGGCAGTGCCATGAACATGGAGGTGAACGGATTTAACCCGGTCGATTGCCCTTTGTGCTTCGGTGTCCAATCCAAATGTTGTTGTGACAAGGAAATCGGCGGTTCGTTGCAACCGACCCCATGGGTCACTTTTAAAGTCGGAATGCTGAGCAACGCCGGCCATTGCCAGCGGATGGAGTGATTGCAGCATCAGGGCGCGAAGACCGCCAATGAACATGGATGCATCTCGGTGCACGCGACGAATGGGTCGGTCATCGGCAAACCAACGGTGACCTTCGGCGGCGAGAATTTGTTTGATCCTTACTTCGGCGTTGGGGCCGGCCACTCGTGAGCGCAATGCCTGAGAGAGGTTGTGGCGAATCTTGAAGACCTCATCCGAAATTCGCTGACTTCGCATATTCCTTCGATATTCTGCCACGGCTACCCTGTAAGTCATGAGCGACATCCAGTCACAAGGTGATCCGACGATGCCCAAGTGGGTTCCGCGAGCCATCGTGCTGTTATGGGTGGGGCTAATCGCTGCGCTGGTAGTTCGCGAGATGTTCCACAGACTGTCGAGTTTCCTACTTCTTCTCCTAGTGGCGTTATTTTTGGCGCTGGCAATTGAGCCCGGCGTGAATCGGCTTGCCGCCCGAGGGTGGCGACGTGGTTCCGGAACCTTGGCAATCTTGTTGGCAGTTTTGGTATTCACCGGAGTGTTTGTTGGGGCAATCGGGACCTTGGTCGGAAGTCAGGCCGCCGACTTGTTGACGAATAGTGAGCAGTATGTCAATGACACGGTTGACTTTCTCAACGACACATTTAATACCAACATCGATCCGGCCGCGGTGAATGCATCGATTACCGACCCGAATGGTTCTGTCCAACAATTCATCAATGGGCAACAAAAACGAGTATTCAGTTTGTCGGTAAGCGCTCTTGGCGTGTTGCTGAAATTGCTGTCAGTTGTCTTGTTCACCTTTTATCTTGTGGCCGATGGCCCGCGACTGCGGCGGGTGATTTGCAGACGCCTACCACCCGAAAAACAACGCAAGGTTCTGGCTACATGGGAACTGGCGATCGCCAAAACGGGCGGATACTTACATTCACGCATGTTGTTGGCGCTGCTCTCGATGTTTTTCCATTGGATTACGTTCCAAGTGATCGGAACTCCGGCTCCAATTGCAATGGCGCTGTGGGTTGGTCTCGTTTCACAGTTTCTGCCCGTGGTTGGAACGTATCTGGCTGGAATATTGCCAGCGCTACTGACTTTCTTGGATTCGCCGCTCAAGGCGCTGCTCGTCGTGGCCTTCATCGTTTTTTATCAGCAGGTGGAGAATTATCTTTTTTCCCCGCGGATCACCGCCCGCACGATGGAGGTGCACGCCGCCGTCGCTTTTGGATCCGCGGTCGTAGGGGGCGCAATTCTCGGTCCAATTGGGGCGGTGTTGGCGCTACCGGCGGCGGCGATGGTTCAAGCTTTGGCCGGAAGCTGGGGTACGCAACACGAGGTGATTGATAATCCCCTCGTGTATGTCCATGTACGACCGGTGAAGAAACGTCGTTGGCGTAAGACAACCGACGCCACATAGCTTCGCCGTGGCTCGAATCGAGTTTGTTCCGCGGATTGACGACGCACGATATGGAGTCGCCGAGCAAGTCTCGCCGCTCATTCGTCGAGTCATCGCCGAGAATCCATCTAAGTACACCTACCGCGGAACTGGGACCTACATCGTTGGTCATGGAAGGGTTGCCGTAATTGATCCGGGCCCGGTATTGGATTCGCATCGAGATGCGATTCAGCGAGTACTTGTAGGCGAGCAGGTCGAGGCGATCTTGGTAACTCATTGCCACACGGATCACTCACCACTCGCTCATTGGTTGCACGAGTACTCAGGCGCGGCGACTTTTGCAATTGGTCCGCACCGCGACAGCATTGTTGATGATTCGGAAGACGGTAGGGAGGAGGGGATCGACCGTGACTTTGTGCCAACGCATGCGGTCAACGACGGCGATGTCATAGTCGAGACTGACGAGTTCTCGCTGACCGCGGTGAGCACTCCGGGTCATACGTCGAATCACATGTGTGTTGCACTCGCCCAGGAGCGAGCATTGTTTAGCGGAGATCATGTGATGGGCTGGAGCACCACGGTTGTGTCGCCGCCCGACGGAGACATGCGTGACTACATAGAGTCGCTTGGCAAATTACTGCGGCGTGAGGATGCAGCCCTGTGGCCAACCCATGGCGGTCCCGTCACACATCCGAAGGAATTTGTTACTCAATACCTACAGCATCGCCTAGACCGCGAGGCTCAAATTTTGCAATGTTTGACCGATAAGGTGAACACTGTCAGTGAGATCGTGACGATCTTGTATGCCGATGTTCACGTCGAGTTGCACAAAGCAGCAGGTCGAAGTGTGTTGTCACATCTCATCAAACTTATTGGGGACGGTCGGGTTGAAGTAGTTGATGAAACCGCACCGACAGTCACATCAATTTTTGCTTTGAGTAAGTAGGAATTCGAAATGTTGCGACGCAAGTCCGTTCGATGCCTCATCGTTGCCGGGCTTTCGCTGTCCATGGTTTTGCCGTTTGCTGGCCTGGCAATGGCGGACGGTACCGGATATGAATCGGATTCTTCCACGGCGTCGGCCACTTTGACCTCGCCCGATGTTGTTCCCCGGATTCCGCACAAGTCGGGCACCGGGCGACGCATCGTGTACGCCGGCAAGATGCAACGAGCGTGGGTAGTAAACGCCGACAACGTCGTCGTTCGAACCTTTTTGGTGTCTGGTCGTCGCGCCGTGCCAAAGCCCGGTACGTATCGGGTGTTCAGTCGGTCGGTTACTTCGTTTAGCCCGATCTTGCCTGGAGTAACTTTTCGATACATGACCCGCTTTGCCGTCGGTCCCGACGGAGGCAACATCGGGTTTCACGAACTCCCATTACGCAATGGCAAGCCGATGCAAACGACGGATCAACTTGGCACCTATCAGGGAAGCGGTTGTTTGCGCTCAGCCACCGCCGATGCAAAGTTTATTTTTCAGTGGGCGCACATCGGCACGACGGTTGTTGTGGTTCCCTAAAAACGCGAGAGTTCCTTTTGCAACAAATCGAGCCCGAGGTTTCCCAAGTCAAGTGCGTAGGCATGCCACTTGCGCAAATCAAAGTTGGTACCGTGTTTTTTCCGGGCCGCCTCGCGCAGATCCAGCCACACGCGTTCACCTAATTTGTAGGAGATTGCCTGTCCGGGCCATCCAAGGTAGCGGTTTATCTCTGATCGATTGAATGCATCATCGGCAGATGAACGCATCGATAGAAACTCAAGGGCGAGTTCCGGTGTCCACTGCTCTCCGGCGTGCCACGACCAGTCCGCGGGAATGGTAAAACCACAGTGGATGCCAATATCGATCACCACTCGAGCGGCACGAAATGCTTGGGCGTACAAATAACCGAGGCGATAGTCGGGATTGGCCAGAAAGTCGAATTCGTCCATCAGTCGCTCGGCGTACAGCGCCCATCCTTCGCCGTGCCCCGAAACAAACGTATTGCGCTGAAAGCGAGAGAGTTTTTCGGAGTTAATTACGGCGGTGCCAACTTGCAGGTGATGTCCGGGAACACCTTCGTGGTAGGCGGTCGTGGGTTCGCTCCAGCGCGGAAACACAGTGCGGCCATTTACCGGATACCAGGTTCGACCTGGTCGAGTGAGATCTTCACTTGGGCCGGTGTAATACATCGCGGCTGCGCCACCGGGTGGAGAAATCATCGCCTCCACTCGCCGTATTTGTTGTGGAATCTCGAAGTGATTGTTGGTGATCAGGTACGACATCGCGTCATCCATGAGTTGTTGCAACCAGTCGCGCAATCCATCTTCGCCGCTGACTGATCGAGCAGGATCGGTGTCCAGCAAATGCTTAACTTCGGCTAGCGACGCACCCGGTTTAATTTCTTTTGCCACGCGAGTCATTTCGCGGTCCAGTCGTTCTACTTCTCCCCAGCCCCATGCGTATGCCTCTTTTGCATCCACATTCATTCCCATGAATCGGCGTCGCGCGATCGCGTGGCGATCTGGTCCAACGCCGTCTCGTGGATCAGCTTCCGGCGCATACTCGTCGCGCAGGAAGGTTGCCGTCACTGACATCGCCGCCGAACATGCCTTGGCGGCCCGGCGCAAGTCGTCATGTGGCGCATCGGCCACGGCGGCAGCGCTCTCTGCAAATGTCTCAAAAAAGGCCGGTGCACCCTGTCCGGACCAACCCGCCAATTGCTCGCTCACGGCCAATACCTGTCGGCGAGGTGCAACGATGCCGCGTTGCATTCCGAGTTTCCATGTTTCACGCATTCCGGCAAATGCCTGGGGAACATTCGACATCCGTTCTGCAATGACGGACCAATCGGCCCCGGTCGCGGTCGGCATCAGGTCGAAAATCCCCCTTGCTTCATCCACGTCGCCCGCGATAATCCGAATCGAGCGCAAGTATTCGCCGGCATCCAACTCCACGACTCCAAGTTCCAGTGATTCGCGCAACACACCTGCCGCTAGTCGATCGGCATCGGTGGTCGCCTCGGTCGCATTGAGTTCGGTCAGCGTATTGCGTACTACTTGTCCCCGAGCCTCATGACCGGATGGGCTGAAATCGGTCATCTCGTGATCGTGTCCGGCGATTCCGAGCGCCGTCGCCATAACCGGATCTAGGGCCGCGATTTGCTCGATGAATCGATCAGATAGCGAATAAACGGCGGAGGTCTTGGCTGAAGTCATGGCGCAACGCTAGACGATGAGTGCTTAGTTTGTGTTTTTGTCGCGCAGGTGGCGCCCGACATAAGCAATCACGACTTGCAATTGAATGCGATCAAGGTAGAAATGGATGCGAATGTCACCGCAACGAATGTGCGCCGTGGCATAGACCGTTTCGCCCTGCCACTCGATGGCGTAGTCCTCGCTAAAGCGATGCTTGGCGGTGTCCGAAACATCAGCGGCGAAGTTCAGTCGATCACGACAATGAATCTCGAACATGTGCAGGGGGATTCGCCCATCTTTAAGTCTCGAGGCGATGTTGTTCAATTCAATGAGACTTTCCAGGATCCGTTTGCCGTTCTGAGTATGAACATCATCAGACGAAGTTCTGGACCGTTCATGGAACACCAGGTTTGGGCACATCAACTGAGAACGAGCAACCGCTTCCCTAGGAGTTCGTGGCCAATCCTCTGAATTCCGTAGCGACAGAAATGCGGTCAGTTGATCCAGATATCGATCGCGTTCGTCAACCAGCGATGCATTGATCAGGTCGGTTCCAGCGATGTTCTCCATCAGTTCGTCTTGAGTACGCGTCAGATCCTCGACTTGATTGCGCAGTAGTGCAATGTCGGTTTCCAATGCTCCAATCTGCGGATTAGGGGTAGGCGCCTTCACTTCATCGACGGGACTGGCGGCGTGAGCAAGGCGGGTTGTCAACGGCGTCGCATCCACAGGACCGGACCGGATTCGCTGCATCTGCGGAACAAGGATTGGTTGCAAACTTGCAGCAGCTGCCTCTAACAGTGGGGCGAGCACATGTTGTGCATCCTTGTCGTATATCTGAGTTGGGGCGTGCGGTGCGGGCCAAATAATGGTGATGGCATCCGGAGTGAGCAGTCGTTCACGACGAAATTCATTGAACGCGCTAGCCGCATTGTTGCTGGTGATGTGAAAGACATGTGCGATTCCGATTAGAGCTGCGCCGAGCGAAGTAGTTGCTTGTGCGGTTGAAATCCGACCTTGAGTGTGTTCAATCACGATCGGAAGTCGACGACCGGGCGCTTCGGCGAATGCGGCAAGTGATTCTCCGTCTCCGCGCTCCGACACGAAATGGATGTCGCCGTCAATGAGCTGCTCTGCATCGCGAACCCTGAGTGTGTTGGCAACGAGGGTACACAGTTCGGTGAGCCTCGCGTTTAGAGTCGGATATCTTGGGCGCGGCAATACGGACTGTCCGGTGGGCCGCGAGACCTTCCGAATCTCAAAGGTCAGGTTCTTTTCGAGCGCGGCAACGGTGATAATCGTCTGATTGATCGTCAAATTTCGCTTGTCCGATTCATTGATTTCGACCCGAAATACTGGGTCTCCGACACTTTCCCTGACTCGCACCGATGTAGTGGACGGTCTTGTGTCGTATGGGTAAACCTCGGCGAGCCAATCAGAGACCGCGCCTACAAGAGTGGTACGCGTGATTTCATTCCACCGTTTTGAACTCAGTGACATCGCGTATGTCGTGATCATCCCAAAATTGACGCTATCTGACCTCCGGTGTCATGGCAGTTCGATTGCAACAGTGGCGACTCCGGCACGCTGATGGGCGGCGGTAATCGTCACCGTGTCACCGCGCCTGGCGCGCACCAACCATGAATGCAACACTCGATCGGGCGTACCGTCCGACTTTCCTTCTCCACTCACGCGAAACGCCGAGCGACCGGCGAGTTGTCCGAGCTTGACCCTCGCACCGCCGTCAACTGGAGTAGCTCCCGCAATTTCGGCGGTGATTGGCAGAACGATCTTGTTTTTGCTGGCAAATGCGGTGACTTCCGTTCCGAGCCAGCCGGTGTTGGAGATTCCGACGCGGACTCGCCACACATCGCCGCCAAGCGACTCTGCATCGGCGAGCTTGATCTGCAGTCGCGGCGAAGCGAGAGCCTGATAGACGGCGAACTTGGCATGCGGTTCCACCTCGCTGCGAATACGAGACGCCGGCGCATTGATCCATATTCGAAACTTGTCCGCTCCACCAATTTCAATCTTGCCCAACTGTGGATGATCGAAGGGATACCAATTGGCGTACGAGTCCGGTGCGTGAGTGTCCGTCCATTTGCACACGGCCAGTTCCTGTTCGGGAGTTGGCCCCACATACCAGATGTCGGTAGGCGAATGGTCCCCGGTGGCGGCAAAGATCGCATCCCAAAATTCAGTTGTCCAGGAAAAAACACCTAAGTGTTCATATGCCCAGTCGTCACCTGCGCCGCCCATCGTGTTGCTCTTATCCCAGGTGAGATCCTCGAACACGGAGTGCACCGGATACGTCGTGAGATCTGCGGCCACTTTGCCAAATTCATTGAACACCCACAGGTCGTAGGGCAAAATCCACGAATCTGGCTGAGCGCTACTTGGGCGGAGCATGAATCCACCGGAAGTATGAAATGCGTTGTAGCCGCAGATGTTTGTTCGAGCACGTACCGTGCGAACGAGGGCGTCAATTTCTGGTTCCGACAGCGGATGATCACCCGAGCCAAGCACCGTGGTACTCCAACCTGACGGAAAGTTACGGTTGAGATCTAGTCCGGCCGGATCGCGCGGTGTGGGAATTGTGAATCCGTCGTAATTTTCTATCGTCCCTTCATCGAGCAGTCGGTAACGCTGTTTGCCAGCCGGTGCTCCGTGGGGTCCGACCGGAATCATCACCCGGGGTTCGAGATCATGCTCGATCCAGGCGCCATCTTGATCTGGAATTCTCATCGTCCGAACTCGACCGTCGCCATCGATGTCTTGCATGCTCAATCCTGGCCAGGTGTGACCATCGCGCCATGGCCATGGACGCACACTCGAGCGGTGAAATAGCGGTCGATCGGCCAACGCATCTTCGACGCCGTCGGGATTCACACGCGGGACAACATAGAAAGTTCGCGTGCGCAATGCTTCGGAAACCTGGTCGTTTCGCCCAAATTCGGAGGTGAGGTAGTGCAACACATATAGCGCCGCAACGCCACCCGTCACCTCGGTGGCGTGAATATTTGCATCGATCCAATGCGCAGGTTTCGAATCATGTGGACCCGTGGTGGAATCGGTGACTGTGGCCAAAAGTAGATCGCGACCCAGGTGCGACTTGCCGTACCTCTCGAGAGTGACGAGATGTGGAAACGATTGCGCAAGTCCTTCAAGCCACTCGATCATTTCCTCGTAGCGAAGAAATCGATCAAAGTTGTATGCGCTATTTGTAGTCATTGCAAAAACATACACTGAGTTGACGGAGGTTCGTTAGTGCCATATACCCCAGTGTTTGAGCACGCCAAGGATTCGTATAGACCTCGTTGGAGGGGACGTGTACACGCCATTGCGGTGGCTCTCACGGTCCCGGCGGGAGTTACCCTCAGCGCGCTCACCCCCGGTGGGTTGCCAAGAGTTTCAGTCATCATTTACGTGCTGTCACTCGTGGCTCTCTTTTCCACGTCTGCGTCCTATCACATGTTCACCCACACCATTCGCACTCAGCGAACAATGCGTCAAATAGATCATGCGATGGTCTATGTACTCATTGCGGGGACTTATACGCCATTGTGTTTGCTCGCGCTACCAAGCGACATCGGAGTCCCATTTCTTGTGCTTATCTGGATAGCCGCCGCGGTTGGAATGGGATTCAAGATTGCTTGGAAGGCAAGACGATTTACTGGTGCCCTCTATCTGATTATCGGATGGGCCGCCGTGGCGATAATGCCGTGGGCGTATGAAAATGCGGGTGGAACAAGCATCCTGTTATTTGCAATCGGTGGAGTGTTGTACACCATCGGGGCGACTTTATTTTATCTGCAGCGACCGAGATTGGTTCCGCATGTTTTTGGGTATCACGAATTGTGGCACGTGTTCACCGCCGCAGCCGCCGCAGTTCAGTTTGCCGGTGTCGGAGTTCTGATCGCCCGCGTCACATAATTTCGGATCACAACCTTGCCGTGTGCTCATGGGTGACATGAAAGTGACTGAGATAGGCTCACAACGCCGTTTCGGGTCGCTAGCTCAACTCGGTAGAGCACCGGACTTTTAATCCGTTGGTTCTGGGTTCAAGTCCCAGGCGACCCACATATTGTCGGGACTCAATAGATTCAATTAAAGCCGACAAAGTATTTGACCGATATGTGAGTGGCTTTGAATGTCGCCTTCAAGCCATGACACAGGCTTTAGAGTCAGAATGATATGAACAGTGACCAGTACCAACAGAGGGAACGCATGATAAACGGGAAGAGGGTTGAACCAAATGCGGATCTCGAAGGTGCGAATCTGCTCGGTGCCAATCTTCTCGGAGCCAAATTGCAGGGTGCAAATCTAAAGAATGCGAACCTGCACGGGGCAAATCTGCATGGAGCCAACCTGCATGGAGCCAACCTGCATGGCGCGGATCTGAGCAATGCCAACATGATCGATGCCATCATGATTGATGCCGATCTTGAGCGCGCCAATCTCTATGGTGCCGAACTCTATGGTGCCGACCTGCACGGGGCCAATCTGTGTTTCGCCAATTTCGCTTTCGCCAATCTTGAGGGTACCGACATCAGTTACGCCAATCTTGAGGGCGTCTACATGCATTACGCCAACCTTCGTGGTGTCAGTATGCGCCGCGCCAACCCGGCCGATAGCAATC
This sequence comes from Ilumatobacteraceae bacterium, assembly GCA_046716325.1. Lineage (GTDB taxonomy): Bacteria > Actinomycetota > Acidimicrobiia > Acidimicrobiales > Ilumatobacteraceae > UBA3006. The sequence goes on along the minus strand of JBKJXI010000156.1, from coordinate 346 downwards.
CGTTTGATGTCAAGGGGAGAAAGATCATTCCCACAAATGCGGATTTCAGTCGGGCCAATATGCAGTATGCCAAATTGCAATATTCCGATCTGACATTCACCGATCTAACCGGGGCCGACCTAACCGCAGCCGACTTGCACGGTGCGGATTTGCACGGATCCAAATTGAAGAACGTCAATTTACAATATGCCAATCTGCACGGCGCGGACTTGCGAAGTGCCGATCTGCAAGGCGCCGATTTACATGGTGCGGATTTGCACGGGGCAAACTTGCATGATGCCAGTTTGCACGATTCAAATTTGAGTCGCGCCGATTTCAGTCACGCCAATCTGAGTCGGGCAAATCT
>JBKJXI010000155.1:0-3030 GCA_046716325.1 Ilumatobacteraceae bacterium | reverse complement strand
ACCCTGTCGCAGAGATCGTCGATATCGGCCCGGTCGTGGCTGACTATGACCTTGGGCCCACTGAGCAAGACGAGCGACTCTCGCAAATGTCGACGCACCTCTAGCCGTGCATTTTCATCAAGCGCCGAAAGCGGCTCGTCGAGCAAAACTATTTGAGGACGGGCAATCAGCGCTTGAACCAGCGAAATGCGTTGTGATTGACCGCCGGACAAGGCATCGGGGAACAACCGTGCCAGGTGTGAGACACCGTTGGCCTCGAGTGCATTCCGCGCACCGACCCGTGCCGCGGACTTGCCTATTCCGATGCAGCGAAGAGGGAATGCGACGTTGTCAACAACATTCAGAAAGGGCAACAACACGTGATCCTGAAATACCATGCCAACGCTTCGAGCGTGTGGCGGAACAAAGATCTTGTTTTCAATATCGTCGTATGTGTTGCCATTGACAACCAATAAACCGTCATCGAGTGCGACCAGACCAGCAATCACGCGGAGCAGCGTGGTTTTGCCAATTCCGTTCGCGCCGACGACACCAAGTACCTCATCGCCCATGTCAACATTGGCATTCAGCGTGAATGAACCTAACGAAACACGACCGTGTAGCGACAACATCACGACCGTTTTCCAATCCACTGGTTACGAAGCGCCACAAGCACACCAACACATACGACGAGCATCACCAGGCTCAGCGCGTAAGCCGCCTCCGGATCGGATTCGAGCAAGAGATACACCGCCAGCGGTGCCGTCTTGGTGCGGCCTTCAATATTTCCTGCAAAAGTAATCGTGGCTCCAAATTCGCCAAGTGCGCGGGCCCACGCGACCGCAATACCCGCAATAAGTGAAGGCCGAAGCAATCTCAGCGTGACACGCCAATATCGGGTCGTATCGCCCGCACCCATGACCGCCGCCGCCTCTTCATAGCGGGGATCGATCCCGCGCAAGCCGCCCTCAATTGCCATCACTAGGAACGGCAATGCGACAAATGCTTCGGCGACGACCACTCCAATAGAGGAGAAAGTCAGTTGAACTCCGAACACGTCGTACAGGACCGGGCCGACGACTCCTTGCGAACGACCATACGCGCCCAAGAGCGCAACTCCGCCGACGACGGGTGGCAGAACCATTGGCAACATGACAAGGGCACGAACGAGCGCTTTGCCTTTGAATGGCACGCGTGCAAGCACCCAAGCGATCGGCATCCCGAGAACGACCGCCACTAGGGCCGCCAATGTTGATGTCTCGACCGACAACCGAAGAGCCGCCACGGTAGGTCCATCGGTAAGCCGAGAAAACAGGGACGACCATGAAACCTTGCGCAACAAGCCAAACAGCGGCAAACTCAGGTACAACACGCCTATGCATGCGCCGAGACCGACGAATACTGGCGTTCGCGACGAAATTGTGTGGCGAGTCATTGGTTCTTTCGAAATCGGTTCGCGGGTAAGTGTTCGTCGACGACTATGGCTTTTTGAATCCAAATGACTGCAGAATTTGTTGCCCGGTGGCAGACAATGCAAAGGCGATAAAGGCGTCGGCAATTTCACGATTCTTCGAGCCACGGATTGGTGCGATGCCGTACACCGTATTGACATTTTGTGCTGGTGGAATGGTAATTCCCGTGACCGCCTTCGAGGCGGCAAGTACATCTGTGTAATACACGACTGCGGCGTCGGCATCACCCGTCGCAACAGCACTGAGCGTGGCCCGTGCGTCAACTCCCCTTGTTACTTTGGACTCAGCGATGGTAAGCCCAGCGCGAGCAAAGACGCTTGCGGCATAGATGCCACATGGAATCGCGATTCCACAAAGTGCCACAAACTTGGCTTTAGCAAGATCGGAAACTGTGTTGATGTTAAGCGGATTCCCAGGCTTCACGGCGATTGCCATCTCATTGCGGGCAAATACCTTCGGGAAATCGCGGCCGACGACGTGCCCGGAAATCACCAATTTTTCGATGTTGCTCGTGTCGGCCGATGCCATGATGTCGGCGGGTGCGCCGGCTTGAATCTGAGTGACCAATGATGACGACGGGCCAAAGTTGAATCGTACATTGACATTTCGATTAACCATCGAAAATTGCTTGGCCAATTCCGCAAACGAATCGGTAAGTGAAGCGGCCGCCGACACCGTAATCGTCCCATTCAGTTCTGGGGTCTTGACCGAATTATTAGCACATGCCCCACCAGTTGCAAATCCAATGGACACGGTCGCCGCAACTAGCCCTCCGGTAATTCGTCTCATCCACACGTCTTTCGTTTACAATTGGTCTCAATGAGACTATATGGACCATCGCTCCAGGATCAAATCGTCCTCACACTCATTGCAGAAAAACCGCGCCACGGATTTGCCGTCTCCAAGGAACTCCAGCAGGACCCGTCGCTGAGCGAAATCATCACGATTCGTCGACCCCTCGTTTACCGTTCGATAAATACCTTGTCGGCGGCGGGCATGATCCGGGAATGCAAGATTGAACCCGGCGACCAAGGGTCAGACAGAACCGTCTATTCCGTCACCGCTGCAGGAAAACGCTTGACCAACGAATGGATTAATTCGACCGTCGAGCTCCCCCGCGATGCGCGGCTGGAACTACTCGCCAAGTTTGCCTTGCGTAACCGGCGCGGACTTTCAAATCGTTCATTGGCCAAGCGACAAAGCAAAAGATTTGTAGCTATTGCCACATCGCTCTCTGTAGCCACAACTCAGGCTTCGCCAGAAGTGCAACTCGTTGCTCTTTGGAGATTCGAAACCGTAAATGCGATGATTCGACTTTTGCAGACCGTGTCCGGCGAACGGGAAATGGGAGATCACGCATCTCGTCCTCCGTGACGCTACGTGCGTAGTATCACGGGTGTGGACACGGCGTGGCTGGAGAAGTTCCTCACATCGCCCGGCAGCGACGGCGGAGTCTTCTCCGGCGTGGTCGACGTCCGTCGCGAAGGCGAGGTGCTCTTCCAATCCGCCTGCGGCCTGGCATCACCGCGCTGGGGTGTACCGAACACGCTCGACATACGTTTCGACGTCGCCTCGATCA
>JBKJXI010000154.1:0-3214 GCA_046716325.1 Ilumatobacteraceae bacterium | reverse complement strand
CCGCAGCGCCTACGCGAAACTTCGAGTACGGCGCATACGCATGTTGTTGGGAGGCGCTGGCCAGCACACGCAACGATGGCCAATCAATTTTTGGTCGCACCGTCGTCATTGGACAACCTTAGTTGTCGGTGTCGGTTGCATTTATTTGCTGCGATCAATTGCAACTAGAACGTCTCGCAGTAGTTCGCCAACCCGAGTGGACGCAGCCTTTCCGACCGCGATGACCTCTTCGCCAGAGAGCGGATGTGGATTCATGCCGGCGGCAAGGTTTGTGGCCAGCGAAAGGGCTAGAACCTCCATGCCGAGGTGACGCGCGGCGATCGTTTCGAGCACGGTGGACATTCCAACCATTTCCGCGCCCCAACCTCGGGCGGCTCGAATTTCGGCGGGGGTCTCATAGTGTGGTCCATGCAAACCTAAATACACCGCTTCATTTATTGTCGGTCGTACCGAACGGGTGATTGATCGGAGGCGAGGACTGTAGGCGTCGGAGAGATCGACGAATCGACCGGCAAACGGCTTCGGAGGATTGGGTCCCGTGAGAGGCGAGTGGCCGGTGAGATTTATATGGTCCTTGATCACGACGGGCTCACCGATTTTCCAGTCCGTTCGCAGGCAGCCCGCGCCGTTGGTGAGCACGACCGTTCGACACCCGGCCGCAAATGCGGTTCGGATTCCGTGCACCACGGGTGCCACTCCGTGGCCCTCGTAGAGATGGGTTCGGCCGGTGAGAAGGAGAACCCGACTGCCTCCAACCGTGATCGATTTGACCATGCCTCCATGACCGAGTGCAGATGGTGCCATGAAACCCGGAATATCTGCCACTGGCATTTCAGGTCCGTCGCCGAGAATTGTGGTGGCATCGGCCCAACCTGAACCCAGTATGGCGATCAGATCGTGATCGCCATCAAATGACTTCGTGATGACACGAGCCGCACGATCTGCCAGTTCGAATGCGTCGGAGGTTTCGGCAGTCATCTGGCAAACCGCTTCAAAATTTGCTTGGCCGCATGTTCGATGCAGTGTAACGGTTGACCAAGCGCTTGTTCCTCGCCGAATAATTCGACGAGGCTCACGAACTCCATCCGGGGCCGAGCAGCCTCATGTACATCGCCGCAAATCGCGACGACTGGTTTCTTTAATTCGAGTGCGATTTCATTGACTCCACCAACGGCTTTGCCTTGAAAAGTCTCCTCATCCATGAATCCCTCGCCTGTAATCACGAGGTCAGCGGCGGCAACAAGATCGTGCAATCCAACTTCGTCCGCCACCAAATCAAAACCAGGCACAAGAGTTGCGCCGAGTGCGGCAAGTCCACCTGCAAGCCCACCGGCGGAACCGGAGCCGTCGATGTTCTGAACGTCGATTCCGTGATCGCTCAGATATGAATGGCGCAAACTGTTGAGACGCGCGGTAAGGAATTCGATCTGAAGAGGAGTCGCACCTTTTTGTGCTCCAAACAATCGGGCCGCGTCAACGAAGCGGGTGCGCACATCGCAGGCCGCCAGAAACTCAATGGAACGCAATCGTGCGGGCGAGCCGATCGCTCGAATAGCGCCAAGGCCGCCATCAATTGTCGCCGAACCGCCGAGGCAAACGATGATTCGCTTGGCATCCAAATTGAGCGCGGTATCAATGATCTGTCCGGTACCGGTTGTTGTAGCGGCAATGACGTCATTGTGTGATGCGCCACCGACGAGCGAAAGCCCGGACGCATGCGCCATTTCGATAATCGCAGTTTGGCGATGGAAACGCCAAGGTGCATCGACTGGCGCACCGAGAGGATTGGTGACGCGAGTAACTCGATTAGACCCACCGAGCACGTCGAGGGTTCCTTCTCCGCCGTCAGCGATGGGTTGTTCGACGCAGTCGTGCGCCATTTCCCAGCACGCGTGTCCGATTGCGGCGGCCACCTGCCGAGCGGTTGCGCTGCCTCGAAACTTGTCCACTGCTGCCAGCACACGCATATCTCACAGGCTAGGTTGCCAGTGTGATCTTCATTCGGGGACGACTTCAATGGTCGCTTCTCACCGCATGTTTGGTTAGCGGCGCGACCGCGCTATTACTCGCCAGCGGCGATTCGAATAACTCTTCGGCACCGCCCGTAACCACAACCACAAGCACGATTCCGCCGTCGACCACGACAACATTTGTGGAACCGGTCTATTACCTTGTGAAGTCGGGCGACACACTGTTCAATATTTCCCAGAGGTACAACCTGGACATGTTGAAATTGATGCAGCTCAACGGGATAACAAATCCCAACCACGTCGAAGTCGGCCAGAATCTGTTATTGCCGCCGCCAACCGGTTTCCTGCCGGTCGCACCGTCGACGACGGCGGCACCTTGACAGTTATCTCCTGAGCGGTTGTTAGCGGGCGGTCAGTCGTCGGTTGCGCGTGATCTCTGCAATTTCCCGCATGATTCGAGCGATGTCAAAATCCTTGGGTGTGTAGACCGCGGCAATGCCAAGCGCTCGTAGTTGAATTTGATCCTGTTCGGGAATGATTCCTCCAACAATGACTGGAGCTTCGACACCCACGAGTCGAAGCTGGGTCAACACCTCTGGAATGAGTGCAAGATGCGAACCGGAAAGTATTGATAGACCAATTACATCCGGGTCTTCATCGCGTGCTGAGGCGGCAATCTGCTCCGGAGTGAGGCGGATTCCGCTGTAGACGACCTCCATTCCGGAATCACGGGCAGCCACCGCAATCTGCTCGGCACCACTTGAATGTCCATCGAGTCCGGGCTTGGCAATTAGAAACTTTGGTGGTCCCCCAGGAATCGAACGAACTAGATTCGCCACTTCGCTTAAGTCGATCATTCGTCTACCCACCGCGGCACCGACTCCGGTTGGTGCCCGGTATTGGCCGAATTCCTCGCGAAGAACTTCGCTCCACTCGCCAGTGGTACCACCGACTTTGGCCAGAGCAATTGACGGATCCATGAGATTGGTGCCGTCGCGAGCGGCCCGCTTCAGGTTGCTCAATGCCTCGTCCACTTCGCGTTGCGCTCGCCCCGCCCTCCACGAATGCATATCACTGATGAGTTGGGCTTCGATGATCGGGTCGACCGTGAGAAAGTTATTGGCGCCACCTAATGGTGATTGGGTCGTCTCGATAAACCTGTTTACACCGACGACAACCTGATCGCCGGACTCGATCCGTCGTGTTCGCTCGGCCATAGACGACACCAGACGGCCCTTTAGATC
>JBKJXI010000153.1:0-3732 GCA_046716325.1 Ilumatobacteraceae bacterium | reverse complement strand
CCGATGAACAGTGGCAGGAACGAATCGGGATGATAGTTCTCTAGATTTGTCCAGCTCACCGCCGGATGGAGCAAATACACGGCCACCATTGCAGCGCCCATCGCGTCGCTCGAGCGCCTGCGACGCGTGTAGAGATATACCGGAACGCCGCCCAGGGCGATAACGATCGATTGGACCACTAACAATGTCGCGGTGCTCGTAAACAGCCAGTACAACGGCACCAGCAGTACCAATATGAACGAGGAATGATCGCCAAACAGATTGCGTCCCATCAAGGTCACAAATGGTGACTTGCCCCTAGAGAGCAACCAGATCCCCTGGTCGTACAGACCAAAGTCATACGCGGAGGTTCCCAATGCGTGGTGAATCCGCACCGTGAACGCCGTGAAATATGCGGCATACATGCCCATCATCGTGTAGGCCACCGCTGTCCACACCGAGACTTCCCGAAGGCGTCTCATATGCCTACTTTTCGTTGGGTCGAACAAACGTGGCGATTGCCGCCAACACTCCGTTGACGAACTTGCCTGACTCCTCGGTCGAAAACGTCTTGGCCATGTTCACGGCTTCATTGATCACAACCGCGGTTGGAACATCCGGACGCCCCAATAATTCAAATGCCCCAATGCGAAGAATATTTCGATCAATCGACGCCATTCGAATCAATGTCCAACCCGTGGCGTATTCGGTAATTAATTCGTCAATTTGTTCTGCCCGGTTGGAAACCCCATTAACTATCAAAACCGTTGCTTCGTCGACGCCAAGCACCTGTGCGTCGAGGGTCTCGGATGTCGGAACTCCCTTAACCTCGGATTCATACAGCAAGTGCAGTGCTCGCTCACGGGAATTCGACCGTACGTCTTCGCTAGCCGGACGATTTCGTTGGCCGGCCGCCATGATCAGACGCGGGTGATGTATTCGCCGGAGCGAGTGTCAACTTTGACACGGTCACCGACGTTGATGAACAAAGGAACCTGAATTGTTTTGCCGGTCTGCAATGTGGCCGGTTTTCGAGCACCCGACACCCGATCGCCCTGAAGACCCGGCTCGGTGTTGGCAACCTCGAGTTCGACCGAGGCGGGAATTTCTACGCTCACGATCTCATCGTCATGTGTTGCAATGATCGCCACGGAATTCTCAACTAGATATTCGGATGCGTCACCTAATGCAACGGGATTGATGTTCACCTGGTCAAAGGTTTGTGTATCCATAAAGACGTAGTCATCACCGTCGCGGTAAAGAAACTGCATGTCATTCTTTTGCAGAATTGCCTGCTCGACGCGCACGCCCGCATTAAATGTGCGGTCCAGCATGTTTCCCGTACGCAAATTGCGTAATCGGGTGCGCACGAATGCCCCGCCTTTGCCAGGCTTCACATGTTGAAACTCGACCACCGTATACAGCGTGCTTTCAATATTGAGAGTGATTCCGTTTTTCAGGTCGTTCGTGGTGATGGCAGGCACAGCTGATCTTTCTGACTTTGGGTGAGGATGCGATGGCCGGTAGGAGTAACAAGAACTAGATCTTCAATTCGAACTCCACCAAGACCTCTACGATAGACGCCAGGTTCAACGGTCACCACCTCGCCGACCTGTAATGGCTCTCGAAAGTCTTTGCGAATCCATGGAAGTTCGTGAATTTGAAGTCCAACGCCATGTCCAGTGCCGTGCACAAACTCTGGGCCATATCCGTGATCGGTGATGTACTGACGACAGGCATGATCGACATCTGAACAGAGAACGCCCGGCGCGACTAACTCGAGTCCAAGATGTTGCGCTTCGCACACGACTTTATGGATTTTCGCCAATTCCGGATTGACATCGCCGATGAGGTATGTGCGAGTCATATCGGAGTGGTAACCCTCAACCAAGGCACCGACATCGATCACCACGGAGTCCCCGGGTTCAACTCGGTCCGATACCGGGCGATGATGCGGCTTGGTGCTGTTTGCACCGGTGGCAACAATCGTCTCGTAGCTTGGCCCATCGGCCCCATTTCGTCGCATGAGATACTCAAGTTCGTCGCGGATATCGCGCTCGGTCACCCCCTCGGTGAGCATCGACTCGACTTCGGTCAATGCGCGATCGGTAGCCAAAGCCGCCGACTCGATTCGGGAAACTTCGGCGTCGGACTTTATTCGCCGCATCTGTTTTACGAGTCCGGTCACTGGGATCAATGAGCAAGAGAATGTGCGTTGATAAATCTCAAAATTCTCCACGGTGACCTCGGTCGGATCAAAACCGCAGGTCGGCTCGGTGGCTAAAACACCGGCGAGGACCTCCAGGTGATCCGCGGCACTTCTGGCCTCGCGAACATCGACTTCGACCGCCGACAATTTGGCCTGCACCTGAACCTGTTCGGTGTATCGACCGTCGGTGACAAACACCAGGTCGTCAGGACGCACTACCAACGTGCCGGCTGAACCGGTGAAGCCGATGAGCCACCGAATATTTTCCGGCGAAAAGACCAGCATGGTGCTGGTTGAATAATTTTCACTCAATTGTCGACACAGCAATTCGGCGCGACCGGACACACGAAGTGTCGGCAACCTAGACATTGGCAAGATGCTTGGCGATGGCCTGAATTGCCAGTACATACCCGTGACCGCCGAACCCGGCGATCGTTCCAATAGCCACAGGTGCAACCACACTTACCTGCCGCCACGGTTCGCGCGCCGCAGGATTCGACAGATGAACCTCAACAACTGGTCCCGCAAATGTGGCCAATGCGTCGCTCAGGCTCCAGGCGTAGTGACCCAATGCCCCAGGATTGATGATGATTGCAGCGCAGCGACCGCGGGCGCCGTGAATCTGGGCGATCAATTCGGAAGCGCTGTTGCTTTGAAACGACTCCACGGCCAAGCCACTCTTCTTGGCCTCCGCGCCCAGTGCCGTGAGGTGATCCTCAAGCGTGGATGTTCCGTATACCTCGGGTTGGCGAGAACCAAGCAGATTGAGGTTTGGGCCATTCAGCACGAGCACGGTTGACGAGTTGGCCATCATCTCAGATTAGTTCCATGCGTCTGAAAGCCTCAATTACGTTCTCCCGGCTAATTCCGGACACAGTTTCGATTCCCGTCGGGCCGTCAAGCACAAAGGTCAATCCGCTGATGGCCTTTTTGTCGACCAGCATGAGATTGATGAGCTCATCTGTCGAGTGTCCACTCGGAATCGCCACTTCGAGTCCGTAGGTCTGGCCGATCACCTCGTAGTGATACTGAACCCGCTGCTCGTCGATCCTTCCCATTACGGCGGCAAGGTGCGCTGCAAACACCATTCCTACGGCCACGGCTTCGCCGTGGGCGAGACGAAACTGCGTGGCAATCTCGAGTGCATGGGCCAGTGTGTGACCGTAATTCAATACCGCCCGCGCACCACCCTCGCGCTCGTCTTGCGAAACAATCTTGGCTTTAATCCCTACACATCTTGCGATGCGGGTGGCCTGGTCGAGGGAAAGCAAGTCCTCACCACTCAGAAAGTGATACTTGGCCATCTCACCGAGCCCGCCGCGCATCTCTCGCTCGGGCAAGGTGTACAAGGCATCCAGGTCGCAGATTACTGCGACGGGTTGCCAGAACGCGCCGATCAGGTTCTTCCCTTCGGGTAGGTTCACCCCCGTCTTGCCTCCAATCGCCGCGTCAATCATTCCCACCAGCGAGGTCGCAACATGAATGACCGGAGTTCCGCGGTGCCACGAAGCCGCCGCAAATCCGGCGATATCGGTGACCATTCC
>JBKJXI010000152.1:0-2937 GCA_046716325.1 Ilumatobacteraceae bacterium | reverse complement strand
CCCTGATACTCAAAGAGATCCATAGTTCTACTTTCGCTGATCGAGAGTTGTTTCGAGCCAGGTCGCAATATCTTGCAGCGACGACCCGGGGCCGAAGATCTCTGCAACACCCTGGGCACGCAGTTCACGGGCGTCGCCTTCGGGGATTACTCCGCCACCGAAAATAAGTACATCGGCCATGTCGCGAACTCGAAGCTCGTCCATCACCCGCTTGAAAAGGGTCAGGTGTGCCCCCGACAACAACGAAAGCCCTACGGCATCGACATCTTCCTGCAACGCGGTATCGGCGATCTGCTCAGGGGTTTGGAGCAGACCGGTATAGATCACCTCAAAACCGCGATCGCGCAGGGCCCTGGTAATTGTCTTTGCGCCCCGATCGTGACCGTCCAAACCCGGTTTGGCGACAACTATGCGATACGTACGATTCACGAACATATGACCCTACGCCCTTTGCCCGTACCCGCACCAACTCAGCGGCGAGTGCAATTTGCGGTCCAGTCTGCGCCAAACTTGACAGGTGTCGCCCAACTTACGATCGCCACTCCGGCGCGCAATTATTCCGATCGTCGGCGGAATAGCTTTTTTTGCCGCCCTGTTCGGTATCACCTGGCTGATGGCCGCCTACATCACCAACAACGCCGAGGTGAAGCCACAATTTGGTGACCGGACATTCGTCGTTGGTCGAGTGGTTGACATCGCAGAATCGATTGCCGACAACGGACCGGTGCTGTATCCGGACTTGCGAGACTCGGACGGAACCCGATCAATTGTCATTGAGCACACTGGGGACGACCCGGCCAAAGGTTGGCAGGTGTATTACGCGTATCCGGCCGATCGGGATTCGACCTGCCTGGTGGAGCAAGTCGAAAGGACACACTTCTTCACCGATTGCGAAGGTCGGACATTGAATGTTGATCAGCTGCAACGACCCACCGATGTTCGGCCAATTGTCGAAAATGGCACCACCCTGCTGATCGATATGCGCGGAGTCTCGAGTACTTCAACGACTCCGTAAATCCGGCAAGGCGATCAGCGTTGGACCTTTTTGAGCGGGGCCCACGACAGCGAAAGGTGCTTGGTGCCCACGGCGCTGAAACGTATCGAGGCCTCGGCTTTTTCATCCTGTCCACGAATGTCGATAATGATCCCTTCGCCAAATGTCGGGTGGATCACGTCATCGCCAACCCTGAGCCCGTGTTCGCTTGACTGTCGGACGCCCGATGTGCTTGCACGGCCGGCACTGATTGCGGCGTCCACGGCGCGTTCGAGAAATTCGGGGCTGGACGAGAATGCCGACGTTCGCTCGGACCGGGGACGGAAACTGGCTCTGCTCGAGTCGATACCCGAATCAGTATTTCCCATCCGCTGAATTAATTCTGCGGGAATTTCGTCGAGAAAGCGCGAAGGTGGATTGTATTGAGAACTCCCGTAGAGATTTCGGCTCCATGCGTGGCTAACCATCAGTTGCTCCTGTGCTCGCGTGATGCCGACATATGCGAGACGGCGTTCCTCTTCGAGTTCGATCATGTCGCTGAGTGCCCGATTGTGGGGAAAGATGCCTTCTTCCATGCCGACGATGAACACAACGGGGAATTCGAGACCCTTGGCGGCGTGCATCGTCATCAGCGTGACGTGATTATCCGAGTCAAGTTGATCGGTGTCGGAAACGAGCGCGACTCGCTCGAGAAACTCGTCGACCATCGTGAATTCGCTGGCTACACCGATCAGTTCGGAGATGTTTTCTAGTCGGCCGATTGACTCAATTGTGCCCTCGGCCTCAAGCTCCTTGACATAACCACTTACATCCATGGCATATTGCAACACCGGCCCGGGACCTTCACCAAGCCGTGCGGCCAGCTCATCGATGAGGTCGACAAAGCTCTTCAGGCCGCGCACGGCGGTCCCACCCACCCCCGCCTCGATTGACCGACGCATGGCAATTGAAAAACTCACGCCATTTTCGGTCGCGAACGCATCCAACTTGGCAAGGCTGGTATCACCGATGCCGCGTTTTGGAATGTTGATGATCCGCTTGAGATTGATCTCATCGTTTGGATTGGCCGCGCAGCGCAAGAAGGCCATCGCGTCCTTGACCTCTCGACGATCATAAAACCGGGTGCCGGCAATTATCTTGTACGGCATTCCGGCGTACACAAGTGATTCTTCAAGCACTCGGCTCTGCGCGTTGGTGCGATAGAACACCGCCAGATCGCTCCAGTCCCTGTGTTCGGTGTCGTGAAGTTGTTTCAGTTGCGAAACCACCCATTGCGATTCATCAAATTCGTCATTGGCGAAGTATCTGACTATTTTCTTGCCAACGTCTTTAATGGTCCAAAGGTCCTTGGGCTTTCGTTCGATGTTGTTGGTGATCACCGCGTTTGCCGCATCCAATATGGTCTGCGTGCTGCGGTAATTCTGGGCCAAGATCACCGTGGTGACCTCGGGGAAGGCATGCTCGAACTGCATGATGTTGCGATAGTCGGCGCCACGAAAGCGATACACCGATTGATCGGTGTCGCCGACAACACAAACGTTGTGATGCACGGCACCCAACATCAGCACAATTTTGTTTTGCGCCATATTGGTGTCTTGATACTCGTCGATGAGAATGTGTGAGAAGCGCTCTTGATACGACTTCAGCACATCCGGGTTGTGTCGAAACAACCGCACGGTATTCATCAACAGATCATCGAAGTCCATTGCACCAGCCACCTCGAGCCTGCGTTGATACTCGCGATATATCTCGGCATACTTTTCGTCGAAGATGCTGTCCGGGGCAATAGCCGCGTCACGGGGAACAATGAGTTCGTTTTTCCACAGGCTGATTCGCGCCTGCACGCGGCGGGGTGGAAATCGCTTGGCATCCAGCTTCATGTCGCGAATGACATAGCCGATCAAGCGAAGCGAATCCGATTGGTCGTAAATCGAAAACGACTT
>JBKJXI010000151.1:0-3017 GCA_046716325.1 Ilumatobacteraceae bacterium | reverse complement strand
GTCACCATGAGCGGTGCCTAAGCAGTACGAGTGTCAATTTTACACGCCGTCATCCTCGGCATCGTTCAAGGACTTTCGGAGTTTCTGCCAATCTCGTCGAGCGGACATCTGATCATTGTGCCGTGGCTATTCGGCTGGAATGATTTCGCCGAAAATGTTGCGGCGGAACGAGCATTTGATTCCGCATTGCATCTCGGCACCCTGGTTGCGGTGTTGTTTTACCTGCGAAACGAGTTGCGACTGTATGTTCAGGACGGACTGCGTGCCGTGTTCGTTCCGGCAATGCGAAAGTCGGTACACGGACGATTGGCCTGGTTCTTTGTGGTCTCCTCGTTACCGGCGGCGATTGTCGGTGGCATCGGAGACGCTTGGATTACCAAACACTTGGGGAAGCCATGGCTGATTGCAAGTTCGCTCATTTTGTTCGGGGTTATCTTGCTATTGGCGGATCGCCAGAGCGGCAATAGGGACGTGGAGGGGTTTACCGTTCGGGATGCGGTGACCCTCGGCGTGGCTCAGGTTCTGGCATTGAATCCGGGAACCTCGCGCTCTGGAATCACAATTACGGCTGCGCGTCGACAGGGATTCTCGCGTGACGCCGCGGCCCGAGTGTCGTTTCTCATGGGTGTGCCGGTGATCGGCGGTGCTGTGGTGTACAAGGTGCTCAAACTTGTTTCGGACGGAATACCCGACGGTTTGATTGTGCCCATCGTGGTTGGAATCGTGGCGTCCGGGATTTCTGGCTGGATCGCGATGTGGGGAATGATCCGACTGCTTCGCACCCGTAGCTTCACCCCGTTCGTGGTGTATCGGGTTTTCGCTGGACTGGTGATCCTTGGCTTGCTGGCCAGCAACGTGCGTTAGTTCCATTTTGGACTACTAATTACAGTGCGACGACAAGCGTGGCGTCACCGAGGGCTGCCGCGGTGGCCACGATTGGCGCAGAATCGGCGGGAACTCCGATAACGACCTGGGTAATTAATGAGACGCCGCCTAACGCCGTCAATTCACCGGAAGTTGAGACAACCACGGCGTTAGCGACGAGGACGACGCCATTGGCAATGACGTCGACGCGATCCCCGGCAGACATTGGTGGCAATGCCGTTGGCGATGTTATGGCGACCGTTCGCCATCCCGCGGGAACCGAGGAAATGCCCGAAGACTTCTCGGCAACATTCACCGAAGTGATGAGTTCTCCGACCCCGATGCTTTGCTTTGCGTATGCGGGACTTGGAAGGTCGACCAAGACGGTGGCGGCCACGAGTGATGCCGGGACGAGCAGTGGTCGAACCAGGCCGGTCGTTACAGGATCGCCGGATTCAATGTCACTTGTGGCCACTAAAACCATGAAATTGGCAGCCAGCTGGTTTCTCTGCGACTGAAGTTGAATGACATTAGTGAGAAACACCGTCGCCGCGACACCAGCCAACAGTGCGATCGCTCGTCGTTGAAGTCGATTGTCGCGACAGAGCCTCGAGTATCCGCCGCCGAGAATCGCTTTGACCCTTGCCGCAACCGTTGTCACAGCTGTGGACACTCGAATCAATGTCGCGGTGTTTCGGATTCGCTGCATGACCGCAGAGATGTGTGCCGCTTTGATTGCCTAATGCCGAGCGTTACGGAGCGACGGTAGTTGCCGGAGTCCCTGTCGATACGTTGGCGGGCGTGCTTGCCGGAGTGCTGCTCGCTGGAGTGCTCGTTGGAGCCGAACTCGTGTCGGGCGAAGTTACTGAATCAGACTTGGCGGCCGAGTCACCGTTACTCGCCGTTTCGCTCCCAGGGGCGCTCGCGGTATCGGCTGATGCGCTTTTCGCCGATGATTTGGTTCGACTATCTGTCTTGTAGAACCCATCACCCTTGAACGACACTCCCACGGGGGTAAATACCTTTTTCACCGCCCGGATGGCGCCGTCAACCGGATCTGCCAATGTGGTGAAGGGCTCATCGGAAAAGGCCTGCTGGACTTCGATGATCTTGCCGGAGTCAATAAATCTATAGACATAAGTAGGCATGGGACTAGTAATTCTAGGATGTTGAAATGACAATGCGCACCGCAGTAATCCCTGCGGCAGGTTTGGGTACTCGATTCCTGCCGGCCACAAAATCGGTGCCGAAAGAATTACTTCCAATTTTCGATACCCCAGTAATGCAACTGGTAATGGACGAAGCAATTGGAGCCGGGGTCGAGCACATCATCGTGGTGTCAAATCGAACAAAACTCGCCATCGAGGCGTATCTCACGCCATCGGCAGATGTGGTGAGCCGAGTTCGAGACAGCGGTCGGACTCATCTGGCCGATCGATTGGCCCGCCTCGGAGTGGACGTACGCGTGAGCGTTGTGTATCAAGATGCCCCCCGCGGCCTCGGTCATGCAATTGGATGTGCCCGCGATCTGGTCGGTGACGAGTCGTTTTCCGTTCTCCTGCCAGACGAGGTGATGGGCGAAGAGTCGTTGCTGAAGGCGTTGTCGAACCTACATGAGTCCACCGGTGACAGCGTGATTGGCCTCAAACGCGTCGATCGCAGCGAGGTGTCGGCATATGGATGTGTTGCAATTAGAACCAGACCGGACAAGGCCGGGTGTGTGGAAATTTCAACCGTCGTGGAAAAGCCGTCATTGAAGGATGCGCCAAGCGACATCGTGATCATCGGTCGCTATGTTTTCGGACCGAAAATATTTGATGAAATCGACTCGTTGCAACCCGCTGGGAACGGCGAAATCCAACTGACCGATGCATTGCAAATTGCCGCCGGCGCGGGCTCCCTGCGCGGCATCGTGAGTGACATTGAGCGCTACGACACCGGCACGCCGAGGGGTTTGCTGGAAGCCGCCATTGAGACCGCGCTCAAGCATCCAGATGTTGGTCAATCGTTCGAACGATGGATACGAGCCCGCCTTCGCTGACCGCATTCGCAACGCATAGGCTCGGTTCCAAGGTTCAAACAAGGGGTGACAAATGAGCCAACTACAGGTACAGATCGAACCCAAGCAGGTTGGTTTATCTGCCGATCGGCTT
>JBKJXI010000150.1:0-3081 GCA_046716325.1 Ilumatobacteraceae bacterium | reverse complement strand
CGCGCCACCCTTCGGGAAAGTGGCGGTCGTAACAGATGTACACCCCGACTTTTCCGACCGCGGTGTCAAATACTGGATAGCCATCGGTGCCGGGTGTGAAGTAGTACTTCTCCCAAAAACCTTTTACCTGGGGGATATGTTGCTTGCGATACTTCCCCAGGTATCGACCGTCGGCGTCGATGACGGCCGCCGTGTTGTAGTACAGGCCAGGCTGCACGATCTCGTACATCGGAATCACCATCACCGTTCCCAATTCCTTTGCCACCGATTGGAATCTCTTGGTGGTGGGCCCGTCAGGAATTGGCTCCGTATAGGAGTAGTACTCGGGCTCTTGAACCTGGCAGAAGTACGGACCGTAGAACAATTCCTGAAAACACATCACCTGTGCTCCCTGTTTGGCGGCCTCGCGGGCAGCCACCTCGTGCTTGTCGATCATCGATTCTTTGTCGCCGGTCCAATCGGTCTGCAACAGTGCGGCTTTGACAACTCGACCCATGGCGACTTCTCCTCGTGAAATTTGGACTGACTTGCGAGACATCTAAGGCTAATTGCCCTACTCGTCGATTTCAGAGCCTCAGCTAGATCGGGTCTAAGACTTCGCCCGCGCACACTACGCTCGGTTGCCGTGGCAATGAACGTGCTTCTGATCACGCTCGACGAGTTTCGGGCGGATTGCCTGTCGATAGCCGGGCATCCGCTAGTCAAGACTCCACACCTGGATCGACTGGCGCGCAATGGAGTGAGATTCGCCCAGCACTACAGCCAATGCGCACCTTGTGCGCCCGGACGCGCGAGCCTGTACACCGGCATGTACCAGATGAATCACCGAGTCGTCGCCAATGGCACCCCCCTCGATCGCCGCTTCGACAACGTCGCCTTGCTCGCTCGTCGAGCCGGATATGCGCCAACTCTGTTTGGCTATACCGACCAGGCGGCCGATCCGCGTGACACAAAAGGCCCGACCGATCCTCGACTATTCACATACGAGGGCATCTTGCCGGGCTTCGACTGTGAACTGTTCATTCCCGAGCCATTTGAATTGTGGATCAACCATCTTCGTGAGAACGGATTTGACGTTCCCATGAATTCGTTTCAATCGCTAAATACCGAACCGGATCGACCGGAAGAGTTCAGTATCGGTGCATTTGTCGCCGACCATTTCAATTCCTGGCTTCGAAAACAGGACGGGCCTTGGTTTGCCCATGCGAGTTTTCTACGACCACACCCTCCATATGCTGCCGCCGGTAAGTGGAGCAAGGAGTACAACCCTGCCGATGTGCCAATGCCCATCGAACCTTCGGCAAATCGACATCCGCTTCACGAGGCGGCACTCCATATGCCTCAGGTCGCGGGGCCAACGGATGAGGCTGGCAAGCGTCACATGCGGGCGCAATATTACGGAATGGTCAGCGAGGTGGATTCACAGGTCGGGCGAGTACTCGACACGCTCACCGAACTAGGGATGTGGGACAACACGATGATTATTGTCACCGCCGATCACGCCGAACAACTTGGCGACCACGGTCTACGTGAAAAACTCGGATATTTCGAACAGAGTTACCACATTCTTGGGATCGTTCGGGATCCGCGGAATTCCCAAAGCTATGGTTCCACAATCAATGAATTCACCGAAAATGTTGACATCGTTCCAACAATTGCCGAAGCACTAGATCAACCCGTTCCTTTGCAGTGCGATGGATTGCCCCTAACACCATTCCTAGAGGGAAGGCACCCCGATGGATGGAGAGTAGCGGCCTCCTACGAATTCGATTGGCGATACATGTTCATCACCAAGGAGGGTCACGCTTGGCCGTGGGATCGAAGTCTGGAACGTCACAATCTCGCCGTTCGGAGATCGCATGATGTGGCCTATGTTCAGTTTGGTGACGGCTCTTGGTTGGCGTTCGACTTGGCCGCTGATCCGACCTGGCGCACGACCATAGACGACCCGGCCAGAATTCTGCCACTGGCTCAAGACATGTTGACCTGGCGTTCACAGAACACCGAGCGAACGCTTACCGGATTTCTTACCCGAGACGGTGGCATGGGTCACTGGCCAGCGGAAGTTCCATGGAAGTAATAGGGCGTTTGCGTAGTCTTGTGGGGCCTGTTTAATTCTGTAATTCCCCTACGAAAGGTCTTTTGTGCTCTCTCGTATTGCCCGTTTTTGTGTTCGTCGTCGTCGACTCGTCGTGTTTGGAATCTGGATTCCAATAATTATTGCCACGGGGATTTTGTCCAGTGCATTTGGGTCAAACTTCTCCACAGAGTTCTCACTGCCCGCCAGCGAATCGAACGATGTCCGCATCCTGCTGGAAGCTAATGCTCCCGATCGTGCAGGTTTCACCGGTCAAATTGTCTTCAGCGCCCCGCACGGTGTCGACGACCCGGAAGTGAAGTCGGCCATGACCACTCTGTTTGGTCAGATTGCACAACTCGAAGGTGTCGGCGTCGCCAGCCCCTATGACCAGCCGAAGCAAATAGATGCGACTGGCACCACAGCATTTGCCCAACTTGATATCAGCGATAGATCCCAAGAATTGGAGCAAGACGTCGCCCGGGAAATTCAAGATCTGGGGGAACAGTACACGGTAGAAGGCAAGACACTCGAGTACGGCGGATACATCTTTGAGGTGTTCGAACTTCCGCAAAGCGAAGCATTCGGATTGTTCGCCGCGATCATTATTTTGGTACTCGCTTTTGGATCGGTGTTGGCGATGGGGCTTCCTGTTGGCACCGCCCTGGCAGGACTTGCCCTGGGCACAAGTGTGGTCACGATCGTCAGCAATGTCTTTGCAATGCCCGACTTCACGACGTCTCTTGTGGCAATGATCGGTATCGGTGTCGGCATCGACTACGCCCTGTTTATCGTCACCCGCTATCGGGAAGGACTATTGGCCGGAATGATTGTTGAAGACGCCGTTGTCGATGCCGTGAACACCTCGGGACGAGCGGTAATTTTTGCGGGACTCACCGTCATCATTTCAATACTTGGACTCTTTCTCATGGGTATTGCCTTTGCTCGCGGCCTTTCCGTTGGTGCCGCGATCGGAGTCCTGTTCATGATGCTGGCATCGCTTA
>JBKJXI010000149.1:0-6457 GCA_046716325.1 Ilumatobacteraceae bacterium | reverse complement strand
CAAGCGTTACACCCCGCAGGAAATCAGCGCGCGAACATTGATGAAGCTAAAGAGAGATGCCGAGGCGTATTTAGGCGACACCGTGACTCAAGCCGTGATCACCGTTCCGGCCTACTTTGATGATGCGCAGCGCACAGCAACGAAAGAGGCCGGGCAAATCGCTGGTCTTGAGGTATTACGAATTATCAATGAACCGACGGCTGCCGCACTCGCGTACGGTCTCGACAAAGGCAGTGACGATGAAACCATTTTGGTGTTCGACCTCGGTGGCGGAACCTTCGACGTCAGTGTGCTTGAAATTGGCGACGGAGTTTTCGAAGTCAAGAGCACCCATGGTGACACTCACCTAGGTGGTGACGACTGGGATCAGCGGGTTATCGACTGGTTGGTGCAGCAATTCAAGTCCGCCCACGGTATCGACTTGGCGGCCGACCGAATGGCGACTCAGCGCCTGAAAGAGGCTGCGGAAAAGGCAAAGATTGAGTTGTCGCAAACTCAGCAAACCCAGATCAATCTTCCGTTTATTACGGCCACCTCGGATGGTCCGCTGCACATGGATGAGACGCTCACTCGGGCGAAGTTTCAGGAAATGACCGCTGACCTCATCGAGCGATGCCGCAAGCCATTCGAGCAGGCAATTTCCGATGCCGGGCTGTCAAAGGGTCAACTTAGCCACGTCATTTTGGTTGGTGGATCAACCCGCATGCCGGCGGTGCAAGAACTTGTGCAAAATCTGACGGGCAAAGAGCCAAACCGTTCCGTTAATCCCGATGAGGTGGTTGCGATTGGTGCAGCAGTTCAAGCCGGTGTATTGCGCGGCGACGTCAAGGATATTTTGTTGCTCGATGTCACTCCGCTATCGCTGGGAATTGAAACCAAGGGTGGCGTCATGACGAAGTTGATCGAGCGCAACACGACCATTCCGACTCGACGAACCGAGGTGTTTACCACCGCCGACGACATGCAGCCGTCAGTGGAGATTCATGTCTTGCAAGGCGAGCGAGAAATGGCGAACTACAACAAGACGCTTGGAAAGTTCCAACTTGTCGACCTTCCCCCGGCGCCTCGTGGAGTACCTCAGATCGAGGTGACATTCGATATTGATGCCAATGGAATTGTGCATGTGTCTGCCAAGGATCGAGCAACTTCGAAGGAACAGTCGATGACGATAACCGGACAGTCATCTTTGTCCAAGGACGACATCAACACGATGGTCAAGGACGCAGAAGCACATGCTGAAGAGGATCGTCAACGTCGCGAAGAGGCCGAGGTTCGCAACAACGCGGATTCACTCGTCTATCAGACAGAAAAGGTTCTGCGTGAACAGGGTGAGAAGGTTTCCGCTGAGGAACGCTCAGCGGTCGAGGGACCGTTGGGTGAACTACGCACTGCATTGCAAGGATCCGAAATCGCGGCTATCAAGAGCGCAACGGAAAAACTCATGACAGCCAGTCAGGGGTTCAGCCAAAAGCTGTACGAGGCCGCGGCCCAGGACACCAATGCGGCGGGCACTTCGGCAACTGGTCAAGGTGCATCGGAGTCGAACGACGCTGACATCGTAGACGCCGAAATAGTCGACGAAAAGTAACAGGAAGTGACGGTCACGTCATGGATGAGCAGATGAACGAGATCGAACTCAGCGAGTTCACGACCGAACTTGGCGATCAAGTTGAGTCGGTTCTAAATGAACTCAATATCGACGAGGTTGTAAAAGAGCGAGACGAGTTCAAAGACATTGCGCTCCGAGTTCAGGCCGATTTTGAAAACTATCGGAAACGAGTGTCGGCTCAAGTCAGTGCCGAAGTAGAACGCTCGGGCGGACGAATCATTGAGGAATTACTTCCTGTGCTTGATGCATGCGAGGCGGCAGTTGAACATGGGATCGAAGGAGTCGAACCAGTGTGGTCGCTGTTGCTCGCCGTTCTGCAAAAGCAGGGACTCGAAGTACTCGACTTGAAGGGCACGGTCTTCGATCCGGTGGCCGCGGAAGCGGTAGTTCACGAAGATGGCGATGGTGGCGAGGCAATCGTGACCGAGGTCTTTCGAACCGGATATCGCTGGAAGGGTCGTGTGTTGCGGGCGGCGATGGTCAAGGTAAGAGGGTAATAGTGCAACGTGAGTGGTTTGAAAAAGATTATTACGCGACACTCGGTGTAACGCAGCGCGCGACCGACAAGGAAATCACCAAGGCGTATCGAAAACTGGCGCGACAATTTCACCCCGACACAAATCCCAATAACGCATCGGCCGAAGACAAATTCAAGGAAATCTCAGCCGCCTATGACGTTCTAAGTGACGAAGAACGACGCAAGGAGTACGACGAAGTTCGTCGTCGTGGACCGGCCGCCTACGGCGCTCCCGATGCAAATGGGTCAGGTTCATTTCGTTTCGATATGGGGGATATGTCTGGCTCCGGCATGGGTGACCTCTTTGGCCAGATGTTTGGCGGGCGCGGCGGGCAGCGACGAGCAAACAGTCCACAGCGTGGCGCAGACCTTGAAGCCTCGCTGACGTTGGATTTTGCCGATGCGGTGCATGGCCTGACGACCACATTGCACCTCACATCCGAAGCCGAGTGCTCCACGTGTTCAGGAAGCGGGGCTCGGGTGGGCACAAAACCGCAGCGCTGCCCACAATGCAAGGGACGCGGCGTCGTCGATGACAACCAGGGCGTCTTCGCATTTTCTTCGCCGTGTCCAAGATGCGGCGGTCGCGGGGTCGTAATCGAGCATCCGTGTACTACCTGTAAGGGAACCGGTGTGGAAATGCGCGACCGCGAGGTCAATGTACGAATTCCTGCTGGAGTCGATGATGGTCAACGGATTCGGATCAAGGGTCGGGGTGCCCCTGGGCGTGGAGGCGGTCCCCATGGGGATCTCTTCGTCGTCTGTCGAGTTACCCCGCATCCCGTGTTCGGTCGCGAGGGGGCACACCTTACGACGCGTCTTCCAATCACCTTTTCGGAAGCGGCATTGGGCGCCGACATCGAGGTTCCAACACTCAACGGAACTCCGGTGACCTTGCGCCTGAAGCCTGGAACACAGTCAGGTTCACGCCATCGGGTGAAGGGCAAGGGAATTCAAGTTAATAAGTCGCACGGCGACCTGATCGTCACCGTAGATGTCGTCGTGCCACACAAGTTGACCAACGACCAGAAATCGGCGGTGGAGCAAATGGCCCAATTGCTGTCTCAGTCGCCTCGCGAAAAACTCACGAGCGACATTAAATAGGAGCTGATTGATGGAACGCGAACATCACGCCGTATACGTAATTTCAGTAGCCGCGGAGCTGGCCGGACTGCATCCACAAACACTTCGCATATATGAACGGCGAGGACTGATAAGGCCATCTCGAACATCGGGTGGCAACCGTCGATACAGCGAAGCCGACATTCAATGCCTGTTGCGAATCGCCGACCTCACCGCAATGGGAATGAATATCGAAGGAATTCGTCAAGTGATGGAACTTGAGGAACAGGTGCGGAAATTACGCGATGAGTCCGTGCGACTGCAGGCAGAGCTTGACCAAGTCACTTCGGCTACACATCGTCGCGGGCGACACGAACTCGTCCCGCTTCGTCAGGCGGTGACGCTGTTTGGTCGGCGTTCAAGCATCTTCAGAGAGGAGACATAACAGTGGCCGTTGACCCAAAAAAGTGGACAACCAAGACAAGTGAGGCGGTCGCCGATGCAATGCAGTCGGCCCTGACCAACGGCAATCCAGAACTCACCCCCGATCACGTCATGGGCGCCTTGACTCGGCAGGTCGACACCATTGTGCCGGCACTCCTGGCCAAGCTGGGGGTGGCGATAACGATGCTGAGGGACCGCGCCGATGACATCGTAAACAAGTTCCCACGCGCTCACGGCGGCAATGAGCCGCGCATGAATCGCGAGTTGGCAACGATCTTCACCAACGCCGATCAACTCCGTGGAGATCTGCGCGATGACTATCTCTCCGTTGAGCACCTGCTCATTGCCATGAACCAGCGCGTCGGAGTCGGTACCGAGGAAATGCTCCAAGCCCTACGAGAAGTACGCGGATCACATCGGGTGACATCTCCAGACCCGGAGGGCATGTTCCAAGCGCTAGAGAAGTATGGCCAAGACCTCACCGCCCGTGCACGTGATGGAAAGATAGATCCCGTCATCGGTCGCGATGAGGAAATTCGTCGGGTCATTCAAGTTCTCTCCCGCCGCACAAAGAACAACCCGGTGCTCATCGGAGAACCCGGGGTCGGTAAAACCGCCATTGTTGAAGGGCTCGCGCGGCGCATCGCCAGCGGAGACGTTCCGGAAGGTCTGAAAAATAAACGGCTCGTTTCGCTCGACATCGGCTCGATGCTTGCGGGGGCGAAATATCGCGGAGAATTTGAAGAGCGATTGAAGGCCGTGTTGAAAGAAATCACCGATGCCCAAGGTGAAATCATTACGTTTGTGGACGAGATTCACACGTTGGTTGGCGCCGGCGGGGCCGAAGGGGCGATCGACGCGGGAAACATGATCAAACCGATGCTTGCCCGGGGCGAACTGCGAATGATCGGTGCAACAACCCTCAACGAATATCGCAAGTATGTCGAAAAGGACGCCGCACTTGAGCGTAGGTTCCAGCAGGTTTACGTTGGCGAGCCGTCGGTCGAAGACACCATTGCAATCCTTCGTGGGCTAAAGGAGCGTTACGAGGTTCACCACGGAGTGCGAATTCAGGACACCGCCCTCGTGAGCGCCGCCGTGCTTTCGAATCGATATCTACCCAACCGATTCCTTCCCGACAAAGCCATCGACCTGATGGACGAAGCGGCGAGCAAGTTGCGAATTGAGATCGATTCACTTCCGACTGAAATCGACATCGTTGATCGCCGTATTTTGCAACTTGAAATTGAGCGTGTCGCTCTCGACAAAGAGACAGATGACGCCTCGCACGACCGACTCGCTGCTTTGAACGATGAGCTGGAAGAGTTGCTCGCACAGAGCACTCAGATGAAGAAGCATTGGGAGTCTGAGCGACAAGCAATTGGCGCGATCCGAGCCCTCAAGGAAGAACTTGAGTCGCTGGGTCTGCAGGTTGATCGTGAGGCGGATCTAGAAAAAGCCGCCGAAATCCGATACGGGCGAATACCGGAAGTACAACGTCGAATAAATGAGGCCACCGAACAGCTCGATGTGCTTCAGAGCACCACCCGAATGCTCAAGGAAGAGGTGGATTCAGAAGACATCGCGGAGGTCGTCTCCAAGTGGACAGGAGTTCCGGTTAGTCGGCTAATTGAAGGTGAGATGAATAAACTTGTTCATCTCGAATCACTCCTTCATCGTCGGGTAATCGGTCAAGACCACGCGGTGACTGCGGTTGCCAATGCAATTCGCCGTAGTCGCGCTGGACTATCCGATCCTCATCGTCCGATTGGCTCGTTCATGTTTTTAGGACCGACGGGTGTTGGAAAGACCGAACTTGCCCGTGCCTTGGCGGAATTTCTGTTTGATGATGAAAGGGCAATGGTCCGCATCGACATGTCCGAATACATGGAGAAGTTTTCCGTCAGTCGGCTGATTGGAGCACCTCCCGGATATGTCGGATACGACGAGGGCGGACAACTCACCGAGGCAGTGCGACGCCGTCCATACAGCGTGGTTCTTTTGGATGAAATTGAAAAAGCGCATGGAGAAGTGTTCAACACTTTGCTGCAAGTTCTCGATGATGGGCGACTAACAGACGGGCAGGGACGGACCGTTGATTTCACCAATGTGGTGTTGATCATGACAAGCAATTTGCCCGGTGAGCCGATTGACTATTTCAAGCCCGAATTTGTCAATCGCATTGACGACATTGTTCGATTCCGTTCGTTGACTCACGAAGATCTGGGCGTAATTGTCGAAGTTCAACTGCAGCATCTCATCGATCGGATGGCCGAGCGTCGACTTAGTCTTGCAGTCACACCTGCCGCGCGGTCACTTCTCGCCGAGCGCGGTTACGACCCGGATTTTGGAGCGCGACCACTCAAGCGACTTATTCAAAAGTCGATCGCCGACCCCGCCGCAATCTTTATTCTCGAAGGAAAAGTTGTAGAAGGTGGTGGCATCTCCGTTGATGTCGTCGGCAATGAGTTACAGGTAAGACCAAGCGACTAGACTCTCGATACGTTCTCCACAAATTAGGAGCGTTGCATGCCCATCGCAGTCGTCGTTGGAACCCAATGGGGTGATGAGGGCAAAGCAAAAGTCATTGATCTACTGGCTCGATCACACGAGTTCGTCGTTCGTTACCAGGGTGGGCACAATGCCGGGCACACAGTGGTGGTCGGCGACCAGCGTTATGCCTTGCAGCTGGTTCCGAGTGGGGTCCTGTATGACCATGTTTCGCCGATCATCGGCAACGGGGTCGTTGTCGACCTACCAACTCTTTTTGCTGAAATCGATGAACTAGAGCGGCGGGGAATCTCCTGTTCGAGACTGAAGGTGTC
>JBKJXI010000148.1:0-4083 GCA_046716325.1 Ilumatobacteraceae bacterium | reverse complement strand
CAAGCGTCTCTTGATTGGTCAAACCGAGCTCTTTGGCAAGCTCATGGACGCGCAGGATCTTGGCCAACAGGTCAGCCTTCCGAATCGCTTGGAGACTGAGGAGTTTCGGAGCTAGCGGCCCACTGTTCCTGGCTAACAATCGATCCGTCGAGGCGTGCCACTCCATCGAACCGCTTTCTGGATTCGTGACCCATTCGCCCTCGGCGAATCCGGTGGCCGGCTCTGCGGCTGCAACTAGAGGCACATAGCCTGCACTATCTTCCGCGGCCTGCGTTTCGCTCTTGACATCGAGACGAACGCCGGTGAGCCGTGCTGCCAAATTGGCGTTGACACCCATTTTGCCGATGGCCAACGACAACTGAAAGTCGGGCACGATGACATCGGCCTGAGTGCGGTCTTCGCTTAGGCGAACCTCGGTCACTTTTGCGGGCGACATCGCCTTGGCGATGAAATCTGGAAGGTCATCGCTAAATGGGATGATGTCCACCTTTTCGCCGCGCAATTCGGTGACCACCATTCGCACTCGTCCACCGCGCGCGCCAACGCATGCGCCGACCGGATCGACGTTGTGATCGTTCGACCAAACCGCAATTTTTGTTCGCTGCCCGGGTTCTCGTGCACATGCTTTCAATTCGACGACACCGTCTGCAATCTCGGGCACCTCCAGCTCGAACAGGCGCTTGATTAGACCCGGGTGTGTGCGACTCACAACAATCTGAGGTCCCTTAGGTGTTTTGCGAACCTCGACGATGTACGCCTTGAGTCGAGCATTTGGTTCCCGGGTCTCACCTTGCACTTGTTCGGCCTGCGGAAGTAACGCCTCGACGCGACCCAGGTCGAGCAAAGTGTACTTAGTATCGGTCTTTTGCACGATGCCAGAAACAATGTCGCCCTCGCGGTTTGCGTACTCTTCAAATTTGCGATCGCGCTCAACTTCGCGAATTCTCTGGCTCATCACTTGACGGAAAGTTTGGGCCGCGATTCGACCAAGCTCATCCTTCTTCGGGGTGTCGTCTCGCTCGTTGATCCAGTTTCCGTCATCGTCAACATCGAAGGCCGTGAAGGTGATGTCCATGTTTTCCGGATTGATTCCGACGATCACTTCTTCGGCCGCGTTTGGTCGTTTTTTGTATGCGGTGGCGAGAGCCTCGACCAAGACCTGCAAAAGTGAATCAACCGAAATGCCGCGATCTCCGGCAAGCATTCGAATCGCTTCGGACATGTCTAGATTGCTCATGATGCTGTGACCTCCGTGGTGCGACGGCGCGTTCCTTTGGTGGACTGCTTTGGAGTGGGACCCCATTCGAACACCGTGCGGGCGCGATCAATAGATTGAAACGGCACGACGACATCCGTTGGATGTGCTTGGGTGCGCACCGTTACCGAAACATCGTCAGCGCCGACAATGATCCCCTGCAGACGGCGCTCTCCGTTTGGATTTGGGTGCAATCGCAGTGCGACCACTTTGCCGATTTCACGCTGAAAATGACTAGGTACCCGCAGAGTGCGTTCCAAACCGGGGCTCGTCACTTCGAGCGTGTAACGCCCCGGCATCGGGTCGGAGTGGTCAAATTCACGCGAAAGAAGTCGAGTAATTAGCGCAATGGTGTCGAGGCTGACGCTTTGCCCACTGGAAACCGGGGTATCGACGACCACTTTAAGAACCCCGCCGACGAATTCGAGGTCGTAGAGTTCTAGGCCAAGATCGGCCACAATGGGAGCAACAAGAAGATGGACACGCTCGATTACTGGGTTAGGCATGGCTCCACCTCCTCTCTTCCTGCTCGATTGCGGCGCAAAACGAGCCCTATAAAGAACAAAAAGCGTGGGTCGAAACCCACGCCTCCGGTTCGACGAACTTCAAAGGACTCCACCATCATAACCGCACCAACTAAGGTTCACATCGGCTCGAACTCTATACCCACTGCAGTAATGAGGCCCGTGTGATTCATCGAATGTCTTCGGTTTTCTTGCGCACGTTGCGCGACAATCCGGTTGACGCCGAGGTGCCAAGTCACCGCCTCTTAGTTCGTGCCGGCTACATCCGCCGTGCGGCACCCGGTGCATATACATGGCTTCCCCTTGGCTGGCGCACGTTTCAAAAGGTTGAAGACATCGTTCGCCAGGAAATGAACTCGATCGGCGCCCAAGAGGTGCACTTTCCGTCTCTGTTACCGCGGGAGCCATACCAGGCAACGGGTCGGTGGACCGAATACGGCGACAACCTGTTTCGCCTACAGGATCGTCGCAAGGCGGACTACCTGCTGGGACCAACTCACGAAGAGATGTTCACCCTGCTGGTCAAGGATCTCTACAGCAGTTATAAAGATCTTCCTCTCTGGCTGTACCAAATTCAGACAAAGTTTCGCGATGAGGCACGTCCGAGGGGCGGTCTTCTGCGTGGTCGAGAATTCGTGATGAAGGATTCCTACAGTTTCGACATCGACCAGGAGAGTCTCCAGCGAAGTTACGACGCACATCGCGACGCCTACGTCAAGATTTTTGAGCGCCTTGGCCTTCCCTATGTCATCGTTTCGGCGATGTCCGGCGCAATGGGCGGATCGGTTTCGGAGGAATTTCTCTTTCCATGCGACAACGGAGAAGACTCATTCGTCCAATGCATCAATTGCGACTATCTAGCTAACACCGAGGCGGTGCAAATTGGTGCAACGCCTCCCATCGACGCGTCAACTCATGAGCCGGCTCGGGTGGCCGACACTCCCGACACTCCGACAATTCAAACACTGATTGATCTCTTCAACTCGAGGCCCGATCTGCAACGCCCGGGAAGTCCGTGGGCGGCACACGACACGCTGAAAAATGTCCTCGTCAATCTTCGTCACCCTGACGGCAGCCGCGAGGCGTTGGCGATAGGAATTCCCGGCGATCGCGATGTGGATATGAAGCGACTCGAAGCACATGTGGCACCGGCGGAGGTCGAACCGTTTGACGACGAACACTTCGCGGCCAATTCGGCGTTGGTCAAGGGCTATATCGGACCCGGCGCACTTGGTACACAAGGTTCTTCGGGCATCCGTTTTCTCCTTGACCCACGCATTGGAGTTGGATCCGCATGGATCACTGGGGCCAACGAGTCGGGGCGGCACGTGATGAATCTCGTACATGGACGTGATTTTGTCGCCGACGGCACGATCGATGTTGCCGAGGTACGCGATGACGACCCGTGTCCAGTGTGCGGCGGTTCGCTGAGCATTCGACGCGGAATCGAGATCGGTCATGTATTTCAATTGGGAAAAAAGTACGCCGAAGTTTTTGAACTTAGCGTTCTTGATCAAAATGGCAAGCCACAGATCGTGACGATGGGATCGTACGGAATTGGAGTTTCGCGAGCGGTAGCCGCGATTGCGGAGGCAACACATGACCATCTCGGTCTGCGTTGGCCACGAGCGGTCGCGCCATTTGACGTGCACATTGTGATTGCCGGTAAGGGTGGAGACGACACGGCGAGCACGGCAAATTCATTGTCCCAACAGCTCGACCTAGCTGGGCTGCAGGTATTGCTCGACGACCGAACCGGGGTTTCGCCCGGAGTGAAGTTTAAGGATGCGGAATTGCTCGGAAACCCGTGCATCGTGATCGCGGGTCGTGGAGTGGTCGACGGAGTCGTTGAAATTCGCGATCGATTGCTTGGCACCGCTACGGAAATCAAGATTGTCGACGCGGCCGCCTACATCATCGAGGCCCATTTCGGCAGTCGCACCGATATCGGCAGTCAAACGGGTGCGTAGTGCCGAAGTTGCTCGGTGGGGTCGTCCAGTATTACGACTGGGGCGATAAGCGAACTATTCCCGAACTACTGGGAGTGAAGCCAGACTCACGACCATGGGCCGAACTGTGGTTCGGAACTCACCAACGCGGGCCATCAACCGTCCAAATCGACGACAGCACCCGTGAACTTTCTTCGATTACGGGCGACCTTTCGTTTTTAGTCAAGGTCATAGCCGCCGCCACGCCATTGTCGTTACAAACCCATCCAACAATGGAACAGGCGCTTATCGGATTCGACCGTGAAAATGCAAGCGGCATGACACCAACCGATCCAGACCGCGTCTACCCCGACTC
>JBKJXI010000147.1:0-5291 GCA_046716325.1 Ilumatobacteraceae bacterium | reverse complement strand
GGAGGGATTCGATCAGATTCCGAGCGATGGTCCGGCGATTCTGTGTTCAAACCACATCAGTTTTCTCGACTCGGCATTTCTCATGTTGCACGCGCCAAGAAACATTTCATTCGTCGGCAAGAGCGAGTACATGGACTCGTGGAAAACACGACGACTGTTTCCCGCCCTTGGAATGATTCCGATTGACCGCAGCGGCGGTGAAAAATCCAGTGCCGCTCTCGATGCCGCAGAGAGCGTCCTGCGCCGAGGCGAATTATTTGGGATCTTTCCAGAAGGAACGCGAAGCAGAGACGGCATGTTGTACAAGGGTCACACCGGCGCGGCGAGGCTGGCGCTCAAGGTGGGTTGCCCGATATTTCCGGTAGGCGTAGTCGGAACCCGTGAAATTCAACCACCCGACGCAAAATTTCCGCGGCTCGGCGGAACAGTGAGTATCCGCATCGGTGCACCAATCACCGTTGATCGATATTCAAATCGTCACGATGATCACCTCATTTTGCGAGAGTTGATCGACGAGGTGATGTTCGAAATTCGATCGCTCACCGGACAGGAATATCGCAACGTGTACGCCACGAAGCGCGCCGAGACTTTGCCAAGCGATACGGCGCACATGATGACTCAAGCCGAAGG
The DNA here is from genome assembly GCA_046716325.1 of Ilumatobacteraceae bacterium. Taxonomy (GTDB): domain Bacteria; phylum Actinomycetota; class Acidimicrobiia; order Acidimicrobiales; family Ilumatobacteraceae; genus UBA3006. Next base: position 4,661 of record JBKJXI010000147.1, on the reverse strand, counting down.
CGGTTCGGACGAACAATTGGTAAGCCACTGAGGCCGCCCACAAACTAGACTCGTTGCGTTATGTCGGATCTAGCTAATGAATTGCACGTCACGCTTCCCGATGGGTCCCAGCGCACACTGGCTAAGGGGTCTACGGCGCTAGATCTGGCCGCCAGCATTGGCTCGCGCCTGGCCAAGGCGGCCGTCGCGGCAAAGATAAATGGCCAAGAGACCGACCTGGGCGCGGTGATTCCAGATGGCGCAACCGTTGCGATCATCACGGCCGATTCGGATCCCGGGCGCCATGTCCTGCGCCATTCCACCGCCCACCTAATGGCCCAGGCGGTTGTGCAACTGTTCCCCGGGACGAAATTCAGCATTGGTCCGGCAATTGAAGATGGTTTCTACTACGACTTTGAACTTCCGGATGGCCGAACATTTAGCGACGATGATCTGTCATCGATCGATGCGCGGATGCGAGAACTTATCTCCGCCAATCAACCCTTTACCCGCGACGAGATGTCGGCCAAACAGGCGCTAATACTTTTCGCCGATCAGCCATACAAGCGTGAGATCATCGAGCGAGTCGCGTCCGGTGCCGCGGATTCGGAAGACGCGGGAGAGTTGGCCGGCGGCGACGAGGTCAGCGTGTATCGCAATAGTGATTCATTCGTCGATCTGTGTCGCGGTCCCCATGTGCGATCGACGGGATCGCTGGGACATTTCGCGCTGTTGAAAGTAGCTGGCGCGTATTGGCGCGGTAGCGAAAAGGGTCCGATGCTGCAGCGCATTTACGGAACCGCATGGGAGTCGAAGGTCGCCCTAGAGGAACATCTGACCCGCTTAGCCGAGGCAGAAAAACGCGACCATCGTCGTCTGGCGGCCGAAATGGATTTACTTTCGTTTCCCAGCGAGCTCGGCGGGGGGCTAGCGGTGTGGCATCCCAAGGGCGCGATCATTCGCAAGATCATGGAGGACTACAGCCGTGATCGTCACCAAAACGGTGGCTACAAGTTTGTGTACACGCCACACTTGGCAAAGTCCGAGCTGTTTGAAACCTCTGGCCACCTGGATTTCTACAAAGACAGCATGTATCCGCCAATGGAAATGGACAACGGCACCTATTACCCGAAGCCAATGAATTGCCCGATGCACTGTCTCATATTCCGCGATCGGCAGCGCAGTTACCGCGAGTTGCCGCTGCGACTGTACGAACTGGGAACGGTCTATCGCTACGAACGCGCGGGAACGCTGCACGGGCTAATGCGAATACGCGGATTTACCCAAGACGACAGTCACATCTTTTGCACCCAAGATCAGATGTCGGACGAAATCACATCGTTGATGCACTTCGTGATGTCGGTGCTGCGTCGTTTCGGTTTCAATGACTTTGAATTTAGATTGTCGACTCGAAACCCCGAAAAATCGATCGGGTCAGACGAGATTTGGGACAAGTCAACCGCGGCGCTGAAGGAAGCGCTCCAGCGACACGGAGTCGAATACACGGTCACGGAGGGGGACGCGGCGTTCTATGGCCCCAAGATTGACATAGATGTGCGCGACGCGATCGGCCGCAAGTGGCAGCTGAGCACCATCCAGCTCGACTTCAATCTGCCGGAACGATTCAAACTCGAATACATCGACAAAGGCAACGTGCGTCGTCAGCCAATCATGTTGCACCGCGCGCTGTTCGGATCGGTCGAACGATTCTTTGGCGTGTTGCTCGAACACTATGGGGGAGCATTTCCAATTTGGCTCGCCCCGGTACAGGTACGAGTGTTGCCCGTGGCCACCGCGCACGAACAATACGCGGCGCAACTGGTTGATCGTCTGGAGGATGCCGGTTTCCGAGTCGACATTGATCCGGCCACCGAACAACTCGGCAAGCGCATTCGCACGGCAAAACTCGAACGACTGCCGTATGTCCTCGTCGTAGGCGACGACGATGTCGCCCACGACACCGTTGGACTCAATCCTCGCGGGGGAGTTGTCGTGCGGGATGTACCGGTCTTCGAGTTCATCGATCGCCTGCGCACCGAATCGACGGTGGAGTGATGCTCGAGCGTCTATGGAATGGATGGCGAGCACAATATGTGCGACGAGATATGAATCCGGATCCCACTCCAGAGTCCGTGTTCACGGAGATCCTCAACAGCGGGTTATCCGACGGCGAAGCACACATCGTTCATCGCGGAAAATTGTGTTTTGTCATACTCAATGCGTTTCCCTATTCACCCGGGCATCTGTTGGTGCTTCCGTATCGCGAAGTCGCGGATCTCGAGTCACTCACGCCGGACGAAACCGTCGAGCTTTGGGCAACCGTGACAATGGGGGTTCGGGTACTCAAGGACGAATACCATCCGCAAGGACTCAATGTCGGGATCAATCTCGGTCAGGTGGCCGGTGGCAGCATCGCCCAACATCTTCACGTTCATGTCGTGCCGCGCTGGGGCGGAGACACGAATTTTATGGTCTCCGTGGCAAGTACAAAAATATTGCCGGAGGCGCTCGATGTCACCTCCGAGCGAATACGCGCGGCGTGGATCAGACTCTCGTCATGAGCGGCGATGAGATTCGCGATGAATTACCGGCCGATCTGGATGTCTCGGCTTTCGTCGGACCAAACCGATTTCCCGACAACAGTCGCCGTCGGGTTCCGGCCACCATTTATCTGGTGATCGCCGCTGTTTGCGTCGCGATTCGAATTGGGTTTTCGTCGTCGGCAAGCGGGCTGGTCAACGATGGCATGGTGTGGGCCGCGGTAATCCTCGGCGTGTTCGGCGTCTATGGCCTGACTTCGTCGTGGTCGATCAATGTCGACGAAAAACAGGCACTGGTTCTCGCCAGCCGTGCAGCCGATTTTCCGGTCGGGCACGCCTCGGCCCAACAGGTGTGGCTCGGGCTCCGCAGTCGTCCGACCTGGCGAGTGTTTTGCTACAGCACGGAGGAACCGCCAAAGCAGCGGGGCCTTGTGTTGGTAGATGCGATCGATGGCGAGATCATGCAATGCCTCACCGAATCGAACCCAGACCTGTAGTCACACCAATGGCAAGTAGACTTTGATCGATGTTTGACGGCCGCTTTCGCGTCGAAGTAGAGCGGGCAATTCGCCCAATAGGCGAATTGTTGCGGCGCACAAAGATGACTCCCGATCACTTCACCTTGCTCGGCCTGGTGGTTGCAGTCGGAGCCGCGGTGGCCATCGGTCTGGGCGCCCTGCCACTCGGACTCTTTCTGGTGGTGCTCGCTGCCCTCCCTGACCTGCTCGACGGCGCGCTAGCAAAGGCGTCGAACTCGGCCAGCCAACGGGGCGCTTTCTTCGATTCGGTCGTCGACCGGATCACCGACTCATTGCTCCTCGGTGGCGTTGCCTGGTATTTGGTTAACGAGCGTGGCGGACATGCGGCGTTGCTTCCCTTCGCGGTGATGGGTGTCTCAATGTTGATTTCCTACGAGCGAGCCAAGGCCGAATCGCTTGGACTGCAGGCAAAAGGCGGGCTGATGGAGCGCGCCGAGCGAATCATCGTGCTGTGCATCGGGTTGCTGTTTGGATCGATGCTGTACTGGGCAATGTGGTTGATGCTGGTGCTGACATCGGCAACCGCGATCCAAAGGTTTATCAAGGTATGGCGCCAAGCCGCGGTGGCCCCCACAACAGCAGAGAAGCAGGCCGTTCGTCGGTCACGCCGAGCATCGCGTAGCTCGGTGCGAGATACGTATCGAGCCCGCCTGCGGGCGCGCCGTCGGAATCCGTAAGCCAAACTTTCCAACCCCCACGATCTCATGGCAACCGGGCGTGATTTCATTAACGATTCGTTTCTCTTAAGCGGCTACAAACTCGCCACGATGCTGGCGCGTTACACCCCGGCCCCTCTCGTGTTTGGCGCGGCGATGGCACTGGCGCCGCCGTTTTCGATCGGCATGCGCGACGAGCGCAAGATGGTGGAGCGCCATTTGCGTCGGGTGGATCCGTCGCTCAGAGACTTCGCGCTGCGCCAGGCGGTTCAACGATCGTTCCAGAGTTACGCCCGTTACTACCTCGAGACATTTCGGATCCCGACCCTCAGTCGGCAAACCATTAGCGACGGCTTCAGCATCGAAGGGTTTGAACACATTGAAAATGGACTAAAGGCAGGCAAAGGTGCGGTGGTGGCGCTGCCTCATGTCGGTGGCTGGGAATGGGCCGGGCGCTGGCTGTGTGACGAGGGATTTCAACCCACCGCGGTAGTTGAAAAACTCGACCCGCCAGAACTGTACGAGTGGTTCGTCGAAATGCGAACAAAAATGGGCATGCGAGTAGTTCCGCTCGATGATCGTGCCGGAATCGGTGTACAGGAAGCGTTGAAGATGAATCGACCGGTGACGCTGCTGTGCGATCGCGACATTGTTCGCGATGGGGTTCGCGGTGGGGTAGAGGTCGAGTTTTTCGGCGAACGAACGACGGTGCCCGCCGGGCCAGCATTTTTCGCCCTCCGCACCGGGGCGCCGCTGATTCCGGCCGCCGCATATTTCACCAAGCGCGTGGACGGACATCACACAGTGGTGAGACCCCCAATCGCGGTGGAACGACAGGGTTCGTTGCGGGAAGATGTGAGCCGAATTACTCAGGTGCTCATCTCCGAGATGGAGGTGTTGATCAAACGTGCGCCCGAGCAGTGGCATTTGTTTGCACCGAATTGGCC
>JBKJXI010000146.1:0-4400 GCA_046716325.1 Ilumatobacteraceae bacterium | reverse complement strand
TTGATCGTGGGTCACATATATAAAGGAGATGCCAACGACTTGTTGGATGGACTTGAGTTCGACTTGCATTTCCTCTCGCAATTTCAGATCCAAGGCGCCGAGCGGTTCATCGAGAAGGAGAACTTTTGGCTGGTTCACCAGTGCACGCGCAAGTGCCACTCGTTGGCGCTGACCGCCCGAAAGTTGAGATGGCCGCCGAGTTTCCAGCCCGCTCAACCGAACAGTTTCAAGCATGGTTCGCGCGCGCCGCTCGCGTTCCGATCGATCCACTCCCTTGACTCTCAGTCCGTATTCGACATTCTTCTGAACGCTCATGTGCGGAAAGAGTGCGTAGTCCTGGAAAACCGTGTTTACGTCGCGATCAAATGGAGCTCGACCCGCAACTTCCTCGCCGGCGAGCAGAACGCTACCTTCGTCCGGTTGGTCGAATCCGGCAATTAACCGCAGTACGGTTGTCTTGCCACTTCCCGATGGACCAAGCACGGAGAAAAACTCTCCTTCGTTGATTTGCAGATCCACGTGATCCACGGCAACAACCGAACCAAATCGCTTGGTTACCCCCCGAAGCGAGACCGCAGAACTGTTCTCCACCGATGCCATACCGCTCATACCGTAGTCGGCGTCTTGCGTGGATCGAGAAGTACCCTCTTCAATGCCGTGATTCGATCCGTCGTAGGTCTTGCTCTCGTGGTATCGGTCTCGAGCTGCGCCCAGAACACCGAGTCGAGTTCGACCACCACGGTTGCGACGACCACGGACGTGGAGTCGACAACAAGTACCACGACCACGACCGAGGTCCCCGACAAATCTGCATCGCCCGATGGCAAAAGTTCAGATCAGCGAACGATGTCGCTGCTGCACACCGTCTCCAACGACAATTTGCAGCCGAAAAGCATCGTGTACTCAGGAAACGGACTTTTTTTCGCCCAAAACATGATGTACCGACACAACGTGTCTGTGTTCGACCATGACGGCAACGAGGTCGCCACGATTTCCGACAGGGTAAATCTCGCCGATTTCGGAATTGCCGCATTCGGAATGGAGGGTGGAGTCGTTCGAGGCTCTCCAGTAGAGGCGGCGTTCACTTCCAATGGCGCGTTCGCCTATGTGTCGAACTACAAGATCTACGGTGACGGATGGAATCCGATTGCCGACGATAGCTGTCAGGGTCGCGACTGGGATCCGAGTCTTGTGTATCGAATTGATACAGCAACTTTTGCAATTGATCAAGTCATTGTGGTTGGTGCCGTGCCCAAATTTCTCGCAGTGACCCCCGACGACAAGATGCTCCTCGTCTCGAATTTCTGTTCTCAAGATGTCTCGCTGGTCGATATCGCAAGCGCCACAGAAGTACATCGAATCGAAGTTGGACTTCACCCGCGCGGAATTGCAATTACTTCCGATAGCGCTCGTGCATACATTTCGGTGATGGGAGCTGGCCGAGTGGTGGCGTTGGATCTCAAGAAGTTGACAACCACCGAAATTGACTCTGCTGGGCCAACGCCGAGGCACCTGGTTCTCTCTCCGGATGATGCCACCTTATATGTATCCAATAATCGTGCAGGCACGGTACGTGCAATAGATACAGTGACGGGAGAAGTAATAGCGCAGGTGCGCACCGGCGAGCAACCGAGATCGATGGTCTTGGCCGACGATGGCGCAAGTCTGTATGTTGTCAATTACGTCGACCAAACGCTGAGCAAGATTCGCACTTCGGATTTCACAATTATCCAAAGCATTTCTACAGGAGTTCGACCGGTAGGTGTCACCTACGATCCCGTCGAGCGACGAATTTGGGTTGCTAATTACTCTGGCAGTTTGTCGATCTTTCAAGATGAATAGGTTGTCGGGTGCCAAGTCGCCGACCTAGATGAACTAGAACTGGGCTATGCCGATGCATACCCAAGCCAAGTCATTAGTCGAACTGTATAAGTCGTTCGGTGCCCCACCGATTGAGACGCAGACTCCTGCCGAGGTCCGCGCCCGATATGCGGGTAGCGTCCTGCCGTCGGACGAAATAGTTGCCGAAATTCGCAGCGTGGATGCAAACGGAATTCCGTCCAGACTCTACCGACCACGCTTAGACGAAGAGCTCGGACTTTGCGTTTACTTTCACGGCGGCGGGTGGGTCATCGGAGGCTTAGAGACACACGACGATGCCTGTCGGGCAATTGCGAATCGCTCCGGTCATGCGGTGCTTTCCGTCGATTATCGCCTGGCCCCAGAATTTCCGTTTCCGATCCCGCTCGAAGATTGCAAAACCGCTACTCGATGGGCATTCGACCACGCCCACGAACTGGGTTGCGACCCACATCGGATCGCCCTTGGTGGCGACTCGGCAGGAGGAAATCTGGCAATTGCCGTTGCCCTAGAGACCGATGTTCCATTATGTGGACTCGTGCTGGTGTATCCGGGGACCGACGCGACGCAGAAACATCGTTCGCAGGACGAAAATGCGAATGGCCCAATCTTGACCAAGGCAACGGTGACATGGTTCGTCGATCACTACCTTGGCAAGGACTTCAGCCGCGAAGATCCGCGAGTGTCGCCACTTTTCGCACCTGATGAAAAGCTGGCGGCGTTGCCACCCACGTTGGTAGTTACCGCCGAATTTGACCCGCTACGCGACGAAGGTGAGGCGTTCGCTGCCCGCATCTCCTCGCTCGGGGTTCCGACATCGACAGTCCGCTATTTAGGACAGATTCATGACTTCATCAGAATGTCGAGATTTCTCGACGATGCTCACAGCGTGCGCGCATTGATCGGCACGACACTGAGTCGAGCACTGCAATTGCGCTAAGCGTTCACACGCTCACGTGCCAGGCGTTTGCCCACGCGTCCAGTGCGCTCAATGCGCTTGATGACCGCCGCCCGTGCCTGAATTGCTTCTGCCGAGAGACCCTCAAGCTCTGCAATTTTCCAGTGACGTAACACCACGGGCTCCAAAATGTGATCGTGATGAATCTCTAGGTCGTAAATACCGGCACGGGCAATTTCACGAGCCATACGATCGAAATCGGTAATTCCAATCCCTGGCATCGAAAATGTGCGCACCGCTTGCTCGATCCCAATGACCATCGATGACGGATCAATCTCCAGGGCGGCAGAAGCGAGGTCGCGGTAAAACAGGTAGTGAAGATTCTCGTCGTTACCAACCCGCGACATAATCGCTGTGCCGATTTCGTCCTTCATGTATTTGCCGGTATTGCGATGCGCGATTCGGGTCGCCAACTCTTGCATCGTGAGATACGCCAGAGCCTCACACAAACTTGTTGGGGTAGGAACCTGGCCGCCGCGGACCTGTTGCATTCGTGCTCGCTCCAATGCAATCGGATCAATTGCCCTGGTAACGGTGAGATAATCGCGAATGACAATCGAGTGGCGACCTTCCTCGGCCGTCCAATTGCGGCCCCATTCGCCAAATGCCGATTCGTTTCCAAACAATGAACTGATGTCGCGCGTGTAATACGGAAGATTGTCTTCGGTGAGCAAATTTACAAACAGCGAGGTCCGTACGGCTTCGTCCATTTCGTGCCCGACATCGCCAAAGTCGGCGTCTTCGGGCATCCATTGCTCTCCGGATTTGAAGTCGCGCCCACGACTGTACGGAACGAACTCGTGCGGGAACCACTCCTTGGCAACGCCCATATGTCGAGACAACAGTTTCTCGGCGGCCGGTTCGATTTCCTTGAGCAACGCCTTTTCATCCACACAGATACTCTACTCTCGAAGCCGGTGCACCAATCTTTGCAGCGGTTTCATATAATCATCCAACAATGGCAGGCCAGCCGATCGCAACGCCGAGTTATCCAGCACCGAATTGGAAGGACGCTTAGCCGGTCGAGAAGGTGTCAGAGCATTGGTTGAAATTGGCACCACTCGCTGCGGATTCATTCCCGCGATGCTCAAGACATCACGCGCGAAATCGAACCAGCTCGTCACCCCCTGATTGGTCAGGTGCCAAATTCCGCTGCGTTGCTCCTCAGCGAGGCGAAGAATCAAATTGGCCGCGTCATCAGAGAATGTGGGGCTGCCAATTTGGTCATTCACAAACTGCAGCTCTGGCTGATTGTCCGCCAAACGCAGAATCGTTTTCACCATATTTGATCCGTGAAAGCCACATACCCACGAAATGCGCACTATCGCGTCGCGATCCGACAACGCGCTCTCACCAGCCAACTTTGATGATCCGTACACCGATTGCGGGTTCGGTCGATCTGACTCGACGTAGCCGCCAAGCTTCGCACCGTCAAATACGTAATCGGTGGAGATGTAAATTACCTGGGCGCCAATAGCGCGCGCCTCGACGGCAACCGAGCTCGTTGCGCTCGCATTAACCGCGAACGCGCGCTCGGCATCACCCTCGCATGCATCAACCGCCGTCCAGGCCGCGGCATGAA
>JBKJXI010000145.1:0-3130 GCA_046716325.1 Ilumatobacteraceae bacterium | reverse complement strand
GTCAGTAACATTTGGTGGCACTGCCGGAACAACTCTGACAAACGTGAGCGCAACATCGGTAACTATCTTTACTCCGTCCAAGGCCGCTGGTTCAGTCGATGTTTTGTTTACTGGATCAGGGGGTTATGCATAGATCACGGTTGGCTATACCTATGTTGCTGTGCCAACAGTTACTTCTGTTTCGCCGTCGAGTGGTCCAACAGCTGGTGGCACCACGGTGACAATCACGGGTACAAACTTGACCGCCACAATAGGCGTCACGTTTGGTGGCACCGCCGGAACAACTCTCACAAATGTGAGTGCAACATCGGTAACTATCGTGACTCCGGCCAAGGCTGCAGGCGCAGTCGATGTCGTGTTAACCACCGCAGGCGGTTCGGACACAAGCACCGGTGGCTACACATTCTTTGCAGTTCCGACTATCACCGCAGTCTCGCCATCTGACGGTCCAACAGCTGGTTCAACGACAGTGACGATCACCGGAACGAATTTGACTGGAACATCGTCAGTAACATTTGGCGGCACTGCCGGAACTTCTCTCACCAATGTCAGTGCCACTTCCGTAACGGTGGTGACCCCGGCCAAAGCAGCGGGTGCGGTCAATGTTGTTCTATCGACGCCTGGTGGAGTTGCAACGAGCACCGGTGGATACACCTATGTAGCTGCACCAACTATTTCGTCAATCTCACCGACCACAGGTCCAGTTGCAGGTGGCACAACATTGACGATTACCGGAACCAACTTGTCGGGCACGGCTGGTGTGACCTTTGGAGGTCGATCAGGAACAAGTGTGACCGTGGTGAGTGCGACTTCAGTGACGGTTGTAACGCCATCGAATGTTGCTGGTTCATATGACGTTGAGTTGACGACAGCCGGCGGCTCGGTGACGAGCACGGGTGGTTACACCTATTTTGGCATTCCGACGATCACCAATATCTCGCCGTCTAGCGGACCAACTTCTGGATCAACAACAGTGACGATCACCGGAACGAATTTGACTGGAACATCGTCAGTGACATTTGGTGGCACTGCCGGAACGTCTCTCACCAATGTCAGTGCCACTTCCGTAACGGTGGTGACTCCGGCCAAAGTCGCTGGCGCAGTCGATGTGGTGTTGACAACGACAGGTGGCTCGGCAACCAGCACCGGGGGCTATACCTATGTTGCTGCGCCAACTATTTCTTCTGTTTCTCCGTCGAGTGGTCCAACTGCTGGTGGTACCACCGTGACGATTACAGGAATCAATTTGACTGGAACATCATCGGTTACGTTTGGTGCCACAACGGGAACGTCACTGACGAATGTCAGCGCAACATCGGTAACTGTCATAACCCCGGCCAGGGCCGCTGGTGCTGTGAATGTGGTATTAACAACTTCGGGCGGATCGGCGACCGAAACGAACGGGTTCACGTTTATTGCCACTCCGACTATTACATCGGTATCGCCATCTTCTGGTCCAATCGCTGGTGGAACTGCAGTAACAATCACCGGAACTAATTTGACGGGCACGACTGGCGTGACATTTGGTGGCACGGCGGGTACATCACTGACCAACGTCAGTGCAACTTCTGTAACGATCGTTGCTCCGTCGGGAACTGCTGGCGTAGTCAATGTGGTGTTGACCACGGCTGGTGGGTCGGTAACAAGTGCTGGCGGGTTTTCTTATGTCGGAGTCCCGACAATTGCATCGGTGTCACCGTCTAGTGGCTCAATTGCTGGTGGAACAACGGTGAATATCACTGGCACCAATTTGACGAATACAACATCAGTGACATTTGGCGGTACCGCGGGCTCGACAATTACGAACGTGAGCTCGACTTCGGTCACTGTACACACGCCAGCGAGAGCTGTCGGGGTGGTAGACGTGGTGCTCGTCGGGTTGGGCGGAACAGTGACTGCGACGAATGCATATACATACAATTCACCGCCAGCGGTAAGTGGAACTACAGTCTCATCAATTGGGACATCGACAGCCCAGCTGAGCGGGCTAGTCAATGCAAATCTTGTTTCCACGACCGTGAGATTCGAATATGGAACGGCCGCCAACCTAGCCGGAGCCGCAGTCGTGGTTGCGGCGGAGTCACCAATTTCTGGCAGTTCAGATACGGCAGTGTCCTATGCGGTTACCGGATTGACCTCAGGCACGACCTACTATTTCCGGATCGCGGCGTCTAGCGGCAACGGCGTCACTACGGGTCCAATTATTTCGTTCACGACGCAGGTGAGTGCCGCAACTGCGTCGGTAAGCGTGGCGGCCGCCGACAGTGCATTGATCGGCACGGTGCACTCGGTAGCGCTTAACGGTGCCGTAATCAGCGCAATTGAGTACGAAGTGAATGGCAGCGGTACTTGGGTTTCCACAGGTCTAACCGGCGCCGGCAGCTTCACCATCGGTTCACTTGTTAACGGCACAAATTATTCGGTGATCATTCGAGTGACGAGCAACGGTGTGGGCAGCCCGACCGCCTCGGCTGCCGCTACCGGGATCCCGTTGGCTCCTCCAACTACGACTACGACAACGACAACAACGGTCGCACCACCTGACACGACAATTGCGCCACCAGTTACGACGATTGCGCCACCGGTTACGACGATTGCGCTACCGGATACGACCACGACTACGACGACAACCACAACGATTCCACAGCCACCAAATGCAACGCCACCGACGACCTCTACGACGATCCCAGAACCTCCAACGACTGAGCCGTCGACTACAACTACCACGAGCCCACAACCGGTACCTGCTACGTCGACAACAATTCCAGCTCCAACGACAACCACGACGATTGCCCCACTATTTGACGCCCCAACCACGATCACTGCGAGCGATGGAGCAACCATCATGCAGATGGACATTCCGAAGACGCCTGGATCAACTGACGCCGCTCCGATCATTATCGCCGTCGTGGTTCCACCGGCAGCGAATACGGAAAACCTGGTGTGGAACATGATGATGAGCGACCGCGTGCAGCAGTCGTCGATCAATGAGGGCTATATGACGATCGAGGTCACCGCGAATATGCAGTCGGGGGACAGCGTTACCCAACTGGACGCACCAATCGAGATTATGCTCCCGGCACCGCCACTAGACGGCGTGCTGGCGTACTCTCGCGACGGCATTACGTGG
>JBKJXI010000144.1:0-10171 GCA_046716325.1 Ilumatobacteraceae bacterium | reverse complement strand
CAGTGGCCGCTGCGAATCTCGGCGAACTCGGTGATCGAGCAATTCTTGGTCCGAAGCTCGAATTTCCCGGTTGACGGCGCTCCAACCGTTCGACGCAGGACCGCATCGACTACCCCTCCGTGACACGCAACAACAATTGTCTCACCGACATGATGACGAGCAATTGCGTCAAATGATGTGCCAACGCGGGCATGAAACGTCGCGATGGTCTCGCCGCCGGGAAAGAATTCGGCATCTGGATCGGCTCCCCAGTCGGGACGACCATGTCGACGCACGAATTCTTCGTACGTCAATCCGTCGCACTCCGGACCTGGATCGTGTTCTCCAAATCCGCTGTCGATCGTAATCGCCATTCCACCAAACGCATCACGAAGAATTTCCGCTGTCTCGAGGGCACGGGGATACGCACTCGAGTAGAGGCGATCGGCAGAAATCTCTGCGGTTTCCGCTATGCGATCTCGAAGTCTTTCCGCCTGCAATCTTCCGAGCTCGGAAAGCCCGGTGCACGACCTTGGCCCGCCCAGAATTCTGTTGACGGTGACCTGCGATTCACCGTGGCGAACCAGCACCACGCGTGTCAGTGTCATGCAAGCTTCTCGACAAAGCTTTCGAGCTGCCGCAGATTGCGGCACTCATACACGCCGTCTGTGAACGAACCGTATTCGCTAACAATCGAATCACCCGTGTCCCAATACGACCGGGGCTCGGGATTTAGCCAATACACATGTCTCGCCCGCTTCTTCATTTCCTTGACCACCCAGGATTGCGGTGCATGGTAATTATTGCGAGCGTCGCCAAGTAGCAACACGGTCGTCTTGGATGAAATGTCCTTGCCATATCGCTCCCAAAACACATCGAAGGCGTGACCGTAATCGCTGTGACCGTCCACCCACACAACGTCGGCCTCGGTATTTACCCTGTGAATCGCCTCGGCAATATCCTCGGTGGCCTTAAAGTAGGAAGTCACTTCGTCTACTCCGTCGATAAAAACAAACGACCGCACTTTGGAAAACTGACCCTGGATCGCATAGACAAGCATCAGGGTGAACCTGGCGAATGCGGCAACGCTTCCGGAAATATCGGCAACCACCATAAGTTCCGGTTTTGCCGGTCGCGGATATCGGAATTTTGGATCGGCGGGCACACCGCCATAGCCCATCGAATGTCGAATGGTGTTGCGAAAATCCAGCGGACCCTTTCGTCCGTGGCGACGCTTGCGCGTAAGACGAGCGGCCAGTTTGCGAGTCAGAGGATACAACGCTTTCTTTAGGCTCAGCATTTCCTCTCGACTCGCGTGCATAAATTCAACATCCTCAGGAAGCGGCTTGCGCAGGGTCTTGGCCATCGCCTCTGCCCCGCGATCGGCTACCAGCCTTCGGCGAATCTCTGCTTCAACTTCTTGCTTGAAACTCTCGATTCTGGACTGATACTCATCTTTTTCTAGTCGCTCCTCCAGTTTGGTTAGTTCCTGCTGGGCCAGATCGCGGTTTGCCTGCATAAGTTTTTCCAACATGTTGTCGAGATCGAGATTGCGTAGCGTCCGATACAGGTAGTAGGTGCCACCGACGGGTCGACCGGGTTCCATTCCGGCAAAACGCTGCACCGATTGTCGGGCGAGTGCTCGCATCATTGCCTGGTCGCCGCTCATCAACGCTCTCATCAACATCGCCGCGATCTCTTCGGGCGTTAGCGAATCCATCCCGCCACCGGCGGACCCCCTACCGTCGCCCTGACGCTGTTGCTCCTGTGCCTCTCGCCAGAGATCCGCCTCGGTTGCATTTGGGTCATCCGAAATGTTGTATTCGGATCCACGCAGCGAGAAATAGACCTCAAAAATGGTTTCAAAGGCGCGCCAATGCGAGTTGCTTTTGACCAGGGTCGCCCCGAGTGCGTATTTGAACGCCTGCCGGTCCTCGATCGGAATCTCTTTCACAGCCTCCATTGCATCCAGGTTCTCGGTGAGGCTTACGGGTAGCCCGGCGTTGCGCAGCTCAACGATAAAACCCGACAACAGGTCGAGCACGGCCGCGGACCTAGCTCACTTGTCGACCGACAATTCCTTGGCCGCCTTGGCGATGTCGGTCTGGTACTTGAGCAGTACGTGGAGGGTATCTTTTGCTTCCTGCGCATCGATGTGTTCGATACCCAGCAACATCAGAGTTCTGGCCCAGTCGAGAGTCTCACTCACGGAAGGCGCTTTCTTCAAATCCAATTGACGAATGCTGCGAACAATTCGCGCGATTTGATCGGCGAGATTCTGCGAAATGTCGGGAACCTTGGTAAGAACGATCTCTTTTTCTCGTTCCAGGTCCGGGTAGTCGACATGAAGATACAAACAGCGACGCTTAAGTGCCTCCGACAACTCTCGAGTGTTGTTGGATGTAAGAAAGACCATCGGAATTTGTTTGGCGATGATCGTGCCGAGTTCGGGAATAGACACCTGGTACTCGGAGAGAACCTCCAACAACAATGCTTCCGTCTCGACTTCCACGCGGTCGACTTCGTCGATCAGGAGTACAACCGGTTCGGCGGTGCTGATGGCCTCTAGCAACGGCCTTGTGAGGAGAAACTCCTCGCTGAAGATGTCATCGTGCACATCCGACCAGGCATCGGAATTTCTGTCCGCCTGAATGCGAAGAAGCTGCTTCTTGTAATTCCATTCGTATAGCGCCTTGGATTCATCGAGTCCCTCGTAGCACTGCAATCGAATCAGACGCGAGCCCATAAGTTCGGCAACGCTCTTGGCGAGCTGAGTTTTGCCAGTTCCCGCCGGACCTTCGATAAGCACCGGTTTGCCAAGGCGCTGCGCGAGAAATACGACACCCGCAATTCCCTCGTCGGCAAGATAATGGACCGCCTTCAACCCATCGCGAACAGTTTGCACGGATTCAAAGCGTGTTCCCATCGGTGCAACTCTAGCGTTTGATGTGACATTGAGATCTACCGAACAGCGTACGATAGAGATGAACATGACAGAGTTTCGCTCGTCGCTTCAACCTGAGTCCGGCTTGGTGCGGTCCAATTTCACCGTTGCAACTGGAACCGCGATGTCTCGTGTGACTGGATTAATTCGCATTGTCGTTTTCGGCATCGTGATCGGTCAGACAGCTCTCGCGGATGCATTTGACGCGGCCAATAATGCCCCGAATGCGGTCTTTGAACTATTGATCGGTGGAGTGCTGTCGGCAAGTCTCGTGCCACTATTCATCCGGCACCTCGAAAATGAAGATCACGCCGCAAGCGAAGCCGTCATCAGCGTCACACTCGTATTTCTCGTGGTCTGCACCGTCGTCGCGATGCTCGCCGCACCTCTCATATTCCGTGTCTTTTCGTTGAATCCGGCTTCGAACATTGACGTCGAGCAATTTCGGCGGGCCGGAACTTTGCTCGCCCGCATCTTTCTATTGCAGATCTTTTTCTACGGCGTCAGTGCGCTGGCGTCGGCCATTCTCAATGCGCGTAGACGATTTTTTGCCGCGGCGTGGTCGCCCGTATTGGCCAATTGCGTGACCATCGGATTTCTACTACTGATCCCGCTTACAACTTCCGATACGCCACCGTCGCTCCTCAATGTGTTGGATCGCTCGACATTTAAATGGTTGCTTGGACTTGGCTCCACATTGGGAGTCGTGGCGATGGCGATCGTCATGGTGGGTGCCGTGGGACGTAGCGGAGTCGAGTTTCGATTTAGACCGAACTTCCGGCATCCGGCCGTGCGCCAACTGTTCAAGTTGTCGCTGTGGACATTTGGCTATGTCGTTGCCAATCAAATTGCTCTGGTCGTGATCAAGAACCTTGCGGAACCGGGTAGCGGAAATGTCGACGCCTACTCCAAGGCGATGATTCTTCTTCAATTGCCCCACGGCCTGCTCGCGGTTTCGATCGCCACCACATTTATTCCAGATCTGGCGCGACTCTCCGCCAGAAATGACTCGGCAGGGTTCGCCAGGCGAATGACCCACGGGATCCGACTGACCGTCATGCTCACATTTCCGGCCGCCATCGGCCTACTCGTGATGAGCCGACCAATCGTTGGGCTCGTGCTGCAGCACGGGAATTTCACAGTCATCGCCGGTGTCAACACGGGTCGGGCGCTTACCGGGTTGTCGCTCGGCCTGATCGGATTTTCGCTTTACCTCTTTGTGCTGCGCGGTTTTTATTGTCAGAACGACACGCGCACGCCATTTATTATCAACCTTGGAGAAAACGCGCTGAACATTTTGTTCGCATTCGTACTCGTCGGACGCTACGGAGTCCTTGGTCTGGGCTTGGCGTTCTCGCTCGCCTATCTCACTTCGGCGATCGTGGCTCTCGTTGTACTCAACAGAAAAGTCCCAGCATTCAATTTCACCGCGACCCTTGGCTCACTATGGAGCATCTGCCTAGCGGCGGGCTTGATGGCAGCGATCGTTGCAGTCTCGTCCAGTTTCGTTGGCTCGAATGCTGGTGGTGGCGCGCTGCTCCGGGTCACCACAGGAGTAGTTGTTGGATGCCTGAGCTACGGGCTGTTGCTCAGGCTATTTAAAGTAGAAGAACTCCGGAATTTCAGCGTACGAAAATCTGAAAAGTCATCAAGCAACCAGCACGACTAGATCATCGCGGTGCACAAGTTCGTGGGGAACGCCTTCCGGTAGGTCGCCGCTTTGGCGACCAGCCGCCGCACTCGCCTGAATGACATCGACGCTGACCATTCCACGCGCAAACACTAGGCCCTCGACATCCGATATCTCGACCGTGTCGCCTTGCGCAAAGTCCCCGTGTACCTCGAGTACCCCCGCATGAAGCAACGAAGTATTTCGTTCGGTGAGCGCGGTCTTGGCACCCGTGTCCACCACGATGCCACCGGCGTTATGAGCGGCAAAGGCGATCCATAATTTACGCGCCGACAATTGCCTGTCGTGCGGTAGAAATTGAGTACCCGCACCTTGCACTTGCATCAGGGCTTGGGCGAGAACATCTTTTCGTTTGGCATCGGCAATTACCGCGCGTACGCCGGACCACGAGGCGATACGCGCCGCGGCCAATTTGGAGGCCATGCCGCCGCTTCCTCGCGCCGTCAGCGTGGAACTTGCATTGACCGCAAGCAGCGGGTCGTCGGCATTCACCTGATCGATGAACTTCGCATCCGGATCGACGTTTGGATCCGAGGTGTAGAGACCGGCAATGTCTGTCAACAGGATGAGAACATCGGCGACGATGCTGTGTGCAACTAGCGCGGCGATCCGGTCATTGTCTCCGTATCTGATCTCATCGCTCGCGATTGCATCATTTTCATTGATCACGGGTACGCAGCCAAGTTCGAGCAATCGAGTCAGAGTGTCTCGCGCATGCAAATATTGGTGGCGATCGATGAAATCGTTGGGCACCAGCAACACCTGGGCGCCGACGAGGCCATGTTCATGAAGTTGCTGGTTGTATTCCTGCATCAAGCGGCTTTGGCCCACGGCGGCCAGTGCTTGCAAAGTGAGTGTGTCGCTCGGCCGCTTGCTTAGTCCGAGTGCGGCAACTCCTCCCGCAACGGCTCCCGAACTCACCACAAGAACCTCGTGCCCGGCCTCGCGCAATTGAGCGACCTGTGTGCACAGATTGGCAATCACCGACTGCTGAATACTTCCGTCCTCATCGGTTACGGAAGAAGTGCCAATTTTTACAACGATGCGCACGGCTATTGCTCCGGCACATAGTCGAAACTGAACTCGCCAATCCAGACCACGGCGCCGTCGCCAGCTCCCGCGCGTACGAGCAATCGCGGCACTCCCAGATTCTTCAGTCGTTCATCGATGTAATTGAGGGCGTCCGGAGTATGTACGTCGTTGAGAGCCACGGCCCGCTCGACCGCACGGCCCTTCAACCGAAACTCGTTGTCGGCAATACGCTCCACATGGGTACCTTCCGGCTCCGGTCGAATGATGACCGGCACCTGTTGCGGAGGCTCGCTGAGTCGCGCGCGCTTTACCAGATCGGCCAGTTTCCCCAACACGGGTCGCACTCCGTCTCCGGTGACGGCCGACATCCTGTCGCCAGACCAATCGGAGTTCGAGTCTGGATCGACCGCATCAGCCTTGGTGCCGACAATTAATCGCGGTCGCTCGAGCAATTCCGGCTTGTATGCCTGCAATTCGTGCAACAAGATCTCAAGCTGTCGAGTCGCAGAAATTCCATCCATCGGTGCTAGGTCAAGCAACACGCACAACACTCGTGCACGCTCAATATGACGAAGGAATTGATGGCCCAAGCCCTTTCCATCGCTTGCACCCTCGATGATTCCAGGAATATCGGCGAGAATGAATTCGGAGGTGCTGTCCAGGCGGACCACTCCGAGATGCGGCTCCAGGGTGGTGAATGGATAATTGGCGATTTTGGGTTTGGCAGCCGAAACCGCGCTAATGAATGTACTTTTACCGGAATTCGGGAATCCGACGAGCGCCACATCGGCCATGAGTTTCAATTCCAGCTTCAGCCACCGCTCCAGCCCGTGTTCTCCTTGCTCGGCAAACTTTGGCGCCCGTCGACGATTTGATAAGAATCGGGCGTTCCCTCGTCCACCTTGGCCACCTTGGGCACATAACCATTTAGAACCATGAACTGGTAGGTCCGCGAGCACCTCTCCCGTGTACATGTCCCTGACAACAGTTCCCTCTGGCACCTTGATCTCAAGATCTTTTCCTCGTCGGCCGTGCAGGTCCTTGCCCATTCCGTGCACACCGTCACTAGCACGCCGATGGGGATGATCTCTGAACGCCAAAAGCGAGGCGACATTATGGTCGGCAACCAGCCAAACCGAGCCGCCATTGCCGCCATCGCCGCCGTTGGGACCGCCAAATGCAACGGGACCCTCCCTCCGAAAACTCACACAGCCCGCTCCACCGTCGCCACCTAGAACATTGAGTTGGGCCTCGTCAACAAATACGCTCATAGGGGTTTTTCAGGATACTGCCCGCACTGCACCTCACGCTCCACGTATCGTGATGCCATGGGCAACGGCCAAGTGCATTCTCGAATTGAATCTTGGGCCGAAACGATGCACGGAAATGTAAGCGACTCCGAAATTCGACTCGCTCACCAGAACTCGTGGGCCGGACCCGGCGACACACTCCTCGTCGAGAGGGGGCAACGCGAAGAGTTCGAGGAAACTCACCTTTCGCCACACGCGACGCGATCGTTCGGATCTGGAAATCGCGCGGCCGAAGAGGCACCGGACCAATTTCGAACCTGCTTTGAGCGTGACCGCGATCGCATCTTGCATGCGGCCGCCTTTCGTCGCCTCGCAGGTAAGACACAGGTTTTCGTCTTCCCGCAAGATCACCAGCGAACGCGACTGACTCATGCCCTCGAAGTCGCCCAAGTAGCAACAGCGCTGTCGCGCGCGCTCGGACTCAATGTTTCTCTCACCGAGGCAATCGCACTTGGTCACGATTGCGGCCATGGCCCGGGCGGACACGCGAGCGAAGACGCGCTTAGCCAATTTGTGGAAAACGGATTCGATCATGCCGTATGGGGTGCCGACGTCACGCTTTCCGCACTTAATTTGTGCGCCGAGACATTGGACGGAATACGCAATCACTCCTGGTCGCGACCCGCGCCGAGTACCCCCGAGGGCGAGGTCGTGTCATGGGCCGACCGAATCGCCTATGTCTGCCATGACTTCGAAGATGCGGTCGCGGCCGGCATCGTCTCTCCGGACCAACTGCCAGCCGAAATCAAGTCTCTATGCGGAGTTACCCGTAGTAGTCAGTTGCGTTCGTTCATCACTGCAATGGTCGCCGCCACAATCTCGTCCGGGCTCATCGGCATGACTCCCAACGCTGCAGACGCGCTGGCGCAGTTTCGCAAGTTCAATTATGAAAAGATCTATATGCGCGAGGCATCACGAAATCAAGCATCGACCGTGATCACCTTGCTGCGCGCTCTCGTCGAGCATTACATCAAGCATCCCCACCTAATCGGAGACACAGGCGAAGCACAGTCCAATTCTCACGACATTGTTCACAACTCGGTTGCCTATGTGGGCGGAATGACCGATCGGTTTGCCTGTCGTCAAGCCGTCGCGCTACTCGGCTGGAACGACTCTCAACTGCCGCGCGGAATTGATACCAATTAAATTGACGCGCGGCTAGATCGATACGAACTAACGCGATACGCGGTTAGCTGGGCGCAACTACGTCGACAACCTTGCGGCCGCGACGTTCACCGAATTTTACGTTTCCGGCCGAAAGTGCAAACAGCGTGTCATCCTTGCCGATACCCACATTCTTGCCCGGATGCACCTTGGTACCGCGCTGACGAATCAGGATCGTGCCAGCCGAGATCAGCGTGCCGTCAAATACTTTGACGCCCAGTCGTTGAGCATTGGAGTCGCGACCATTTCGTGTTGAGCCGCCGCCCTTTGTCTTTGACATAAATTAGCCTTTCGCGATATCGGTTATTTCGATTACCGAATACTTCTGCCGATGACCAAATCGACGACGCTGATTTGTTTTGTTCTTGTATGTAAATCCATCGATCTTTGGTCCGGCCGCCTTACCAATGACTTTGGCGGTTACCGATGACTTGGACAATTGATCGGGAGTTGAAAGCACGCTCGACCCGTCGACAACGAGCACCGGGGTAAAGCGAACCACGGCACCATCGGCAATGTCTAGAAGTTCGACCTGGACCTGTTGTCCTTTGGACACCTTCTCCTGCTTGCCACCTGTTGCAATCACTGCGTACATAACGGTTTCTTATCCTATCGGTGAGTAGTAACGGAACCTAGTCGAGCATCGATAAATCCATCAGGACTCCGCGACCCTCACAACTTTCACAAATGTCGGTGAAACTCGTGAGCAAGCCCTCTCCGATTCGCTTTCGCGTCATCTCGACCAACCCCAGGTCCGAGATCTCAAAGACCTGAGTGCGGGTCTTGTCACGTCCTAAGGCGTCGCGGAAGGCGTCCAGCACCTTGCGACGATTTTCGCGAATCTCCATATCGATGAAGTCGATGACGATGATGCCGCCTATGTCGCGGAGGCGCAACTGCCGGGCGATTTCATCGGCGGCCTCCAAATTGTTATGAAATACCGTTTCCTCAAGGTTCGATTTACCAACGTTCTTTCCCGTGTTCACATCGATCACGGTGAGGGCTTCGGTGTGTTCAATGATCAGTGATCCGCCCGAAGGCAGCCATACCTTGGGTTCGAGTGCCTTGCGTAACTGCTCGTGGACCCGATAGTGCTCGAACATTGGGAGTCCGACTTTGGCGGCGTCATAGAACTCGACGCGATCGGCAAATTCTGGATTGAACGCCTGAATGTAATCGCGCACTTCGATGTACAGGGCCTCATCGTCGATGGTTACCCCTCGATAGTCGCTGCTGAATTCTTCGCGGATTACGCGCACTGCCAAAGGCGGTTCGCGGTACAACAAGGTCGGCGAGTTTGCCTTCTTGGCCTTTTCCTTAATCGCTTCCCATTGGGCCAGCAATCGCTTTAGATCGGTGTCGAGCTCGTGCTCGGTGGCATGGACGGATGCCGTGCGCACGATGATTCCGTGCTCCTCTGGTTTGATGCGGTCAAGAATTGCTCGCAGTCGACGCCTCTCGTTGTCGGGAAGTCGCTTGGAAATTCCATAAGTTCGAGAGTCCGGAATCAAGACGACGAATCTCCCGGGCAGGGAGACTTCCTGCGTCAACCTGCCGCCCTTGGCTCCGATCGGATTCTTGGTTACTTGACACAAGATGAGTTGGCGGGCCTTGAGGACTTGTTCGATGCGAGGATCGGGCCCTTGCTCGACGACATCTTCCTTGTCGAACTGGACGTCTCCTCGGTATAGCACCGCATTTTTGGGGGTGCCAATGTCGACAAAGGCGGCTTCCATCCCGGGTAAAACATTTTGCACCCGACCCAGGTAGATGTTTCCATGAATTTGTTCGTCATCGTCGGCCGGACGACTTACATAATGCTCGATGAGGCTCCGACCTTCGAGCATCGCCACCTGTGTGAATTCTGGTCGGACCTGTACACACATGAAATATCGACCGAGCGGACGCCCATTGCGTTCCTTGCCTCGACGAAGTTCAATGAGATCTGCGTCCGTGTTGAGCGAAACTCTTTCGTTGTCGTTTCGCTCGGTCTTTCCGCGACGATTCCGTCCGCCGCGTCTATTACCGCGTCGAACTTTGGACTTGGTGCGC
>JBKJXI010000143.1:0-5867 GCA_046716325.1 Ilumatobacteraceae bacterium | reverse complement strand
AAAAGCGCGGCAATGGTTCTGTGCTCCTCATCGGCGACCGTACGCGATTGTCTCGAACTGGGATTTTCACCAGACCGAGTGCGACACGTCGCCCTTGGCGTCCGAATTCAAAGTGCGACCAGCGACGATGTTCGCCGGGCGCGTGAAGAGTATTCCCTGCCTAGCGACTACCTGCTATTTGTTGGCACCGTGGAACCTCGCAAAAATCTCGCGCGACTTGTGCAGGCTCTCAAACAGCGGCCGGAGGCGCCTCCTTTGGTAATTGCCGGTGCGTCCGGATGGGGCGAAGTTGACGTGCAGCCGGACGAGCGAGTTAAGTTCATCGGCTTCGTGGACGAACAATTTCTGCCCGGTCTTTATGCCGGAGCAAGGGCAATGTGTTATCCATCGATTTGGGAAGGGTTTGGACTTCCAATTCTGGAAGCAATGGCCCAAGGCACCCCGGTAGTCACCAGCCGTGGTACTTCGACCGAAGAGGTGGCGGGCGGCGCCGCCGTATTAGTCGACCCGCTCGATGCGGAAAGTATCTGGGCCGGCATTCAACGCGCGCTCGATAACCACGAACAGCTGAGCGTTCTGGGCTTGGCCCGGGCTCGCACCGCCACATGGTCGAACACCGCCGAACTTACGGCCGGCGCCTATGACGATGTGCTCGCATGAGCGGCTCCGTTTCAGTCGCGGTGAACATGCTGTGGTGCATTCCCGGCGAGGTCGGGGGAAGCGAAGAGTACTTAATTCGCCAGCTCAGCGGGATGGCGGCGATTGAGTCACCTTTTGACGTCACCGTGTACGCGCCTCGAGGGTTTGCAGTGGCGCACGCAGGTTTGGCGGCGATGCACCGAGTCGTCGAGGCACCTTCAAACTGTCGTCGACGCGATGTTCGCATCCTTCTCGAACACACCTGGTTGGCCCGTCACATCGCCTCAAGCAGAATCGCCCATCATGGTGGAGGAATCGTGCCGTCACGGTCTCATCGCACCACGCTTCTTACAGTGCACGACGCCCAGTATCTCTCTTTCCCCGATTATTTCAGCGCCCACAAACTAAAGTATCTGCAGAATCGGGTGCCGTCTTCCATATCTCGGGCAAGTGCGGTGGCGGTTCCAAGCGCATATGTGGCATCGTCGCTGATCAAGTCGTTTGACGTCTCACCGAACAAGATTCAGATAGTTCGCCACGGTGTTTCCGACACGCTGGGAATCGGCGCTACCCCCGAATCGGAACTTAGGCGTCGTTTTAATCTCGGTACCTCCGAAATTTTGTTTATGCCGGCCATCACCCATCCGCACAAGAACCACGAATTCTTATTGCAATTACTGGCAACAAAGTGGACCACGCCAAACCTAAAACTGGTGCTCGCGGGTGGCGAAGGTCGCGCAGAAATGGCGATTCGACAACGAATTATCGAGCTTGGAATTGCGGATCGAGTGGTTCGCCTCGGGCGAGTTGGGCCAGACGATCGTGATGGGCTAATCAATATGGCCCTGGCTCTCGTCTTTCCTAGTTCGTATGAAGGTTTTGGTGCGCCGGTACTCGAAGCAATGAAATTGGGAACACCGGTAATTGCCAGTGACCAAACCTCGCTCCCAGAAGTAATCGGCAATGCCGGTCTGATACTTCCACTCGATGTCGAGGCATGGTCGGTGGCAATCGATCTCCTTCGTCTGCGGCGTAACGAGTTAATCGAAAGCGGCAAACGACGTGCTGCGGAATTCACCGATGTTAAATCGGCTGAGGATCTCTGCTTGGCGTACGAACGAGCCTTGGCTTTTGGATCGCTTCGCCAATGACGACTCGAAAGTTGCGCCTCGTCGTGTTGTGCCCGCACTTCGCGCCCGACATTGCGCCGACTGGTGCGGTCATGACCCGCATTGTTCATGAACTTGCGGCACTCGGACATGAACTGCATGTTGTGACATCGCTGCCTTGGTATCGCGAACACGCAATCGAACCCGGTTGGGGAGGTCGACTCTGGCGAAGCGAAACCACCTCTTGGGGATCGATCACTCGTGTGCATCCGTTTCCCGGCAAATCAAAGCGAAATCTCCTGCGGCGAGCAGTTGGTTTTGCTCTGTTCAGCCTGGTGGTCGGGCTGCGCGGGTCGCGCGTCGGACGCGGTCGAATAGACGCAGTGCTGGCCATGTCGCCACCTCTCTCGCTGGGACTGACCGGTCGATTTATCGCCGCCGTCCGCCGCACGAGCCTTGTGTTCAATATTCAAGACGTGTTCCCCGACGCAGCAATCCAAACCGGTGCGATCACGAATCCCGTAGTGATCGCCCTGGCGAGATGGCTGGAGCGAATGAGTTATCGAGCATCGAAGGCTGTCGTGTTGCTCTCGGATGATTTACTTCACAACGTCGAAAGGAAAGTCTCGCCGTCCCACCGCTCCGCACTTCACGTGATCCCAAATTTTGTGGACACGAACGCAATTGCTCCACTTGATCGAATGACCGACTACCGCCGCGAGTTAGGTATCGGAACGGGGATCATATTGATGTACGCGGGAAATGTTGGATTCTCTCAATCCATCGAGTTACTGATTTCGGCGGCCCGCGAAATTCCAAACATTGACATTGTGATCAACGGTGACGGTGTGGCGCGAAGTTCCCTGCAAGAGTTGGCTCAAGATTGCGGAAATGTTCACTTTGTTGATTATCAACCGATCGAACGCCTTGGCGAGGTTCTCGCCTCGGCAGATATACATGTCGTGCCACTAAAAGCGGGTCTGGCAAGCGTCAGCGTTCCATCCAAGGTCTATTCGATTCTGGCCGCAGGTCGACCGATATTGGCCGCAATTGATGTTGACAGCGAAATTCCGCGAATTCTTGCTACCAGTGGAGCTGGAATTACCGTTCCTCCGGGGGATGTTGCGAAATTCATTTCTGCCGTACATCGGCTAGTCGATGACTCGAACTTACGAGCGGAAATGGGAGACAACGGTCGTCGTTGGGTCGAGCAGCATGCATCTCCAACCGCGGTGGCCCGCGCATACGAGACGCTGTTCGTAAATGTGCGGAAACAGCGGTAGCATTTCGTCTTCGTGGCCAGATCATCGTCAGCAGAGAGAGTTGCCCGCCTCGCTGAAAAAGGAAGAGGCAGAAAAGTTCGCTTTCAGGGTGGCACCCTGTTTCCGACCGTTGTCGCAATCGTGAGCGTGCTGGGCGTAGCGCTCATCGCGTACGCCCGTCAGAGCAACGCTGGTTCAACGATTAGTGCCACGGCCGATACCACGTATTATTCCGCCTTTGGGGTGTACAAGTGTGACGAATATGTCACCGGCTTTCCGTCGATCGGTTCGGTAAGTGCCGACCCCGCATTAATTCAGGCGGGTGCGACAATTGCGCTCGATGGAATCGTGAGTTGGAAACCGCAGGTGCTGGCCGGCGAGCGCAAGGCAAAGTTAAGTACCTTCTTTGACCTCTACGGACTCACCGTCACCAACGACTCCGTGACTTTCCCCGCTTCTGTGAACGGTGGCGAGAAACTCACCGAAGGAGATACAAAGTGTGGTGACAAGGATGCTCAACTAGAAGTAATCGTTTGGGATGACTACACCCAGGTGGACTCATCCCAGATATCCGTTGCAAATCTCGACGGTGTGCGCCTCACCGGAAATGGAATGGCGATCGCACTTGCCTTTGTGCCTAAAGATGCTGAAGTTCCGCAGCCTGCCTCGAGTTTCGACCTGGCAACTTTGATCACCAACTGATCGCGGTAATGCATGCCGTAGTGCTCGTCGGTGGATTCGGCACCCGACTCCGACCGCTGACGATGTCAATCCCTAAACCGCTGCTTCCCATTGTTCATGTTTCAATTCTTGAACGACTGATGGCCTCGCTATCAAATGGGGGAATTACCGATGCGGTGTTGTCACTGGGATTCAAATCGGAGCCATTTCGCGACGCGTTTCCGGACGATATGTGTGGCGGAGTTCGATTGTCGTATGCGGTGGAAGATACTCCGCTAGATACCGCCGGAGCGATCGGGTTTGCGGCGCGGGTGGCCGGCATCAGCGACACCTTTGTTGTGGCCAACGGGGATGTACTTAGCGATTTGAATGTGGCAACGCTGATTGAGTTTCATCGGCTACGGAAGGCGGAAGGCACAATTCATCTCACTCCGGTAGATGATCCATCGAAATACGGTGTGGTCGAGGTTGATCCAGATGGTCGTGTTGTTCGCTTTTTCGAAAAGCCCCAACCCGGCGATACGAAAAGTCGGGAGGTGAGCGGCGGAACATATGTGCTTGAGCCGATAGCTCTAGATCGAATGCCTGGCACGGCACCGATGTCGATTGAGCGCGACACATTTCCTCAGATGGCCAAGGAGGGTGTCATGTTTGCGCTGGCGACAGACGATTACTGGATCGATGCCGGACATCCAGACACGTACATTCGTGCCAACCTGGAGTGGGTCAGCCGAGGCAAGGCGTCTGCAAGCGAATCGATTCACGCGACGGCGCAAGTCGCAGCGTCGGCGCACATTCGAAATAGCATTGTCGGCGCTCATGCCCATGTTGGAGAGCATGCGGTTGTCGAGTCCTCGGTGTTGCTGAGCGGTGCCGTCGTTGCCGATCGCTCCAAGGTCAAAGACAGCGCCGTGATGGGTGTCGTGGAATCGGACTGTAAAGTCGTGCGGTGCGTCATTGGACTTGACGGAGTTGTGTCGGCCGGCGCAACCTTGATCGACACACGGGTTCCGGCACCCATCGACAAGTAGCCGACCCGGTGCCATCTTCTCGCGTGACTCCGATGAAAGTAATGGTGTGTGGCGGAGCCGGATTCATCGGGTCTCACCTGGTTGAGCGCCTGCTTGCCGACGGACACTTCGTGGATATTGTCGATGACCTTTCCACCGGATCACTGTCGAACCTGTCGGTAGCACGGTCGATGAACGCTGGAGTCAAGTTTCATCATCTCGACATCATGAGCCCGGAATTTGTCAATCTCGTGGGATTGCGTCAGTCCGATGTGATTTATCACCTGGCACTTCTTCCACCAAGTGCCACCGCCACGAGTCTGGCCCTTCACTCGGCGGCACTCATGCTTGCGGTTCTCGAGGCAGCGCGTCTCCACGCGGCGACGAAGGTCGTTGTGGCAATTCCCGCCGGACTGCTGTACGGCGAGGTGCCGATGTCGTCGTTACCAGTCAAGGAGGGACGAGCATCAACGGCGATTGGGGTTCCCCATGTCATGGCCAATGCAATCCTTGAGCTTCTTGGTGTCTATCGCGAATCACACGACTTGGAGTTCACGGCGCTGGCCGTGGCAAACGTGTATGGTCCGCGGCAGCGTGCGCAAGACGGTGTCGTGGCCGCATTCGCATCGGCAATCCTAAATCAGAAACGGCCGGTCTTGTTTGGTAACGGTAAGCAAACGCGGGACTTTATCTACATCGATGACGTAATCGACGCACTGGCGCGTGCGCACAGTAAAGGTGGCGGACTCGTCATCAACATCGGCACGGGTATTCAAACGTCGATTTTGGAACTGTGGAACCTGATGGCCGTCGAATCGACAATGCAGCTGCGGAAGGAACAAGCGCGACCAGGAGACCTCAGGCGTTTAGCGGTTTCACCGGTGCGGGCTCGAATCCAACTTGGTTGGAGTTCATGGACATCTCTGTCCAAAGGTATCGACGAATTGCTCAACACCCGACGTTGAAACCTAGTTAGCGAAAGAGATCCTCTTGTGGCGGTCGCACAATTTCACTCATTGACGAATCTCTGAACCACGACTCATTCGCGCCACGAATAATCGCAATCGGGATACCCGACGACTTTCCCATTACCAGTTCCGCGGCGCTGGCCAGTTCGTCCGCGACCGCTACCTCGGTAACTTGCATGATTCGACCGAGCGAATCCG
>JBKJXI010000142.1:0-3290 GCA_046716325.1 Ilumatobacteraceae bacterium | reverse complement strand
GGAGCTGTTGGAAACATTTCGTCAGATTGCCGACACCGACACGGATCGGGTTTTGGTGCTGACCGGCGCCGGCGGCGAATTTTGTTCCGGTGCCGACCTCAGCGCCGATGGGGCCAGGGTGGCTAATCGCCACCAGTTGGCCTCGATGCGTCACATCTCAGATGTCTGTTTAGCCCTGGCTCGCATCCCGCAACCGACGATTGCCAAGGTTCGGGGTGTCGCCGTTGGAGCCGGTTGCAACATGGCATTCATCTGCGACCTCGTGGCGGCATCGAACAACGCCCGGTTCTCGGAAATTTTCTCCAGGCGCGGCCTGTCGATCGACTTTGGTGGATCATGGGTATTGCCGCGTCGTGTTGGATTGCATCGCGCCAAGGAACTTGCATTTTTTGCCGACATTATTGATTCCGCCGCCGCCGAACGCATCGGGCTGGTCAACAGAGTCCTGCCCGATGGCGAGCTGGACGAATTTGTTGCCAACTGGGCGGCGCGTCTCGCCGCCGGTCCTCCTATTGCACTGGCGCAAACAAAAAAGCTGCTGAACAATTCGGCCAATGTCACTTTGGAACAAGCCCTTGACGACGAAGGGTCGGCCCAGACAGTGAATTTCGGAACCAAGGACACGCTGGAGGCGATGCTGGCCTTTTCAGAGAAGCGCGAACCTCGTTTCACTGGTCGGTAGCGTCTTAGGCGTGCGTCGCCTTGTCAACTTGGCTGCAGCAAGTGCGATCTCGCTGCTAGTCGTTGTGCTCGGCACACCGGGTTTGGCCGCTGCCACCAGTACCACCGAGCCACCACCCGAGTCGGTTGACGAACAAGGCGGAATTACCGGGGTGCCGCCGGTAACGGCGCCGCTCAACCCCTCGGCGGTGACCACTATCCCGGCCGGCTGTGCCTCCGCTAACACTCCCCAGGTCGTATTCGTTGGCCAACTAATCACACTTGATGACACCACGGCCACATTTGCGCAGTTGCAGGTACGAGCCGGATCGCTCGGCGGCTATTCCACCATTGATGATGCGGCCGGCGACGTGGTCAACGTGCGCTACGGCCGAGACACAAAATTTCTCTCCGAGGGAAAGGTATATCTCGTGGGTGCCGCAAGCGCGATCAACTCACCAATTCTGATTTCAAAGGTCCGCGCTTCGGCCGAATTGTTTGGCGGAGATCAAGTCATTGGGGTAAGTGATCAAGGCGTTGAATGTCCGAGATACGAGGACGCCATTCGTACCTTCAACGAGGATGGAACGTCGATTGACACCGGCGTTCTTTCTCCGTTGCTCGACAATCAGTGGCAGATTTTCCTGGCGATTCTTGTCGCAGTTGGATTGGTGATCGCTGGACTGGCGGGGGTTGTGATAGTTAAACAACTATTTCGTTGAGATCGCCTTCGTCGCGGCGGCCCGCAGTTCGGAAACCGCGTGCCCGAGGCCAAGACTGTCCCTAAACAGAGCGCTTCCCGCAACCAAAACGTTGGCTCCCGCCGCCGCAGCCCCGCCGACTGTCTGCGAACTAATTCCGCCGTCAACCTCAACATCGACAACATCGTCTAGGCCGGCGTCGCGCACCATGTTCCGAATCTCGGAAATTTTAGGTTCCATCGAGGCAATATAACTTTGACCACCAAAGCCCGGGTTCACCGTCATGATCAGGACGAGATCGACAAGATCGAGCACGTGTGACACCGCGCTCGCAGGAGTCGCGGGATTGAGAGCAACGCCGGCGGTCGCACCAAGCTCGGCGATGTTGCCAAGCGTGCGGTGCAGGTGCGTACAGGCCTCGGCATGGACAATGAGTCGCTGGCATCCTGCGTCGATGTAGCGCTTGGCCATCACATCCGGGGTGAGCACCATCAGGTGAGCCTCGAATGGCAGCGCGGTGAGCGATCGAGTCGATGCGATGATGTCAGGGCCAAATGTCAGGTTCGGTACGAACTGCCCGTCCATGACGTCCCACTGGATCAGATCAACGCCGGCCGCATCGAGTGCCACGATTGCTTCGCCAAGTTTTGAAAAATCCACCGGTAACACCGAAGGAGCGATCTGAATAGGTCGCGACACGCATCTCATCCTAGTTCTCATGCCGTAGAGTCACGCGCAGTGGATTCACATCAGGTGCGTATCGAGAGACTTGTCGCCGGCGGCGATGCACTCGGTCGACTAAATGATGGGCGAGTGGTGTTTGTGCCCGGGGCGTTGCCCGACGAAGTTGTGGATATCGAAATAACTCACACCAAGGCGGACTTTGCTCGCGCCAAATTGCTACGGATCGAGACCGTTTCGCCGAATCGAATCGAACCCCCGTGCGAACATGTGGCGCGAGGTTGCGGTGGGTGCGCGTGGCAGCATCTCACCAGCGCAGCCCAGCTGACCGCCAAGGTCGAAATCGTGCGCGAGGCGTTGCGGCGAAACGGCAAGATCACAGATATTGAAGTAGTTGCCGGTGGGCGGGTATCTGAATATGGAACCCGCACCACACTGAGAATGGCGGTCGACCCGACGGGCCGACTCGGATTTCGTCGTGGCTCGTCGCATGAAGTTGTCGACACGCCCGTGTGCATGGTGGCCCACCCGTTGCTGAACGAACTCATTGGCGACATTCGGGTTCGCAATGCCGACGAAGTGAGTTTGCGATGTGGCGCCATGACTCGAGAGCGCGGGGTATGGGTTCACGACAAAGATGGTCGGGGCACGTTAAGTGGACTGCGCGACGATATACAGGTTGGCCATGAAGCGATCGTGCACGAAGTTGTACATGGGGTGAAGTTGCAAATGTCGATGTCGAGTTTTTTCCAAAGCTCACTCGAGGGCGCCGAGATGCTCGTCACTGCGGTTCGCGATGCGGCGGGCGATGGCGCCTTATCCGGCGGCGACGGGCCAGTCATCGATGCCTACGGTGGCGTCGGATTATTTTCCGCGACACTCGTCGGTCGCGAGACCCCGATCGTGCTCGTTGAGTCAAATAATTCGGCGTGCGCCGATGCCCGAGTCAATCTTGCCGGTTACAACGCCAAAGTGGTGCGGGGCTGGGTGGCGCAGTGGCGCGCCGAGCCCGCGGGTTAAATCATCGCCGATCCGGCCCGCAGCGGCCGCGGTGCGGCGGGGGTCAAACGATTGGCGCAAGCTCGTGCGCCACGAATCGTGCGCGTGAGTTGCGACGCGGTCGCCGGCGCACGCGACTCGCGGCTGTTGCTCGACGCTGGGTATCGGTGCACTAAAGCGACGGTGTTGGATTTATTTCCACACACACCGCACGTCGAAGTGGTGAGCGCGTTCAATCTTGGATAACTT
>JBKJXI010000141.1:0-3299 GCA_046716325.1 Ilumatobacteraceae bacterium | reverse complement strand
TTATTCGGCGGTCATGGCGGCAACCGGGCTGATGTACTTAGCGATTCTCACCGCGTTTTGTACCGACATCGTCGCCCGCGCTTTGCTCGCCTAATCGCCGTCTCCACGGCTTCGGCCGGTGCGGAATTCGCCATGGGCTCCTCCAGCTATTGCGGTGAGTTCGGCGCAACGAGTGCCCACGGGCGACTTCGTTCCATTGCCAGTCCAAGTTCCAGAAGTAATTGTTAGCTGAAGTGACGACCATTTACCTGCAATCCGATTGGGAGCCCGTCGAGTGTTCCGCACGGAATTGAAATGGCAGGATTGCCATGCATGTTGGCCGGAAACGTGAGCTTGCCGTTGTTGCCTTGACCGCCGACCACGCCGCCAAATGTTGCAGGCAGCGGCCCCTCGGCGGCGAAGGCTACGTCGGGATTACTGGCCGCGATCACAAAATCCACGGCGCTATAAATCTCGGCCATGCGCTCATTCAATGTCACGCGCCGACTTTCGATTTTCGCGCGTGCTTCGGCATTGTATTTACCCGATGTCAGTTCAAGTCCTGAGCGCATCTCGGGGGTGAGCACGTCGGCGCATTCTGGCCAGTGCCCGGCCAGCTCGGCGTGAATCGAAATCATGCCGCTGATCGACCAGGCGGCTCCCATGTTTGGCAGCGATGTATCAATCTCGATCAATCGCAGGCCGGTTTCCCTGGCCAGGTTCCGGGCATGCTCATCGAGCTGAGCCCACATCTCCGGCGATACAACTGCGCCGCCCCAGTCGCGTGCAAGCACGGCTGATTTGCCTCGCAACGCGTCACCAAATGTGCCGAGTTCGGATTCCCAATTATTTACCCGTTGCAAACTCAGTGGGTCTCGTGAATCATGTCCGTTGCAGACATCAAACCATCGAGCGGTGTCACGAATGCTTCGTGCCATGCATCCGCTGTTGACGGTGAGGTTGCCAAGTTTGACTTTAGGTGCCCGTGGAATTCGACCAAATGTGGCTTTGAGGCCAACCAATCCGGTAAAGCCGGCCGGAATTCGAATCGATCCGCCCCCGTCGCCTCCGGTGGCAATCGTGACCAAGCCGCCCGCCACGGCCGCCGAGCTTCCGCCCGATGATCCACCCGGGGTTCGGCCGTGTTGCCATGGATTGTGCGTGATTCCGTTGAGCACGGTGCGAGTGACATTGACGCCGCCGAATTCGCTGGCGGTACACAATCCGATCGCATTTGCGCCCCCAATCTTGGTCGCGCGCTCCACCATCACGGAAGTGTGCGTGGCCTTACGATCGGCAAAAATCACGCAGGCATCCGTGTCGGGCCAGCCGAGAACAGAATCGAGTTCCTTGACGCCGAGAGGCACGCCGCCAAACGGAAGCGACACATCGGCGTCTCTGGCGCGTTGGCGAGCCCCATCCGGATCAAGAAATGAAAACGCATTCAGCGTGCTGGACGCGATTGCCGACAGTGTGGCTTCCAATTCTTCAGTTGGTGATCGTTGGCCGGCACGAAACGCCTCAACGAGCGACACGGCGTCGCCCTGCCATGGTGCAGTACTAACTGGAGTGGTTGATACTTCGTGTGCCATGGTGCCAAAGTAGTCGTTCAACTCGAAACTGGCATTAGGGTACGAAAGTCGTGGACAGCAGAGCATTTCTCGAAATCGAACCGACCGGCAAACCCAGTCAATCGGTCATGGTCATACCTCCTCGCCTGTGCACGGGCGGCGGGTTCCTGTTTGGCGGTGCCGGTCTAGCCGCCGCCGTCTCGTTGATGGAAGAACTCACGGGCCGTCGCTGTATCTGGGCAACGGCGCAGTACCTGTCGTATGCCCGAACCGGCGAAACCATGTTCATTGACGTAACGCTTGCCGTGGTCGGAAACCAAATCACCCAAGCGAGGGCCGTGTGCCATGTCGGTGATCGGGAAATTCTTACCGTCAATGCCGCACTGGGTGAACGCGAATTTGAACTCGCCGGTCAGTTTGTGAAGATGCCCGATGTGCCTCGACCGGACGACCTCGCGACCAGGTCACACCGGCATCCAGTTGAGAACACGATTCATGAACGACTTGACCAGCGAATCGTGACTGGACGTGATCTGGAACAACTGGATGGAACGCCGAGTGACGGCCGAACGGTGATGTGGGCTCGAATTCCCGATGTGCTGACCGATGTGGATACCGCCACCTTGGCCGTGCTTGGCGACTTTGTTCCGATGGGAATTGGGCAAGCTCTCGGGGTGCAGGGTGGTGGAAATAGTCTCGACAACACACTGCGCATCGTTCGCCTCGTTCCAACGAAATGGGTCTTGTTAGATATACAGATATTCGCGGTCGAGCGGGGCTTTGGACATGGAGCGTTGACAATGTTTGCTGAAGACGGCACATTGCTGGCAACAGCGAGTCAAAGTTGTATCGCCCGTTTATGGAGGAATTAGGTTCATGATCAAACGACCTGGACTCACAGTTCCACTTCCCGGACATTTGCACTCGCACCAGAAGCGCCTTGGCGAGTTGGCCGATATGGGATACACCGATATATGGTCCGCCGAATCGGACGGTGCCGATGCATTTACACCGCTGGCAATGGCTGCGGCGTGGGAGCCTCGTCTTCGTCTGGGTACCGCGATCGTTCCGGCCTACACGCGATCGCCGGCGTGCCTGGCACAAAGTGTCGCATCGATGGCCGATGCCGCGCCGGGACGCTTCGCCATCGGAATTGGATCGTCAAGCAATGTCATCGTTGAGCGCTGGAACGGCGTGCCCTTCGTTGAGCCGTATAAGAAAGTGCGGGACGTGGTGAGATTTCTACACGATGCCTTCACCGGCGAGAAAGTCTCGAAGCAGTACGACACATTCAAAGTCGACGGATTTCGTTTAGGCGTCAAGCCAGAACATAAACCAAAGATCTTGGTCGCCGCACTTCGCCCGGGGATGTTGAAACTGGCCGCTCGGGAAGCCGATGGGGCGATCATCAACTGGTTGTCGGCCGAGGACGTGAAGCGAGTGGTGGCGGTGGTTGACGGCGCATCGGGTGGAGTCGAAAAAGAAATTGTCGCGCGCATTTTTGTATGTCCAAGTGCAAACACTCAGCAGGTTCGCGACGCGGCACGTTTCGCCATTGCCGCCTATATGAACGTGCCCGTGTACGCCGCGTTCCACGAATGGCTTGGACGTGGACCCCAGATGCAAGGCATGTGGGAAGCGTGGAAAGCCGGAGACCGCAAGGCGGCACTCGCAGCAATTTCCGACGACTTAGTCGATGAGCTGGTTGTGCATGGCAGTGCCGCCGATTGCCGCGCCAAGATACAGAAG
>JBKJXI010000140.1:0-10844 GCA_046716325.1 Ilumatobacteraceae bacterium | reverse complement strand
GGCCCTGTCAGTGTCTGGGGTGTCCTCGTCAACGGCAAACGGTGCGTACAAAGCTGCAGATGTGGTGTCAATTGAGGTCACATTTACTCAGGCCGCGACGGTGACTGGTGTTCCGCAGTTGCAATTGGAAACCGGGACAACCGATCGGATTGTGAATTATTCGTCCGGTTCGGGGACGACTGTTTTAGTGTTTAACTACACGGTGCAGGCCGGCGATACTTCAGCAGATCTTGATTATCTGTCAACTACTGCGCTTACGTTGAATGGTGGCACGATTGTAAACGGTGCGGATAATGCAGTCTTGACGCTGGCGACACCGGGAGCTGCTGGTTCGCTTGGGGCCAACAAAGCCATCGTCATTGACACAACGGCGCCGACGGTGTCAGGTGTGTCGTCATCGACTGCGAATGGCACCTACGGAGTTGGAGCCGCAGTATCGATTCAAGTCACCTTTTCTGAGGCTGTAACGGTGGCCGTTGCGACACCACAACTGACACTGGAGACCGGAACAACTGATCGGGTAGTTAACTATGCGTCCGGTACTGGAACAACTGTTTTGAATTTCACGTATACGGTGCAAGCTGGCGATACATCGGCAGATCTTGACTATGTGGCAACAACCTCATTGACATTGAATAGCGCCACGATAAGAGACACTGCACTGAACAATGCGACGTTGACTTTGGCCGCCCCAGGCGCAGCCAATTCATTGGGGGCCAACAAAGCCATCGTCATTGACACCGTTGTGCCGACGGTAACGGGTGTGTCGTCATCCACGGCGAACGGTACATACAGTCTTGGAAGTGTGGTTGCCATTCAAGTCACATTCTCAAAGGCAGTGACGGTCGCAGTTGCGACTCCACAACTTACTTTGGAGACCGGGACAACAGATCGAGTCGTGGACTACTCGTCCGGTTCAGGGTCGACAGTTCTAGTGTTCAATTACACGGTGCAAGCGGGCGATGCCTCCGCAGATCTTGACTATGTGGCAACAACCTCGTTGGCGTTGAATGGCGCCACGATAAGAGATTCGGGGCTCAACAATGCGACGTTGACTTTGGCCGCTCCAGGTGCAACTAATTCA
This sequence comes from Ilumatobacteraceae bacterium, assembly GCA_046716325.1. GTDB lineage: Bacteria > Actinomycetota > Acidimicrobiia > Acidimicrobiales > Ilumatobacteraceae > UBA3006. Next base: position 9,760 of record JBKJXI010000140.1, on the reverse strand, counting down.
TTGCGGTCAAATAAAGAAATCGTCATTGACACAACAACGCCGACGGTAACGGGTGTGTCGTCATCCACGGCGAACGGTACATACGGGCTTGGGAGCGTGGTGTCGATTCAAGTCACATTCTCTGAAGCGGTGAACGTTGTTGGTACTCCGCAGTTGGTGTTAGAACTCGGAGCCGCCGATCGAGCCATCAACTATTCGTCCGGTTCGGGGACGACCGCGTTAACGTTTAATTACACTGTGTCACCTGGTGATACATCGGCGGATCTGGACTACACGTCAACGATCGCACTGGCATTGAACGGTGGCACAATTCGAGATGGGGCACTACACAATTCGTTGCTAGTTCTGGCGGCACCCGGGACGGCTGGCTCACTCGGGGCCAATAAGGCAATCGTCATTAACACTTCTGCACCGACAGCGGTTCCGCCGACGACTGTCCCGCCGATAGTAGTTCCGCCGACAACTGTCCCGCCGACAGTAGTTCCGCCGACAACTTCGGCGTCATTGCTCGGTCCTGCTGCAGGTACGCCAATTTCCATCAGCGCGCCACCGTTGCTTCGAGTCGCAGCAGATATTGAAATCGCAGTCAATGGTGGAAAAGTGACTCTAGGGATTCAGAGTTCGATGCTGTCGAACTCGGCCCGCATAGTGAGTTACCGAGTCGTGCTTCGACCAGTAAGCGACTCTCCGGCAATTACAAGGACAATTAATGTCGGGGCTAAGGGTTCAATAGTCCGACCGAAGTTTACGAACCTCACGGTCGGCGCATATCGAATTGAAATCGTTGCGACGAACATAAATGGCAAGCGATTAGCCAAATGGTCATCGCCAGTAATAGGAACCACAAGTTAGTAATTTTTCCACAGGGTTTCGCGCGCAACGAAGCTAAATACCTTAAAACCATAGAAACTCGTCCGCTTCTCGTAATCTTGTGATGGTGAACCATACGGTCGTCTTCGCTGCGTCCACCGGAAGTGATCAAGTTTCCACATGGTTGCGGGGCGACTTTGTGGTCATCGTGATGATCATCTCTGGGGCGTACGTTGCTATGCGGGCCATTTTGTTCATCGCCGAACAGCAGATCGAACTCTTGAGAATTGACCGCGGCGACACCGGCGACCTGACCACTACAAGCTTTGCCGCTCACCGTGCCGCATTGTATGGAGCGGTTCGTTGGGGCCTCAACTTTTGCATCATCGCAGTCGCCACGACGTCGGTGCTACTTCGGCTGCAGTTGCCGTCATCGGCGTTGGTACTACTTGGTTCAATTGCCGGTGCCGGTCTTGGATTCGGAGCCCAGCAGATTGTCGGCGACATCATTGCCGGGGTGTACATCATCTCCGAGCGTCAATTTGGCGTTGGCGACATCGTTCGTGTCGGTCCGCTGATACAAGTCGGTTGGGTAGAGGGACGAGTGGAAGAGGTAACTCTACGAGTGACAAAATTGCGAACCTTCGACGGCGACTTGGTGAGCATTGCCAACGGGGAACTCCGCCACAATGTCAATATGTCTCGCGATTGGTCGCGCGTGCTCATATCGGTACCGCTGCCACGAAATAGCGACATCGAAGCTGCAATCACTCGAATCGATGTTGTCTGCGAACAGATCGGTCGCGACCCCAAGATTGCGCCGCTGCTCCTCGAGGTTCCCCACGTCACTGGCGTTGACGACCTCGGTGCCGAAAATGTCGAAGTGAGAGTCTCTGGCAGATCGCTTCCCGTTCAGCAGTGGAAGGTAGAGCGAGAGCTGCGTCGGCGAATTGCCCGCGAATTGCGAGATACGTACATCGTGATTCCTGGTCTCGAGGGCAGTGACGTGCCATGAAGTGGCGACGCCCAAGCAACATCACGATTGGCGCTCTCGTTGTCTTTATCGTCTCATTTGGAATTTGGTTAACTCAACCCCAACCCGCCGATCCAACTCGAACCGTCTTGTATCCGGGAGTTGATTTTGTCTTCATCACAACTACGACCACTACGACATCTCCGCCGGTGGATCCAGTACCTCCAACGACAGGCGTCTTAACTTCAACCGCGCCTCCGCAAACTCAGCCACCCGTGGACACGACGGTGTTACCTCCAGAGCCGGAAACGACGACCACCGTCGGTTAGCCGACCAAGTAGTTATTAGGCCGTATCCACAGAGAGAAACGCCTCGGCTAGTCGACCCGCAGGAAGTCCACCGACCGCCGCAACTTGGGCGCCCCATGATCGCATGCGATCGGGCAACCCCGATGAGTCTTGGTGTTGACTTTTATGGCACAGCAGGGCCTCCATCTTCAGCTCGAACACATCGGTGGTGTCAACATATGTATTCGGATTCGGACCGCCCATGATCCACAACTCTGGAGCGGCGTGCGGTACGAGCTCTCGTTCGCTCATCAATTCTGGAAAGGCGAATTCATTGCGTGCGTCCGGGTAAACGGCGCAAAGAGTCGCCTCGCCGGTTGCCAGGTGATCTGGATGGCTGGCGTAAATACGGTCGTATCTACGCTCGGGGGATTGAGTCACTACCCGATCGGGCTTGACCTTTCGAATCACGGCACTGATCTCACGCCGCAAGTCGAGATCGGCAACAACCGCGCCATCGGGAAATCCAAGAAAGTGCAATTCGGTGACGCCAAGGACAGCTCCTGCTTCGGTTTGCTCGCGTCGTCTCATCACAGACATGTCTTGGCGCGGAATCGAGTTGTCAAATCCACCGGCCTGACCGTCGGTAACTAGGCAGTACACGACGTCATGGCCCTCGCGGGTCCAAGTGGCAACCGATCCGCCGGCACCAAAGTCGACGTCATCGGGATGGGCGGTGACGATTAAAATTCGCATGAGATCACTTTAGGCGGAGTCATTACAAGGGCGATAGTTTGGACTTCAAGCATGGGGCCTACATGATTTTCCGTCAGTATTATTTGGCGTGTTTGTCTCATGCTTCCTATCTCATCGGAGACGAGCAGTCTGGTCGCGCAGTTATTGTCGATCCCCAGCGCGACATTTCTGGGTACCTTGCAGACGCGCAAGAGTTCGGACTTTCCATCGAGCGCGTTCTCGAAACTCATTTTCATGCCGACTTTCTCTCCGGTCACCTTGAGTTAGCGCACGCAACCGGGGCCGTGATTTCGTATGGCGCGGCGGCGCAACCTGAGTTTGCGATCGAACCTCTGACAGACGGGCAAATTCTCAGCCTTGGCGAGGTGACTTTGCAGATACTCGCCACTCCGGGTCACACTCCGGAGTCGATCAGCGTCGTCGTCAAGGAACATCCCGATGATGAAGTGCCGTATGGCGTGCTTACCGGTGACACGCTATTTATCGGCGACGTGGGCCGCCCGGATTTACTCACATCGGCTGGTGTCAGCGCCAGTGATCTTGCGTCTCAACTCTATGACTCGTTACACGACAAGTTGCTTGTGCTTCCGGACGCGACGCGTGTCTTTCCCGCCCATGGTGCGGGTTCGTCGTGCGGCAAGAAATTGTCGAATGAGACCGAGTCGACAATTGGCATTCAGCGTGCCACCAATTACGCGCTGGCGCCCATGACACGGCTCGAATTTATTGATGTCGTAACTCAGGGTCAGTCGGTTGCACCGCTGTATTTTTCGTTCAATGCAAGTCGCAATAAGGTGGATCGGCCGTTGCTAGATGAATCGGAGTGGCCAGCAGTGCTGTCGCTCGATGAAGTGATTCAAGCCATGGCTAGCGGTGCCAAAGTCCTCGACACGCGAGACGCGGTTGAGTTTCAGTCCGGTCACCTGACGGGATCCATCAATGTTCCACTGGCGGGAAGGTATGCAGAATTTGCGGGTGAAGTGATCAGAAGTGATAGAGACATTGTCTTGGTATGTGCTTCTGGAACAGAGCACGACGCTCGCGTTCGACTTGCCCGAATTGGTTTTGATCGAGTGATCGGCTCGATGCGAGATCCATTATCTGTGTTTCATCAGAATCCGCATCTGGTGAGTCGAAGTTCGCGATTGACAGTCCACGAATTCGATCGACGCCGGAAGGAAATAGCTAACTTGCAGCTGGTCGATGTGCGCCTGCCAAGTGAAACCGAACTTGGTGCAGTCCTCGGAGCCAAGCTTCTACCACTGCAGCAGCTAATAACTCATGTTGACCAGCTACGAAAGGACCAGCCAGTCGTGGTGTATTGCGAGAGCGGTGTTCGTTCGTCGATTGCCGCAAGCGCTTTGGAGTCCGAGGGGTTTGAAGATGTGAGCGACGTGATCGGCGGTTACGGTGCGCTGAAGGGACTGAAATAATCTAGTACGGTTACTGATTGTGAAAACACTGCATCGACCTATCTGGTTCATAATCGCAACCGGCGTGACGTCTGCATTGCTGCTTGGCTGCGGTTCGTCTTCCTCCTCAGGTTCTGAAAGTACCGACGCCCCATCGGACGCGACCAGCCAAATTACAATCGAGGGTTCCTCATTTTCCGTAACGGGAAATGTGAGTAATTCGGATGTATTGAATGTCACCAATCGCGACAGTTTCACACATACCGTGACCGCAGACGACGGTACCTTTAATGTCGAAGTGAATGGTGGGGAAACCGAAAGTTTGCCGGCGCTGGCGCCCGGAGTGTATTCGTTTCACTGCGAGATTCATACGGCAATGCAGGGCACTCTCACGATCGTATGATCCGATCGGTCGCTGTTCGGCGTACCACCAGTTTGTTGATTGCGGGAACATTGATCCTTTCACCCGTTCTCATTCAGCAAGTGGCGGCTGCGTCATCGGTGAAGGATGGAGATAAGTGCGCAAAGATCGGGCTTAAAACCCGTGGCAGTTCCGGTGTCACTTTGACATGTGCCCGAATTGGCACCACGAAAGTATTGAAGTGGAAAGTCATTGTGACCAAGCCAATCACAACGACCACGACAACTCAGCCCACGGTTTCTACGGCTGGTCAGATCTCAATTAATAACTTCAATTTTTCAGTCGCTAGCGGTGTGAACAGCACAAGTTCGATAAAGGTGTCAAATCGAGACAACTTTGTCCACTCCGTGACTTCGGATAATGGCGCATTTGACGTCACCGTTGCCGGAGGAGCAACCGCGAGCCTGCCAGTATTAAGTCCAGGTACGTATGCGTTTCATTGCCGTATTCATACTTCGATGCGCGGCACGCTCGTCGTCAGCTAGGCGAGAATGTCGTAGATATTTTGCGCTTATGGTGCCTTGGCGAATGTTGGCATCTCCCGAAGTCGCGCATACACCGGGGTGAAGTCATGTGCAGTATCGGCAACTAGTTTCTCAAAACTCTCGATGACGAAGTACGGATCTTGGTAACGGTCAATGTGGTAATCGGTTCGCATGATCCGCTCTAAGTCGAATGGCAAACGCCTCGGCTCGGGGCTATCGATCGAGTGGACAATTTCCCCGCTCGAAGACAAAATTCCCGCACCAAACACGCGGATTCCGCTCGGCGTCCGAATTAAACCAAATTCGACCGTAAACCAAAACAGGCGTCCAATCATGACCAACGCCTCGGGTCCGAGTTTTGCCGCCTTCAGGGCGCCAATTCCGTATGCCTGTAGATAGTCGGCATAGTGCTGGCTAAACAGGAGCGGTACATGCCCAAAACAGTCGTGAAAGATATCCGGCTCGACGATGTAGTCGAACTCCTCCGGCTTGCGCAGCCACACTGTGGTAGGAAAGCGACGATCGGCCAAAAGATTAAAGAATGCAAGGTCAGGAATGAGTCCAGGTACCGCCACAATCTCCCATCCGGTGGAGCTTCGCAATCGAGTCGAAATGTCGGCGAAATCCGGAATCGATTGCGACATATCAAGGTTTCCGAGGTAACCGAGGTATTCGTCAAACGCATATCCACGCACCAGTTCGAACTGGCGCGCGTAAAGTCGACGCCATAGGGAGTGTTGCTCTTTTGTATAGCCGGTCGGGTCTTGGTCGACCGTGAAATCTTCTCGGGCGTGCGCATAGTCGCCCCGCAAACCTGACCCAGAGGTGGTAATAAATTCATCGAGACTCAAAGTTCGGATTCCTCCTCCCCGGCAATCCTACGCTGACACGGGCATTTGTCTAGAGCCACTCATTTTTTCGGAAAAGTCTGAAAAGTGTCGCGCAGACGGCAACGAGTAAGCCGACCACGATGAAGTAGCCATAGCGCCATCGCAGCTCGGGCATGTGGTCAAAATTCATTCCGTAGATACCGGCGACCATTGTCGGCACTGCGCCTATACCAATCCAGGCAGAGATTTTGCGCATGTCCGTGTTCTGCTGTACCTGAATCAGAGACGAATTTGCATGCAATGCGGCGTCGATCAGTTCGTCCATTAACTCAACTTCATCGATAACTTTCAGCAAGTGATCTCGAACGTCGGAGAACATTGGAGCCGAATTGGCGCTGCAGTGCGTGACTTTGCCTGCGGCGAGAAATTCAATTGGCTTAATCAGGGGAAAAATGGTTCGTCGAAACTCAATGAGTTCACGTTTCACGAAATACAGTCGGCTGGCCGGGGCCGGTTTCTCGTCGTCAAAGACCATGTCTTCGATTTCCTCGACATCTTTGGCTATCCGAGCACAAACATCTATGTACTGATCGACCAGTCGATCGACGACCTCATGGAGAACCGCGGTTGGTCCACCTACAAGTCGCTCGTGGTGATTTTCCAGATCGGCCCGAATTGATCGCAGGGCGATTGCGTCGCCGTGGCGTACCGTGAGAATAAATTCGTTTCCCATGAACACTGCTATATCGCCAACGATTATGCGCTCCGTTTTAGAGTCATACGCGATTGTCTTGAGAACTAAAAACAGGTGCTCCGGATAGATGTCGAGTTTGGTTCGTTGTTCGTCCGAAGCGGCGTCCTCGATGGCGAGGTTGTTGAGATGAAATCGGCGCTGATACTTCTGCAGCTCCGCCTCGGATGCATCGACAAGGCCGATCCATGTAAATGATTCATTGCCAGACGTCGAGCCATCGCTTGTTCGCTTGCCCTCAATATATTTGGCCTCGTCGACGAGCATCAATCAAGCGTAGTTCCCTCTAGCGGAATAGAATTCGAGAGTGATACGGGATTCGGTTCAGGTCTCCCGCATATTCCGCCCCTGTAGCTCAGTGGATAGAGCATCGGTTTCCTAAACCGCAGGTCGCATGTTCGATTCATGCCGGGGGCGCTACGAACCTCCTGACGAAGATGTCCGTTTAGCTCCTGGGCGACACTCCTTCGGTGGCGCCGCCCGGTCGTTATCCCTTGCGGGTGACTTCGACGACGTAGTCAGAGCCGGAGCTCCGGACGACCGTCAAGCGGATGCTTGCGTCTTCGAACGTCTGGCCGACCTGGAACGGCGCGTTGTAGAGAATGCCACACTGCTGTTGCACCTGTCCCGGCACATCCTCGGCCGCGCGGAACAAGCGGATCGGCCCGCCGCCGTTGTCGACCTGCGAGTCAACGGTGTATACGAGCACGCCTTCGTGACAGATGTTCCCGTCGAGTCCGATCCTGCGCCGCGCCTCGACGACGTAGGCCCAAGACGGCGACGTCCGCACGACGACCGCCTTCATTCCGCCGCGCGTCTCCAGGGGTGTGAGCGTCACCTGTTCTTGTCTGGGCGCGTCGATACAGGTCACCTGGGCCTGTTCGATCCAGCCAAGTCGGTACTTGTGCCAGGCGAGGAAGTGGCGTTGGTTTGGAATGTTCCCTAGGTCCCACATGCCGACGAGGTCGCGGCGCGTGTCGCCACTCGTCATCTGATAAGTCTCGGGGAGCCCGAGGGAGTGCGACAGCTCGTGATTGGTGATCGACGCGATGTCCGCGTAGGGATTAGTGACCGCTTCCATCAGCGTCGTCGCGTGGCGGATCTCGTTGCCGTCGCGGCTGAAGCCGCGGCCGGGGAACACGGACCAGGCGGGATTGCCGGCGCGCTGAAACGGCTTCAGTCCCGGCGCGAGGACGATGACGAACTCAATTGCCGAGAAGTCCACCTCCGCGTCCACGAGCCCGGTCACCTCAGTAAAGAACACCCGCGCGCCGTCGCCAAGGTCGCTCAGGCTTGCGTACGACGACGCGGGCCGAGACATCCTCCGCCATCCGGTGACGATCTCCGCGGACGCCGAAAAACGGCCATACGAGTACTCCGCGAAGCGGCCGAGCCCGGAGACGGCAGTGTTAGCGAGCTGCGCGGCGTCCCGGCTGGCGGGCGCGTCCGAGAAGTCCACCGCGACGACCAGCGCCCGCACAGAGCCGGCTGTTGGCAGCGCACCGGCCGTGTTTATGGGCCCCTCGTGGAAGAGCGGGATCCCCCAGTTGAGCTCGTTCGCCGTAGAGCGCTCGTTCGGCGCGAGCATGCATGGCGACGCAGCCGTGGGGACAACGGTCGGCCCCAGCGGAAGTGGTGCTGGGGTAGTCGTGGTAGTTGTTGGTGCTGACAGTGGCACGACGCACGCGGCAGCGGCGCGGAGCCTGCGCAACTTCGCGTGGCGCGCCTTCGGGTAGGTTGCCACCGCCAGCTGGGCCTTTGCCTTCTGTTCAGTCGTACAGGTTGTGACGCTCACACCGAGAGGAGACGCGACCGCGGACTCTTGTGCCCCAGTTGGAGATGCGACCGCGAGCGTGGCGAGGGACGCGAGCGTGGCGATAACCGCCACGAGACGGTGCCTGCTCGCTCTCCCTAGGTTTTTGACCCTTTCCCCTAATATCCCTGTGACCCTAGCGTCGATCGCGGCGGCTGGTGGAAGGGGCCGCACAGCGCTCCGCCGCGTAGCACGGAGCGGAACGTTTCGTAATCGTCGCCGAGCAATGCAGAGGGTGATACACCGCCGAGCTAGCTCAGATGGTCGGCGTGTGCGGTTGCCAGTTCGTTGTATTTGGATTGAAGTTCGTCAGGACCGATGCGGGAACATTGATTCATAAATTGGAATTTTTTCACGGGCATCGCACTCGGTGTCAATCACATGGAATTGACCTGGTGGACTTCGCCGTATACGCCTGCTCACGCTACGACCGAAGTGAGATCCGAGACGAGGGCGCCGCTGCTGAAAATAATGTCAAGTGTCCTGCGTTTCATCCGGAGTGTCGCTGCTTTTGTTGGGGAACAGTGAGCGACTTTTACCTCCTAGATTGGACGGTAATGCCCCATACTTTGTTTCGTTAGACATTCGGAGGCGACATGCGTCTCATGATTGGGCCTGTCTGCGTAGTGTTAATTACTTTCGCAAACTTCAAATTAGCAATGTGAAATTTTCTATTGGGCGTGAGTTGGATCCATCCAAAACGGTTCCCAGAAATGACCATCAAGATCCTGAAACATCGAGCTATACATGAATCCGAGATCTGACGGCGGTTTATGTTGGGTGGCGCCGGCCCCGATAGCGCGATCCGTCAGTTCATTTACCTCTTCGCGACTGTCGCAGGTGACTGCAATGATGACCTCACTCACATTTGACGCGTCGGATACCGGATTGGGTATGAACGAGGTAAAGAATGGTTCAACAAGCAACATCACATAAATATTTTCGCCAATGATCATGCAACTTGCGTTTTCATCGGTGAATTGAGGGTTGAACGAGTAGCCAAGTTTGGTGAAAAACTCGATTGAGCGAGCGAGATCCTTGACCGGCAAGTTGACAAATATGTTTTTATGCATGATCAAAAAGTACGGCATTGACGTTGAGAATCCCAAGTTCTCAGGCATCGATCGGGTGACCTTGGGCGTACCTATATATAGGTATGGTTGGACCCGTGACCGAGAAACGTATTGCCATCGATCCGACGAAATTCTCCGGATAGATAGCC
>JBKJXI010000139.1:0-5753 GCA_046716325.1 Ilumatobacteraceae bacterium | reverse complement strand
GGACAAAAGTATCGGTTTTTGTCGTTCGGTGACGCGATGTTGTTGGATCGTCACTTGGATTGAATCGGTACCGTGTAGCAAGTGTTTCCCGTCTCCTTCACCGAAAAATCGCGCGACGGCTCGGCGCGGACCGGCGTGGCGCTCACACACCGCGGCACATACACGACACCGTGTTTTATGCCGGTTGGCACCAGGGGCGCAATCAAGTATTTGAGCGCACAAGATTATGCAGAATTGGGTGCCCAGATAGTTCTCGGAAATACCTATCACTTGATGTTGCGACCGGGCGCCCGGATCATCGCCGACCTTGGTGGGCTTGGTGCGTTTTCTGGATGGAACGGGCTGACGCTCACGGACTCGGGCGGTTTTCAAGTGTTTTCATTGAATCCGGATGTCGACGACGACGGTGTTTCATTTAAGTCCACCTATGACGGATCGACGCACAGATTCACGCCGGAATCCGCGGTGGAAGTTCAGCAGTTGATTGGAGCCGACATTCAGATGGTGCTCGATGTATGTCCGCCATTGCCGTCTGCGCCGGATGTGGTCCAAACAGCGGTGAATCGAACCGCGCAATGGGCCGCTAGGGCAAGGTCCGCCCACTCGAGGACCGATCAGTCGTTGTTTGGAATTGTGCAGGGTGGCACGAGCGAGAGCCTGCGCCGCGAAAGTGCGCAGCGCACGATCGCCTTAGATTTTGACGGCTATGGAATCGGCGGTCTTTCGGTCGGGGAGACCCGCGAGGAAATGTTGCCGGCATTGGCCAGTGCCGTGGAGCATCTGCCGGAGAACCGTCCGAGATACTTGATGGGAGTGGGGGATCCTGCATCCCTAGTCGAGGCCGTCAACTTGGGCGTCGATCAGTTTGACTGTGTGATGCAGACACGACTTGGCCGACACGGAACCGCCCTGACGAACGATGGTCGAATCAATCTCAAACGATCCGAGTACCTTGCCAGCGAAGATCCGATCGATAAATCCTGTCGATGTTCGGTGTGCCAGCGTCACTCCCGTGGCTACCTGCGCCATCTATTCCAAGTTGGCGAACCCACAGCATCCCGTTTGGTTTCGATGCACAATCTGGCTTGGACTTTTGCGTTAATGGACAATATGCGATCGTCAATTACGGAAGGCACATTTGATCAGTTTCGCCGTGAAATACTCGCTGTGTGGGCCGTGACGACGGAGAATGAACCATAAGTCGCTAGAGTACGAACCTATGTCACAGACCGCTTTGCTCATTTTTGGTTCCGGTTCTAGCGGGGGCGGCGGCGGACTCGTGAGTCTCCTTCCCCTCGTCCTCATCTTTGTGGCGATGTATTTCCTGCTTCTCAAGCCACAGCGCAAGCGACAAAAGGAAGCCCGTAACCTGCAAAGCACCTTGGGCGAAGGCGATGAAGTCGTTTTAAGTTCGGGGATTTTTGGCTTCGTCTCGTCGGTCGAAGACGACTACCTCTGGCTCGACATTGCCGAACAGGCTCCGGGCAAGTCAATTGAAATTCGGGTCACACGCAACTCGGTGGCTCGGGTAGTGAACAAGGCTGCTGGTACGCAGGCCACCAGCACAAGCTAAGCGTTAATTCTTCTTCCCCAGATTCGCACCAGATGGTACGCCGACTACTCGTTTCCCTGATTGGAATCGTGGTCGTCAGTGGTGGAATTCTTGTCGCCAATCTTGCGGTCGGGAACACACCATCGCTCGGCCTCGACCTGCAGGGTGGCGCATCGGTAACACTCCAACCCGAAGGCGAATACGACGCCACGGCTCTCGATGTCGCACTCGAAATCATTCGCTCGCGCGTGGACTCGATTGGTGTGGCCGAGCCCGAAATCATTCGCCAAGGTGACACGGTCATAGTCAACCTTCCGGGAGTCGACGACCAACAGCGGGCGCTCGACATTATTGGTCGGCAGGGCGAACTATTGCTTAGGCCGGTTCTTCAGGCCGGGCTCCTTCAGGTCGAATCTACGACGACCGTGGCCCCAGAGTCTTCGTCTGGGACAACATTGCCGCCCCCGAGCGGCGGCGTTGGCGGCACGCGGAAGCACTTTGCTTCGGGCGCCGCAACGACGACCGTTCCGACCACGAGTGTTGCGCCAACTACTACGACAACGACTACCACAGTTCCCGTGGTCACGATTCCCGCCTCCACGGATCCAAATGATCCGACCGCGACCGTGTTGCTCACCGATGGGAAGGGAAACGGTTATTACGTTGGCCCCGCCGCCGCCAGCGGAAAAGTGTTTTCCAATGATGCCCAGGCCGAAATCCAAGCCGGCTCGTGGGTCGTCGTCGTTGGACTCCGCGGCGGCGCAGACGGCGAGCAACTGTGGAACGCGCTCACCACATCGTGTTACAACCGCGAGCCCACCTGCCCGACGGCGCAAGTGGCAATCGTGCTGGACGGTGTCGTGATTTCGGCCCCGGTGGTTCGCGAACCAATTTTCAGCGGCGGCTCGGTGCAGATCAGCGGCGACTTCACCGAATCCGAGGCCCGTGATCTGGCAAAAATTCTTGAGTTCGGTGCCGTGCCCGTGAAGTTTGGTGTGTCGCAGGTACAGACGGTGTCGCCGACCCTGGGCAAGGATTCTCTGCGTGCAGCCATGCTCTCCGGGTTGCTCGGCGTGCTGTTGGTAATACTCTTCTTCTTTTTTTACTACCGCCTGCTTACCTTGGTTGTGGTCGGGGGCTTGATGGTGTCGGGTGCTCTGTTGTGGAGCACGATCGCGTTCCTATCTAAAACAAATGGGCTGGCGTTGTCGCTTGCGGGCGCGGCCGGGATCATCGTCTCGATTGGAGTCACGATCGACTCTTATGTTGTGTTCTTTGAACGGATCAAGGACGAACTGCACAAGGGCAAGACCATTAAAAATTCGGCGCAGCGCAGTTTCGCCGCCGCATGGCGAACGATTCTGGCGGCCGACACGGTGTCATTTATTGGGGCATTGGTGCTTTGGAAACTGACGGTCGGTTCGGTTCGCGGATTCGCCTTTTTCCTGGGCCTGTCAACACTTTGTGACGTGATTGTCGCCTATACATTCACTCGACCGGCCGTGTTGCTGCTCGCTCGAAGCAGGTTCTTTGCCAGTCGCAAGATTCTCGGAGTCGATCGCCGGGCCGACGCATCAACTGGGGCAACCGCATGAGCGGCGGTGTTGGTCGGCTGTATCGCGGGGAGACAACCTTTAACTTCGTCGGTCGACGCCGGTGGGGTTTCGGATTTTCGCTGGTCCTGTTTCTGATCACGATTGCTTCGCTGTATAACCGAGGATTAAACCTCGGGATCGATTTTGAGGGTGGGGTGGCATGGGAAGTCCCGTCGGCGAATGTGACGGTCGACGAAGCGCGTGGAATTTTAGATAGCAGCGGGATCTCTACTAGCGACGCCAAGATTCAAACGCTCAATGGCAATGCCGGTCAAAGTCTCCGCATCCAAGTTGGTGAGCAAACGCCGGAAGTACAACTGAAGGTTCAGGAGGCTCTGGCATCGGCGGCGGGAGTCTCGATGCAAGAGGTAAGTGTCGCCGCCGTAAGTTCGTCGTGGGGTCGAACGATTACAGAAAAAGCACTCCGCGCGCTACTCATTTTCTTTGGAGTGGTCTCCCTGTACATCGCTTGGCGATTCGAGTGGAAGATGGCGCTGTCGGCAATTGTTGCGATGGCTCACGACGTCTTGCTGAGCGTTGGAATTTACTCGGTAACCGGATTCTCTGTAACACCGGCCACGGTGATCGCGTTTCTCACAATTCTCGGATTTTCGCTCTACGACACGATCGTTGTATTTGACAAGGTTCACGAGAACACCAAGAGGTTTTCCTCGTCGCGGGTGTCCTATGGCGACATCACCAATATTTCGATGAATCAGGTCTTAATGCGTTCGATTAATACGAGTGTGGCGGCCATCTTGCCGGTGCTCTCGTTGCTGGTACTGGGCTCGTGGATTCTCGGCGTCGTTGCCTTGGAAGATTTTGCGATGGCCCTATTGGTTGGAATGTTGCTCGGGGCTTATTCGTCCATTTTTATTGCCACACCCTTGCTCGCGGTCTTGAAACAACGGGAAGCAAAATTTCGCCCGCTCATCGGTCAGCTATCGCTAGGGCCCGACATGTTGCGGGTGGCCGGAGTCGTTCCTACTTTGTCGTCCGAAGTTGAGGCGGCGTCGCCGAATTCCCAGATCGCCGATTCGGGTCGCGAACAGATCACCGTCGCATCGGCGCTCACGCACCCGCCTCGTCCGCGCAAGAAGCGGAGCCGCGGCTAGTCCACGCCAAATGCCCATAGACTTTGGTCATGGGTAGCTCGCAATGAGCACGACATCGAGGGTCCTTCCGTGGCGCCGCCAGCATTCCGTCATTGCCGAAGACCTCGTACCGTTGCTCACCGCATATAAGGCACGGCACCCCAAAGGGTCCATTGCCCATATCAACACCGCCTATGCGATGGCTCGCGAGGCTCATCAGCATCAGACCCGCAACAGCGGCGAACTCTACATCAGCCACCCGGTGGCAGTCGCCCGGATTGTCGCCGACCTTGGACTAGACGAAGTCTCAATTGTTGCCGCGCTGCTTCATGACGCGGTGGAAGACACCGAGATCACCCTTGCCGATGTGGAGCAAAACTTTGGTGCCGAAGTTGCTGGTCTCGTTGATGGTTTGACCAAACTTGAGCGCCTACATTTTGACTCCAAAGAAGCTCAGCAGGCCGCAACGATGCGCAAGATGCTCGTGGCAATGGCGCGCGACCTGCGCGTTTTGATTATCAAACTGGCAGACCGGCTGCACAACATGCGAACGATTGCGTCGCGACCGCTCGACAAGCAGCGTCAGGTTGCCCAAGAAACTCTCGACATCTATTCGCCCTTGGCCCATCGCCTGGGTATGCAAGATCTGAAACAACAACTCGAGGATCTATCGTTTGCCGCGCTGTATCCGAAGCGATATGCGGAACTCGATCATCTGGTGTCGATTCGGGCCCCGGAACGCGATGTCTATCTGGCGCGGGCCCTCGGGCAGGTGGGGGTGTGGCTCAAGGAAATACGTATCGAGGCAGAACTCACCGCCCGCGGCAAGCACCTCTGGAGTCTGTACGAAAAGATGGTGCAAAAGGGACGCGATTTCAACGAGATCTTCGACCTGATGGCGGTGAGGATCGTCGTCGACTCGGTCAACGACTGTTACGCCGCCCTCGGCTGCATTCATGGCCATTGGAAGCCAGTGGTCGGGCGATTCAAGGATTACATCGCGATGCCAAAGTTCAATTTGTATCAGTCCCTGCACACCACCGTCATCGGTCCAGACGGCAAGACGATTGAGGTCCAAATTCGTTCCCGCGACATGCACCAGCGAGCCGAGTGGGGAGTGGCGGCGCATTGGTCATATAAGGACGGATCGCCATCGCAAGACATCGATTGGTTGAATCGGATCATCGATTGGCAGGGCGAAGTTTCGGACCCCCGCCAATTTCTGGAAAGCCTCAAGACCGATCTCGATCAGGAAGAACTATTCGTGTTCACGCCGAAGGGAAAGGTAATTGCCCTGCCGGTGAATTCGACGGCCGTTGATTTCGCCTATGCCGTTCACACCGAGGTTGGGCATGCATGCATCGGAGCCAGAGTAAATGGCCGACTTGTACCTCTTGAGCACCTGTTGAACGCCGGCGACACGTGCGAGATCCTCACCTCCAAGGCGGAAAATGCGGAGCCCTCCGAGCGGTGGCTCGAGTTCGTGGCATCGCCGAAGGCCAAGAGCAAGAT
>JBKJXI010000138.1:0-3251 GCA_046716325.1 Ilumatobacteraceae bacterium | reverse complement strand
AAAAGTCGTCGTGTTTTCCACGAGTCCATGTACTCGCTCTTGCCGACGAATGAAATGTTTCGTGGCGCGTGCAACATGAGAAATGCCGAGTCGAGAAAACTGATGTGGTTTGAACACAGAATCGCCGGACCATCGCTCGGAATTTGATCGAATCCCTCCAACTCAAATTTCCATAGCCGTTTGGACGGCAGCTTCGCCAACCACCGAACGCGCGACTGCAACTTGGTCGCCCCCTGGTGCAGTCTGGAATGGGTCACTCCATCAACCTACGGGCTCGGTGGATTACTCATCCAGCACAATTCCAAGCAAGTTCGTCGCGCTGGTGACCCGATGACCAGCCCTCGCCGCGGCGTCGACCGCGGCCACCGCCGCCGGGGTGTTGAGGTCGTCATCTAGCGCGGCGCGAACTTCTGCTAGCGCCGCCGAGCCGTCGCCGTGAGTTGCCCGCCGCCAGATGTTCAGTCGATTCTCCGCGCGGCCGATGAGGCCTTCGTCCCACTCCCAATCGTGTCGATAGTGATGTTCGATCAGGCCAAGGCGGATCGCGCGCGGATCGTGCTCGGCTCGCAACTTGTCGACAAACACGAGATTGCCCCGACTCTTGGACATCTTGTGTCCATCCATGTCCACCATCGCCACATGCATCCAATGTCGGACAAAGGGTTCGCCCGTTGCCGCCTCAGATTGCGCCCGCTCGGATTCGTGATGCGGAAAGATCAGATCGGTTCCCCCGCCATGCAGATCAATCGTCGTGCCCAACTCGCGCAACGCCAGCGCCGAACACTCGATGTGCCAACCGGGGCGACCCGCACCCCACATCGTGTCCCACGATGGTTCGTCGGCGGCCGATGGATGCCACAACACAAAGTCGAGCGGGTCACGCTTGTGCGGATCGTCAACGTTTCCTCCCCGCTCGCGTGCCAGCTCGAGCATCGTGGTCCGATCCAGGCGCGACAGCTCGCCAAATCGCGGCGACTTGCTGACATCGAAGTACACCGATCCGCCGGATTGGTAAGCGAACCCACGCTCGATGACCATGCCGATAAATCCACGGATATCGGAAATTGCCGACGAAGCACGCGGAGTGCTGAAGATCGGCAGCGCATTCAGCGCGACCATGTCGGCGTTGAACCGCGCCTCCTCGCCGGCCGCCAGATCCAGATAGTGAACGCCAAGTTCCCTTGCCTTGGCGAACAGAGGATCATCGACATCGGTGACATTGCGAACGCAACGCACCTCGTGGCCAAGATCGATCAACCGTCTTTGCACGATGTCATAGGCGACAAATGTAAAAGCGTGGCCAAGATGGGTGGAGTCGTAAGGCGTGATTCCGCACGTGTACATCAGCACCCGTGGCCGAGGTTGAAAAGGGACGACCTGTTGTCGCTGGGTATCAAATAGATACATCGTCAGAGCAACGGAATCTTTCGACCGCTCACGGGATCAACATCGGGAATTCCCGTCAGCCGCGGCGCAACACGAGTCTTGTAGCGAACATTCAACTGCAACAGCACGGCGGTGAATGCCTCGAGGGCAAGCGCATTCGATAGGCCGCCCGTGTTCAGCGGCCGGCAGCCGGGAATCGACATCACCAGATCGCTGACAACTTCGATCGCCTCCGGGTAGTCGGAACAGATGAGCACATCGCTGTCCACCTTGTGCTCCAGATTGCCAAGTTCCTTTGCGGGCAGGTGCTGAAATGCCGCCACCACCTTGCTGTGTGGCAGCGCGGCCTGCACATGGGCGGCAATACTTCCGCGCGGCGGAACGAGGGGTTGAAACTCCTTGCCCACTCGCACCAGCGCGTTGGCCATCGTGATCACAATCTTGTCGCGCAGCGCCTCGCCATGTTCGCTGGCCGTTGTCGCCGCCGAATCCCACGGCGTCGCGACCACGATCAGTTCGCACGCTGCCGCCTCGGCATTGTCACCACCGGTAATCGAGCATGTGTAACCCGTCCACGGGGCAACGAGATCTCGCACCACTTCTTGAGCGCGATCATGCGAGCGCGAGCCAAGCACGATGTCGTGGCCGCCGACACCGAGTCGCAACCCGAGACCACTTCCCGCCGGTCCCGTTCCGCCAATAATCCCAACCCGCATACCGTGAGCCTTACACAAACCAGATCGGACAGATACGGTTGAGGATATGGGAATTCTCGATCGCAAAAACATTGTTATCACCGGCGTTCTTACCGAGGCGTCGCTCGCCTTTGGCGTCGCCCAACTTGCTCAGCGCGAGGGTGCGACCGTGGTGCTGACCGGAGCCGGCCGAGGACTCTCGATCACCCAGCGCACCGCAAGAAAACTGGACACACCCGCTGAGGTTTTCGAGTTCGATGTGACGGTCGAGGAACACACCGCGCAGGCGCGAGACGCCGTGGCCAAGTCGCTCGGCACCGTCGATGGCGTCTTACATGCGATCGGCTTTGCCCCAGCGTCGTGTCTCGGGGACGACTTCATGGCCGCCGAGTGGGACGATGTGGCTACCGCGCTGCACATCTCGACATATTCGCTCAAGACACTGGCCGACGCGTTCGTGCCGCTGATGCCCAACGGCGGCACATTCGTCGGGCTGGATTTTGACAACACGGTGGCCTGGCCGGCGTACAACTGGATGGGGGTCGCCAAGTCTGCGCTGGAGTCGACGAACCGGTATCTGGCCAAGGAACTCGGCCGAAAAAATATCCGTTGCAACCTGATTGCCGCCGGACCGATCCGAACAATGGCCGCCAAATCGATCCCGGGATTTTCGACCTTCGAGGATGCGTGGGGATCGCGCGCCCCGCTGGGATGGAACGTGAATGACTCATCGGTCGTGGCACGAAGCTGCGTTGCCCTGCTGTCTGACTGGTTTCCCGCCACCACAGGTGAAATCATTCATGTTGACGGCGGTTTTCACGCCATGGGCGTGTAACTGATTACTATTTCCCGTCACATTCGGAGCACAGCCATGTCACGAAAACGCGGTTCGGTGATGGCGTCGATCCTTGTCGTCGCCACCGTTTCGTTTTTTTCGTTTGGACTTGGCGCCACGCCGGTGGCCGCGGCGGCCGATCCACTCATTAACGATCAATGGGGACTATCTGCGATTGGTGCGCCGCAGGTGTGGAACCAATCCACTGGCGTCGGTGTCACGGTGGCCATCATCGACGCCGGCAGCGGCCCGCACCCGGATCTGGATGCGAACTTGGATCCGGGTCGCTCAATCATTGACTCCAACAATTTGGCTGGCGGGAACGAAATCAACAT
>JBKJXI010000137.1:0-4091 GCA_046716325.1 Ilumatobacteraceae bacterium | reverse complement strand
GGGGGCGGCGGCGAGTATGAAAAGGGTCGATTACTCCAATTACCCGGGTCGCCCGGAAAGCTGTCAGTCATAACTTGATGTCTAGCGCAACTTTCAGATCTTTGGCGATCGTCTAGGCAATTTTTTGACCAGTTCTTGTTTTCCACTGTGCAAGTACCATCGTTGGCGCCGTACGACGAGATTCAGTGAGCCGTGGCATCCCCTCGCCAACCCACTAGGTTCGAAATCGGTGATCGAACTTCTAATCCGCCGTGCAGAGCTCGACGACGCGGCGGCAATTTGCGAGATCTATAATTTTGAAGTCGAAAACGAGACTTCGACATTTGACCTGGTTCCGCGCACATTGGAGGTTCAGCGGGCCTGGATCATGGAGCGAAGCGGAGCATTTTCGGTCGTAGTCGCCACCAAGGCGGACCAAGTTGTTGGCTTCGGCGCATTGAGCGTGTATCGGGATCGCGCCGCCTACAGCACCACGGTTGAGGACTCCCTGTATGTTGCGCGCGCATTTAGCCGACAAGGAATCGGCAGGGCCATACTCGAGCATCTACTGGAAATGGCGGACGCCTCCGGATTCCATTCCGTGATGGCTCGAATCGGCGCCTCTGGGGTTGGATCTCGTGCCGTACACGAGGCATGCGGGTTCACCCTGGTCGGAATTGAGCGCGAGGTAGGGCGCAAATTTGGCCGCTGGCTCGACGTGGCGCTGATGCAGTGCATACTGCACGAGCGAAAACGGATCTAACTATTTTGTAGTTTGATCTCGATATCGACGCCGGCGGGCAATTCGATTCGCTGCAAGCTATCGATCGTCTTGGCGTTCGGCTCGATGATGTCAATCAGTCGCTTGTGAATGCGCATTTCAAAATGCTCGCGCGAGTCCTTGTCGACGTGCGGTCCGCGAATCACGGTGTAGCGATGTTTGTCGGTGGGAAGCGGAATCGGACCGCGCACGGTGGCATTCGTGCGCGCAACCGTCTCGACTATCTTTTTCGACGAGTCATCGATGATTCGATGATCAAACGCCTTGAGACGGATGCGGATGCTCGAGGTCATGAAACGGAGTTCGTCAACTCTTTATTTGAGGATCTTGACGACTCGGCCGGCGCCCACGGTTCGTCCACCCTCGCGGATGGCGAAGCGAAGACCTTCGACCATGGCAATTGGCTTGCCCAGTTCGACGGTCATCATCACGTTGTCACCGGGCATCACCATTTCGGTGCCCTTTGGCAATTCGACGGTTCCGGTGACATCGGTGGTGCGGAAAAAGAATTGTGGACGGTAGTTGTTGAAGAATGGCTTGTGACGGCCACCTTCTTCCTTCTTCAACACATATACCTGACCCTCAAAAGTCGTGTGCGGGGTAATCGAACCGGGTGCACAAAGCACCTGACCGCGCTCGACATCTTCCTTCTTCGTGCCGCGCAATAGGGCGCCAATGTTGTCGCCCGCCATACCCTCATCCAAGAGCTTGCGGAACATTTCCACACCCGTGCACGTTGTCTTTTGGGTATCGCGCAAACCGACGATTTCGATTTCGTCACCCGTGTGAACTCGGCCCTGCTCGACCTTGCCGGTTACGACGGTTCCCCGACCGGTGATCGTAAACACGTCTTCAATCGGCATCAGGAATGGCTTGTCCAACTCGCGCTTTGGCTCCGGAATGAATTCGTCACAGGCGCGAATGAGCTCCATGACTTTCTCTTGTGCATCCGCATCACCGTTGAGCGCATTCAGTGCCGAGACTCGCACAACCGGTGCAGTGTCGCCTGGGAATTCATACGATGTGAGCAAGTCACGACATTCGACTTCGACCAATTCGAGTAGTTCTTCGTCGTCGACGAGGTCTGCCTTGTTCAAGGCGACAACAATGTACGGCACGCCTACTTGACGAGCCAAGAGCACATGCTCTCGTGTCTGAGGCATTGGTCCGTCGGTAGCGGCGACAACCAAGATTGCGCCATCGACCTGGGCCGCGCCGGTGATCATGTTCTTGATGTAGTCGGCGTGACCGGGCATGTCGACGTGGGCATAGTGACGCTTCTCGGATTCGTATTCGATGTGCGCAATTGAGATCGTGATACCGCGAGCTTTTTCTTCTGGAGCCTTGTCGATTTGATCGAACGGGGTGTATTCGGCCAGTCCCTTGCCCGCCAATGTCTTGGAAATCGCAGCTGTCAACGTTGTCTTGCCGTGGTCGATGTGACCCATCGTGCCGATGTTGACGTGTGGCTTATTGCGCTGAAATTTTACCTTTGACATGGCTACTCCTGTTAGTTGCTTTCTCTTTGGTGTGGACTATTCGCCGCGCACTCTCTTGATGATCTCTTGGGAGATGACTTCGGGGACCTGCTGGT
Source organism: Ilumatobacteraceae bacterium (assembly GCA_046716325.1). Taxonomy (GTDB): domain Bacteria; phylum Actinomycetota; class Acidimicrobiia; order Acidimicrobiales; family Ilumatobacteraceae; genus UBA3006. The sequence continues at coordinate 1,737 of JBKJXI010000137.1, read as the reverse complement.
AACTATGGAACTGCATTGTGTAAGTTGCACGTCCCTGAGTACGTGAACGCAGGTCTGTACTGTATCCGAACATTTCGGAAAGCGGAACCTGCGCCCTGATGTTCTGGGCATTGCCGTTGGCTTCCATGCCCTCGATACGCCCGCGGCGGCTCGACAAGTCGCCCATGACATCGCCCATATAGTCCTCGGGAGTCACAACTTCGACGGCCATGATTGGCTCCAAAATGATCGGCTTGGCGAGCTGAGCGGCTTTGCGGAACACCATTTGACCGGCAATCTTGAACGCCATTTCGCTGGAGTCAACATCGTGATACTGACCGTCGACCAAGGTGACCTTGACGTCCACGGTCGGATAGCCGGCGAGAACCCCGTTGTCTAGGGCCGACTGCATTCCCTGATTCACCGGCTGGATGTACTCGCGAGGAATTCGACCGCCCGTGATGTCGTCAACGAATTGATAACCGTTGCCGACGCCGCTTGGCTCGATGTCTATCTTGACGACGGCGAATTGTCCCGATCCACCCGACTGTTTGATGTGTCGATATTCAACATTTTCGACCTTGCGAGTGATCGTCTCGCGATAAGCAACCTGCGGCTTGCCAACTGTTGCATCAACACCGAATTCTCGTTGCATGCGGTCGACCAGAATTTCGAGATGCAACTCGCCCATTCCCGAAATTACCGTTTGCGCGGTCTCTTCATCGGTGCGCACGCGAAACGTTGGGTCTTCGTCGGAAAGTGATTTCAGTGCCTTGCCAAGTTTGTCTTGGTCATGCTTCGTCTTTGGCTCGATCGCCACGTGGATGACGGGCTCTGGGAAGATCATCCGCTCCAGCACGATCGGGTTGTTACGGTCGCACAGCGTGTCGCCAGTTGTTACATCTTTGAACCCGAGTCCAGCAACAATGTCACCGGCCATCGCAAAGTCGATATCCTCGCGTTGATTGGCGTGCATCAAGAGCAGCCGACCAACGCGCTCTCGCTTTTCCTTGACCGAGTTATACACCTCGTCACCCTTGTTGATCGTTCCGGAATAGACGCGGAAGTAGGTGAGCCGACCAAATGGGTCGGCAACGATCTTGAATGCCAGTGCCGCAAATGGACCTTTCTCATCCGCCGTGCGCGTAATCAGGTCGTCGCTATCGGGCTTGGTTCCCTTGGCCGGCGGAATGTCAAGTGGGCAGGGCATGTAGTCGACGACGGCATCGAGCATCTGCTGGACACCTTTATTCTTAAACGCCGACCCGCACAGGATTGGAACAAAACTAAATGCCAATGTCCCCTTGCGGATTCCGGCGCGCAGTTCCTCTTCCGAGAGATCGTTGCTGGCGAGAAATTTCTCCATCAGCGCCTCGTCCTCGCCGGCAACTAGTTCGAGCAACTCGGCCCGGTACTGGTGCGCCTGGTCCAGATAGTCGGCGGGAATTTCCGCATCGCCATACTCTGAATCCTTCTCGTCGCCGTCCCACACCACTGCCTTCATCTTGACGATGTCGATCATTCCCTTGAAACCGGCTTCCGCGCCATACGGCAACTGCAGAACAGCCGGCACCGCCCCGAGGCGATCCTTGATCATGTCGAGGGTGCGATAAAAATTGGCGCCCGTGCGATCCATCTTGTTGATGAAACACATTCGCGGCACTCTGTAGTTGTTGGCCTGTCGCCATACGGTCTCGGTCTGCGGCTCGACGCCGGCGACCGAATCGAAAACCGCCACCGCTCCGTCGAGCACGCGCA
>JBKJXI010000136.1:0-5415 GCA_046716325.1 Ilumatobacteraceae bacterium | reverse complement strand
AAGCCTGGCTTTATCGCCATGAGCGTGATGTGGATCGGCACACACGCCCGCAACCTGCACGTGTGGCGCAAGAATAACTCGCCAACTACGGCAATCGAAACGGCTCCCACCCAAGCGGAGGTTGAATTAGTCGCCGCTTAGAGTGCTCAATCTTCTGAAATACTGCAGGGGAATGTGGGACCTTACATCCCCAATTACGACTTCTCGGAACTTGTCGCTACTGACGATCAAAGGCAAGGTCGGAGATAACAAAATCTCAATGATTTGCCGTTGACTGTCGGCCTGGTAGGCGCCTCCGTATTCATCAAACACGGTCTTGATCGATTCGTGCTGAAGATATCTGGGTCGAATATAAAGTTTTCCAAGTGCGATCGCGTCAAAGGCGATGCTTGAATCAACATCGATAAGTACGTCCGAAGCTGAGATGAGAGAAGTCGACGGTGTATCTTCATTCGCAATAAACACCGAATCTGAGGATTTAAGCGACGAGAGTTCCGAGGTGGTCAATTGAGTATCGCGACCTCGAACATGTCCCCGAACTACCAATTGGATCGACGGGATGGCTGCCAACGCAATTAGTAATTCAATCGTTGCCTTTCGATCGACGAGATTATGCCACTTGGGAATGAAGAATAACACCCGATGATTTTGCCTCGGTGTACGATTCGGAATAATGGCCTGCGGAGAAATCTGATAGAGGAGTCGAGTCCATTCAGGCGAAAATCTCGCTGAACCCCACACTTCAACATTTGCCGGTGACAGATCCGAGTTATTAATAATAACGTCACGGTGATACTCCGACGCAAACACATACTTGGCAAAACTGTTCCGATTCGAAAATGGCAATTTTTGATCATTTGCATCCAGAACTTTCTGAACATGATCGCTTCGGATCAGCGACATCTTCGTTGAGTGACCATGCGGAAGACTGACCGTGGGAATTCCGAGTGACCTGCACGCATACTGCATCTGTAAAACGAAATCGGCAAAGAATTTGAGTCTGAAAAATGTTGCTAGATCTGGTTTAACTTGGTCTGACCAAATCCCGTCACCCCACTCAAAGACACAGAGCATCGCTTTGTTGTGTTGTAAGAATCTCTTCATCCGATAAAAATTCCACAATGGACGCAGCAGCTTACGCGGTATGTCGGTTTGTGCATTGAGTTGCGAAATGGGGATTAATTCGAAACCGCCAAAGGTTTTTAGAAAATCAAGCCGAAAGTCGTTTTTAAACTTGGTTCGGCCGGCCACCAGAGCTAAAACATTTCGCCCGTTTTCTAGACACTGCCATATGGCGGGCGCCATATGGTCAATGTCGGCGGAAGTATTTAATACAAATACAAATTTTCGATTTGATGTCATTCGCCAACTATCTATTTCCGCTTTGATGAGTTGGTCATGCGTTCGTATTCATCTCGCCATAAATTTGCATGCTCACAATTGGCGTACTCAGCAAAATATGGTCCACCAAGTGTGTAATGAATCAATTTTGGAGCAGTTTCAGAATTCACCGGCTCACCAACGAGATAATTCCATTCGGGTGGAAGCGAACCAACTTGGGAGTCACCACTCAGCCATTTGAACTGGTGCAAAAATAATCCCGTTTCAGACTCGACGACTTCGGGGGTTAGAGCGGTGCACCTTTCATTATTGAACAACATGACGCTTGACCAGTTCTTTTTTTCATACTTCGTCTGAACTTGATCCAAAAATTTTGAGCCGGTGACTGGTTCATAATCGTGTTTTACGCACATCACGGCAAATTCGTCGCTCTGAAGCATCCAGAGCTCGGCAATATCTCCGATGCATAGCATGTCGCAATACATAAATAGAGACCATCCGGCAAACCGACTTAAATATGGAACAAGAAATCGAGTGAATGAAAAATCTGTGGACTCAATACTCGATCGTTCTCGATTGTAGAACTTCCTTAGCTGACCCTTCACAAGTGGAATGATCTCAATGGGCTCCGACGCATTCCGTAGCAAACTGTGAGATAAAACGTGAAAGGCGACAGTCTCATTTTCGTCGTATCCAATAAAGATGCGAATCACCGGTGGACCTTCACCACTTCATCCGTCAATTGTCGAATACAACTATTGCCACCCGTCTTTGTGAGGACGACATCGGCATGGCGTCTAACACACTTCACAGCATTGGACGGAGCAACAAACAGGGCGACGAGATCGCGCAAGGTCAAATCATTCACGTCGTCTCCAACATACAAGGTCTCTTCAATCGTCATCTTCGTGGACGATTGAAGTTCAAGAAGCGTCTGACTCTTATTAATGACATTGGAAAATACATGGACAATCCCCAAACTCTTTGCTCTCGCGCCAATTGCTGCACCATCACCACCGCTAACTATTGCTACGGTGATTCCCAACTTCTGTAACTGCTGAAGACCGAGTCCATCGTAAACACTGAACCGTTTTAGAATAGAGCCATCCGCGGCATACAAAATTGTTCCATTTGTCAGTACTCCATCAACATCGCAAACAAAAAGTTTGATATTTTGAAGCCGACGACGGATGACCAGTAATTTGAATCGAAAACCGACTGTCCGAATCGCCCCAAGCACTACGGTCCCAGTGTTTTCAGATCGTTGAAGGCATCGGACCTGCCTTCAACAGTGGTTCCCGGATCGCGAGAAGTTGCCGAAGTAGCGGCTCCAGTCGATGAAGCGGAAGCGAATTCGGTCCGTCACTTAGTGCTTTATCGGGTCGCGGGTGAATTTCCATAAACAACCCATCAACACCAACAGCGACTGCTGCTCGTGCTAGAGGAGCGACGAATTCCCGCTGACCTCCAGATGAACCACCTAATCCTCCAGGTTGCTGCACCGAATGAGTCGCATCGAATATCACGGGACAGCCAAGATTTTGCAGTTGAGGCAGTGACCGGTAATCAACTACAAGAGTGTTGTAACCAAAGCTATTTCCGCGCTCCGTAAGAACCAGATTCTCGACTCCGGCAGCCCGCATTTTCTTCACGACTTGCGACATTTCGATAGGTGCCAAAAACTGACCCTTCTTGACATTTACCGCTTTACCGGTCTTGGCGGCGGCCAACAGCAAATCTGTTTGGCGACACAGGAATGCCGGAATTTGCAGCACGTCCACCACCTCGGCAGCGATCGCAGCTTGGTAACTTTCATGGATATCGGTCAATACCGGCACGTGGAATTGATCCTTGACTGCTTGCAAGACAGCCAATCCTTGGTCTAACCCGGGCCCGCGAAACGACGACGCCGATGTTCGGTTGGCCTTATCGAAACTGGCCTTAAAGACGAATTGAATTCCTAATCGGCGGCAAATCTCGGACACGGCTTCTGCGATCTCTAGTACCAGATCCCGACTTTCAATTACGCATGGTCCGCCAATCAATGTCATCGGCTGCGAACTGCCAACTAAAACGCCTTCGCCCAAGTCGGCAATTCGGACTCCGTCGTCTTCGATCTGCGACATTACTGTCCGTCCACTTCTGGGCCACTAAGACCGACTTGAACGAGATCATGAAGCCGGAGTACTCCAACAATTGATCCTGTCAGGCCAACTACTGGAAGAACGGAAATTGCCTTTTTGGAATTGTGTTCCATCACCTGAATTGCATCAACGGCGAGTACCGACTCGCCAATGGTAATCGGATCTTGTGTCATGATGTCCCGTGCCGTCAGTTCAGCCCATAAAGTCGTGGGACTCGAGCGGAGAGCCCGTCGAAGGTCCCCATCAGTAATCAGACCATCAATCGCACAATCACTGTGTTGATCGTGAACTAAAACTGCTCCCATGCCAAATGTCGTAAGTCGCTCGATTACCTCCAGCAACGGAGCCGAACTCTCGACTGGCTGCACTCGATTGATCGGCACCATTAGGTCGCGTACGATCATTGTTAGCTTTTTCCCTAGTTCACCGGCTGGGTGATTCGTAGCAAATTCGTCGGGCGAAATATTTCTCCTTTGCATCCACACCGTAGCCAATGCGTCCCCGATAGCCATGGCAACCGCTGTGCTGGCGGTTGGCACTAAATTGTGTGGGCCACCTTCCGTATCTACTCCCGCGTCAAGGGCAACATCGGATTCTCGAGCCAACGACGACTGCAGATGACCAACAATCGAAATAACACTTGTTCCGCGAAGTCGAAGGTGAGGTAGAAGTGCAAGCAGTTCTTTCGTTTCTCCACTATTGCTCAACAGAATGACAACATCTCCCGGGGCCACGACCCCAATGTCACCATGAAGCGCGTCGAGGGGATTCAGATATAGCGCGACTAGACCCACCGAACTAAATGTCGAGGCGATCTTTCGACCGACAATTCCGGATTTGCCAACTCCGCTCAATACAACTTTTTGACCGCAGCTCTCGAGAATCTCGACTGCTTTGGAAATACTCGAATGATCGAGTCGATGTGCGGCAGCGGAAATTGCAGCTGACTCGTGAAGGAGGGCCTCAATGACGGCTAAAGCGACTGGCGATGATGATTTTGGCATGTCCGCATACATTTCTATCGCAAACCTGTAGGTGGTTGGTCACGATAAGCCAATTGTCTAGCTATCTGAAGGTCGTGTAGATCATTGACCTCCGGACTGGTGCCCGCTATTTCGACCGTTGAAATACGAATGCCATTGTCTATGAATCGAAGTTGCTCAAGTTTCTCAAGATCCTCGAGTTTGGAGAGTCGCAATGAAGGCCAGCGTTTGAGCACCTCCCGTTGATAGGCATAGAGACCGACATGTCCCCAATATGGGGCAAATGCTGTCCAATTTTCCGGCGGCACATCACGTTGAAATGGGATTGCCGATCGGCTGAAGTACAAGGCATCGCCGGCACTATTCAGCAAGGTTTTTACGGTGTTTGAATTGTGCAGCTGATCTTGGTCAAGGCGAAAAACTGGAGTTAACACTTGAGGAGCCGGTATGCGGCTGAAGCATTCGTCGACGACTAGATCTATAACTTCAGGATCAATGAAGGGTTGATCCCCCTGTACGTTAATTATGAACTCAGCGTCAATTTCATCTACAACAGATGCGATTCGATCGGTCCCAGATGTACACGATGACGAAGTCATAATCGATCGAAATCCCCACAACTTAGAAATTTGTTGCAACTCAAGCGAATCAGTGCACAAGACAACCTCATTCGGTTTGGCTGCGGTGGCACATCTTTCAAGCACACGTTGCAACATCGCCTTTCCACCGATGTCAGCAAGAACTTTACGAGGCAGTCGAGTTGATTCAAGTCGTGCCGGGACCGCGACAACACATTTCATTGGTGATCGACTAGTTGGTTTTCAACCGCCGGCAACGGCGGGAATGATTGAGACGGTTTCCCCGGCCGGAACCGTGGTGTTGAGGCCATCCAGATAACGGACATCATCGTCGGCAACAAACAGATTGACAAATTTATGCAATTTGCC